>CAJTMU010000007.1 GCA_910577365.1 uncultured Oscillospiraceae bacterium | reverse complement strand
AAACGTGCAAGAAAATCCTTGTGAACGCGCTCCACCACTGCGCTCCGTACCTCTTGCATTTATTATAAAACTTTTTAAAAATTAATTTCACACATAATTCCTATTGCAAATTCCGCCGAAAAATGTTATAATATTATGGAATATGGAATGATGGCGGATTAAAGCGCATCGGCAACCACAACAAAATGCAGCGATAAAAATGTGCAGTTTAACTACCGTGCGGCGCTTTCCGCAAATCGCCTGTAAAATCGGGCAGCGCGAGGCTTAATAAATGAATTAAAAATAAATTCTGAATCGGGAGGAAATAAAATGGCAGAAACAATGCAGGGGCTGAAAAGAACTTGTTACTGCGGTGAGGTGACACTTGAGCAGAACGAGGTAGTTGTTGGAGGATTTGTACAAAGAGTACGCGACAAGGGCAGCCTTATTTTCATAGATTTAAGGGATAAGACAGGAATAGTTCAGCTCGTATTTGATGAGAACACAGAAAAAAGCGTATTTGAAAAAGCGGAGACCGTCCGCTCGGAATACGTTCTTATGGCAAAAGGCGAGGTGCGTGCGCGTGAGAGCGTAAACGCGGAAATCAAAACGGGCGGTGTAGAGATAATGGTGAAGGAGCTTCGCATACTCTCAAAGGCGCAGACTCCGCCGTTTGAAATAGTTTCCGACAGCAAGACCAATGAGGAGCTTCGCCTTAAATACAGATATCTCGACCTGCGCCGTGAGCCGCTCCAGCGCAATCTTATCATGCGTCACGAAATAGCTAAATGCGCAAGGGAATACTTCTACGAAAACGGCTTTACCGAAATCGAAACGCCGATGATGATAAAATCCACTCCCGAGGGCGCGCGCGACTATATCGTGCCCTCGCGTATCCACAACGGGAAATTCTACGCGCTGCCGCAGTCGCCGCAGATATACAAGCAGCTTCTTATGATAGCGGGAATGGACAGGTATATCCAGCTTGCGCGATGCTTCCGTGATGAGGACCTCCGCGCGGACAGACAGCCCGAATTTACCCAGATAGACCTTGAAATGTCATTTGTGGACGTGGAGGATATTCTGGAAATGCTTGAGGGCTTTGTAAAGCGGCTTTACAAGCAGGTGCTAAATGTGGATATAGCTACTCCCCTGCCCCGTCTCACCTACGCCGAAGCGATGAACCGCTACGGCTCGGACAAGCCCGACACCCGCTTCGGCATGGAAATAACGGATATTTCGGATATTGTGAAAAACTGCGGGTTCGGTGTCTTCGCAGACGCGGTAGCGAACGGCGGCTCGGTTCGCGGAATAGTGGCAAAGGGCGCGGCTGCGGCTCTTTCCCGTAAAGAGATTGACAAGCAGACTGAATTTGCGCGCGGTATCGGCGCTAAAGGTCTGGCGTATATACGCTGGGTAGACGATGCCCCCAACTGCTCATTCGGCAAATTTATGGCCGAGAGCGAGCTGGAAGCTATTTTGAAAGCACTTGGCTGTGAAAAAGGCGACGTGGCACTTATAGTTGCTGATAAGAATAAGGTTGTTCTTCCCGTTCTGGGAGCGCTCCGCCTGAAACTTGCAAAGCAGCTTGGCATTATCCCGGAGGGCTGGAATTTCCTGTGGATAACGGAATTCCCGTTCTTTGAGTATGATGAGGAAAGCGGAGAGTGGCTGGCAATGCACCACCCGTTCACCATGCCCATGGACGAATGTTTGGAATACCTTGAAACGGACAAGGAAAAGGTGCGCGCAAAGGCATACGACCTCGTGCTCAACGGCGTGGAGCTATCCAGCGGCTCGATAAGAATAACCGACTATGAGCTTCAGCAGCGTATGTTCGAACTGTTGGGTCTTACAAAAGAGGAAATTGACGCTAAATTCGGCTTTCTTGTGGACGCTTATAAATACGGCGCTCCCCCTCACGGCGGCGCGGGAATAGGTCTGGATAGAATTTCCATGCTGATGTGCGGCTGCGACAGCCTGCGCGACGTTACCGCGTTCCCCAAGGTTCAGAACGCAAGCGAGCTTATGAGCGAGGCTCCCTCGGTCGTTTCCGAGGAGCAGCTTGACGAGCTTGGGATAGCGGTCGTGAAAAAAGAATGATATGGATATTTTATTGCTGCGCCCCTCCGCGGAATACGCGGAGGATATATGGGCGTTCCGCAGAGAGTTTCTTGAATACAGCTCCGACGAGGAAATGGGAGGCTGCGGTAAGCTGAGGGAGTGTTCCTCGGCGGAGGAATGGCTCACTCAGACAGCGGCGCTTACAAAGCCCGAAACCTGCCCCGAGGGCATGGTGGCGGCTGACACCTATATTGCGGTAAGGCGGAGCGACAATAAAATTGTCGGCATTATCGACTTAAGGCATAATTTAAACACACCCGTTCTCAGCGAATGGGGCGGGCATATCGGCTACTGCGTGCGCCCCGACAAACGGCGCAGGGGCTGCGCAAAGGAAATGCTGCGGCTTGTTCTGGAAAACGCAAAGGAACTGGGGCTTGAAAGGGTTATGGTGACCTGCAAGGTCGGCAATATCGCCAGCGAAAGGACTATTCTTGCCAACGGCGGCGTTTTTGAAAGAGAATTGGAGGACGGCAGCGGGCACAGGATAAAACGCTATTGGATAGAATTTTAAAAAAACAAATCTTATAAAAGGGAGGTGCGGCATGGACAAAAAAGAATACAAGGAGCTGAGCGCGATGGCGGCGAACGGCGATACAAAAGCCTTCGCGTACCTTTACGAAACGGTTTACCGCGAGATGTACTACACCGCGTACTACTCCCTGAAAAACGACGCAGACGCGGTCGAAGCTGTCACGGGCACGATACGCGACGGCTTTGAGGCTGTCAAGAGACTGAACAGCGAAGCCGCATTCCGTCTTTTTATGCTCAAATCCCTTTGCGCTCGCATAAAGCTGCGGTTCAAGGAATATTCAAAGGCGCGTTCTCCCGTGCAGTATGACAAAAAAGCTTTGCGCCCGAACGAGGACGGGATAGATATAAAGCAGGAATTCAACAAGCTGCCCGATACCGAGCGAATGGTAATGGCGCTTTGCGTTATAGGCAGATTCCCGCCCGAGGAGATAGCCCAGTTTACGGGAATGTCCACAGGCGCGGTGAAGAAAAGACTTACAAAGGCTGTAAACACATTGGGGCTTGAATAGCCGACAGATGACAACACGGCGCGCAGTATCCGCGCCGATTTATGGTCAATATTATATTTGTGGTCAATATTATAAAGCGGTTTTGACTGCCGCAGGAGGTGGATTTTGTGAACGTTGCGCAGCTTCGCGACTATATGGCGGAGAAAGTGATTCCTGAAAAGGTAATGCCGCAGAATATTGCGGAGTTTCTTATGGACGAGGAAGCGGAGCTTCCTGAGCTGAACGCGTTCACGTTTCTGAACCGTCTGCGTTCGCTGGGGATAGGCTCGGCTGATTTTCTGTATCTTCTTGAGGGCTGCGGAGCCCCAGCGGAGGCTATTGAAAGAATACGCCGCAACCCAGCCATGAATCTTCAGTCGCTGATTATAACGCTTGACAGTTCAGGACTCACCTCGCAGGACTATACCAGAATGCTTTACACGGCTCGGCAGATGTGGGAGAGGACGCTCACCATGCGTCTGGAAAACATGATCCCAAAATCCCAGCCCTGCGAGGAAAACCAGTTCGTTGACACCGCTGAGATTGCGGTCAGCGCCCCCGAAGCTGATATCACGAAAAACCGCGGAGCGATTCCCGATGAACGGGAGTTAGAAAAGGAAACAGCTCCTCTTAGTGATGGCATCGCCGATTATACCAGCGAAATGACCTCCATAGAAACTGAAGAATATCCTGAGCCAGAGGACGATCCGGAGCTTCTCGCGGCGATGGCATACTATAAGAACATATTCAGCCCAACCGCGGAAGAAAGCGGCAGTATATCCGTTGAACATCAGGATATGCCGTCAGCCGTATTTGATGATTCAGACAATTTTTCGGAGCCGCTGTCCGCAGAAAACAACAGCCAGTACAACGAACGGTACGGGGATAGCGCGGCTGATAGCGAAAGTGCTGATGAAAAGTATTACAGCGCAGAAAATCCCGACAGTTATTCAGAAATAAAATCCGACAAATATAATAATCCGCTTAACGGAAATACTTACGAACTGCCCGATGAAGAATACGAAAAGTTTGAGGGAACAAGCGAATTTGTACAAATAGACGCGGGTGCAGTTATGCGGGAAATTACAAGCGGATTGGAGGAAGATGACGAGCCGTTTCAGCCTGTTCATGTGCGCACGCGGCAGGAGGGCGGCTACCACAAGGGCGCTCTGCTTTCAGCTGCGGTGGGAGCAGCGGCGGTGTTTGCGGCAAGCGCGGCAGTATCCGCCATGGGCTTTGAACCGGAATCAATGTTTAGTTTAAAGCGCGCCGAAGAGTATACGGATATATTCGCGCAGACATTTACCTCCTATAATTCCGGACTGCTCGGCGGCTCGCCATTTAAAATGCAAAGCAGCGGCGAAATACTGGGCAATTTGTTGATAGAACCACCTGAGAAAGAAAACGAACTTGGCGTTTTCAATACCGATGGTTACATATATGCTGCCGAAAACAACGGTATTGCTGTTTATGAGCGAAGCGGCTCACTCACTGAGCGCGGAACGCTCTTCCCGCCTGACGGAACGGAATTTATAACCGTATTTGAACAGAACGGCGCGATTTTCGCTGTTTTCAGCGGAAAAAACTGCGGCTTTATGAAAATCGAAAAGGAAGAACCTCTCTACATCTCGGAGCAAGACGGAGTTCTGACTGATATTATAATTGAAAACGGCTGTATAAAGCTGGGATCGGTATATGTTCCCGAATTTAATGAAGATTTTACCGCCGAGCAGACCGATAAGTATCTCCCCGAAACGGGAGCAGCGGGAATCCTTCCGGCGGAAAGCGTACTGCTCAGCGGAGAAGGCTGCGGTTATGCTGTGAATGCCGCATACGACACAGCTGACGGCAGTGTCTTGTCCGGCAGCGCCGTAATGGGGCGGGCAGTATATTCGGCAGCGGACGGACGCTTCGCAGCAATGGAATACGACGATGGCTTCCTGCTAACAGCGCTATCGGAGAATATCATAACTGAAGAAGTAGAGGAGCTTATCGGCTGCGCTCATATAGGAGAGCTTACTGCCACAGCAGAGCGTGGAGAAGAGGGCACCGCGATATATCTTCGCGATGCGGATCTTAAGCCTTCGGCTGTCATAAAAAATTTGTCGGAAGAGATACGGTCGCTTTCTTTCAGCGGCAGCATTCTTCTTGTAAACGGTGATAACGGCGCATTCGCAGCAATCGACTGCAGCGATGCGGAAAACCCGAAGCCGCTCGATCTTACAAAGAGAACCGGCGCGGTAAAAGACGGATTTGCTCTTTGCGGAGAGATTTCAGGAGCACTACTCACCTATACGCTGTATAACATGGACGGCGTTTTATCCTCCTATTCCGTGACTCTTTCTGAAAAAGAATTGCCTACTCTTGACATCGGTGGTAAAAATACCCTGATTATTAACCCAGAACGCTGCGGCTTTTCCTTTGAGTGCTTTGATGGGGTATGCAAAGTGTCGAAATACATAATTTTTGGGCATGGCGGAACGGAGAGAACCCTTTATGATGATAAAACCGGATTTACGGCAGCCGCCGAATTTGACGGCGGAATTGGGCTTATATACGGCGGCGGTGCAATGTTAGTTGAATAAGCACCTTTTTCAGATGATTTTCATATTGTAATACTTGACAGCCCGCCCCTTCGGGGTGTATAATAATTAATAGGCAGAAGCGAGTGATATAAAACGAACGGGTGATATGGTATGGACGAGAAAAAAAGACAAAAGCTGATGAAAATTTTCAGAGTTGTGGCGCTTGTTCTGGCAATCGTGATGATACTTGGGATTATCATTCAGAGCTTTGTATAAACGGATAATTTTGTCCTGAAAGGATTTTTGCTGATGGGATTATTTTACAACAATAACGTAGCGGGACCCGGCGTTGCCAAAAATGGGCCGCAGAAAAAACCGTTTTTTCGGTTCTGGGAAATGTTTGCAAATAAATTCTGGACATTTTTTCAGATAAATATTATCTACTTCCTGTTTTGTATCCCGATAGTTACATTCGGTCCCGCGACTGCGGCAATGACCTCGCTAATGCGGAATATTTACCTCGAACGCCCGCAGTTCGTGTTCCACGACTTCTGGACGGCATTCAAGAAAAATTTCAAACAGTCCTTCTTTATTGGCATTCTGGATATTCTTGTGATGGGACTTACATTTTTCAGTTATGTGTTTTACACTGCCAATTTGGACAAGGAAAATTCATATTGGTTCTTCTACGCGCTCACCATGGCGGGTCAGGTAATATTTCTGCTGATGAATTTTTACATATATCCGCAGATAGTAGCCCTTAACCTGCGAATGGGAGCTATAATCAAAAACTCCGTGATACTCACCTTTGTCAACATAAAGGGGAATCTTATCACGCTGGCATTTTTCCTTTTGTACGGCTATCTGATAGCGTTTTCGGGGATAGGGATATATCTGGTGATGCTCTCTCCGCTTCTGCCGTTTGCGTGGCTTACTTTCCTGGCGGTGTTTGCCTGCTATCCCGCTATTCAGAAATTTATAATTAATCCTTTTTATGAAGCTAAAGGAGAGCGAAATCCCGAGCTGCCCGAAATTGATAATAATGAAAACATATTTGAGGACAAAGGCGGAAGCGAAGCTCCCATAAAGCTGAAATCCAATGATAAAAAAGGCAAGGTGCTTAAGTGATTTTCCGGCGCGGATTGATTCCGCGCCAAGTTTTATGTTTCCCAAATCGGATATTTACACTTTTTCAACAAACTGTGACCGTTAGTCTGACGGTTTTTATATATATTTTTGTTGAAAATTAGTAGAAATAAACACAAAAATGCAAAAAAGTATTGCAAAAAAAATGAATTTGTGAGATAATATAAATGTAATAGGCGGTTTTTTCACAATTGCGAATAATATTAAGAAACCGTTTCGTTAAGGACATCGGCGCCGCGCACCGAAATTTTACAAATATCGCATATCAATCGTGAGCGCGAAAAGGGATATTCATTATTAAGGAGATACGATAATGTCAGGAATTGTTGTTTTCGACCACCCCCTGATAAAGCACAAAATCACGCTTCTGCGAGACTGCTCGACGGGAACAAGGGATTTCAGGATACTCATTGAGGAAATCGCAACGCTTATGGGCTATGAGGCGCTGCGTGACCTTCCGCTGGAAATGACGGAGATAAAGACACCAATTGAATCCACCAAAGCGCCCGTATTATCGGGCAAAACAATAGCAGTCATTCCGATCTTAAGGGCGGGACTCGGCATGGTCAAAGGATTGCTGACACTTGTTCCCACTGCTAAGATAGGGCATATCGGTATGTACCGCGATCCGGATACCTGTCTTCCGCGCGAGTATTACTGCAAACTGCCCGAAAATATTGAGGAGCGCACCTGCATTATCCTCGACCCCATGCTGGCTACCGGCGGGTCGGCAAGTGCGGCAGTAAGCCTGCTTAAATCCAAAGGTGTAACAAGCATTAAATTTATGTCCATTCTTGCTGCGCCCGAAGGACTTGCGGCGCTGATAAAAAATCACCCCGATATTGAGATTTACTGCGGTCATCTTGATAAAAAGCTTAACGAAGATAAGTATATAGTTCCCGGTCTGGGTGACGCGGGAGACAGGATATTCGGAACAATTTAAATGGTAATAAAAATTATCTTTGTGCAGCAAATCCCTGATTAAAGTCATTTTGCGGGAAAAAAGCTGCGCTTGTAAAACGTTTTTTTAAAATCCGCTTGAAATTCTGTTAATAGTATGTTATAATAGACGCAAAGTGTTATAGTGCCACTTTTTAAGGAATACGCGCGCTTTCACATATTACAGACTCAAATACCCGCATGTGCATACACTTACGCATATTTTCGGACAGCGCAGCAGTTTGATTAAACACTGCACTTACGCACTAATGCACTTAACAACGGAAACGAGGATTCATAAATGTCATCGAGTGTTATTATCGGAACCCAATGGGGCGACGAGGGCAAAGGAAAAATTATAGATATAATGGCTGCCAAAGCCGACGTAGTGGTGCGCTCCAGCGGCGGAAACAACGCGGGGCATACGGTTGTCCACGGAAGCGAGGTGTACAAGCTGCATCTGCTTCCATCAGGTATTCTCTACCCGAACACGCTGTGTCTTATAGGCAGCGGAGTGGTGGTCGATCCAGCGGTGCTGCTTGAAGAAATATCTGAAATGCAGAAGCGGGGTATTTCCTGCGAAAACCTGCGTATTGACGCCAGAGCGGATATAATTATGCCGTGGCACAGATATCTTGACAAGCTGACCGAGGAATTTAAAGCAAAACAGACTGGCGTGAACGTAGGTACTACCGGCAGGGGCATAGGTCCGTGCTACACCGATAAGGACGAGCGAATCGGCATACGCATGTATGATCTCTGTCACCCTGAATGCCTTAAAAAGCTTGTGAAAAATACAGGAGAGCTTAAGAATCTTATTATAGAAAAGGTGTACGGCGGAGAGCCGTTTGACCTTGATAAGGTATACGAGGAATACAAGGCTTACGGCGAGAAGCTGGTCAAATATATGGATGACGTTTCGGTCATAACCTTTGAAGCATGGAAGGAAAATAAAAAGGTGCTGTTTGAGGGCGCTCAGGCTACGCTGCTCGATATAGATTTCGGAACATATCCCTTTGTCACCTCATCCCACCCCATAGCAGGCGGTGCCTGCGTGGGCACGGGAATAGGTCCGAAAATGATAGATGAGGTAATAGGCGTAGGAAAAAGCTACACTACACGCGTGGGCAACGGTCCTTTTCCTACCGAGCTTAATGACAAAACTGGAGCGGAAATACGCGAACGCGGCGGTGAATACGGTGTTACAACAGGTCGTCCCCGCAGAACAGGGTGGTTTGACGCGGTAATCATGCGGCACGCGGTGCGCGTGAACGGACTTACTTCCCTCGCGATAAATAAACTGGATACGCTGTCGGGCTTTCCTGTTCTGAAAGTATGCACCGCCTATAAAACAAATGACGGAAGGATACTGAAGGATTTCCCTGTTACTCTTGACGAACTGGAGAAATGCAGCCCCGTTTATGAGGAAATAGAGGGCTACGATGAAAATATTGTAGGGTGCAGAAACTATGGTGAGCTGCCCGAAAAATGCAAAGCTTATATAGCGCGCCTTGAAGAGCTTTGCGAATGTCCGATATCCATTATTGGCACTGGTCCCGGCAGAGATGACGTAATTTTCCGGTAATGATAATATGAGGATTGTTTTTATCGGCGATGTTGTTGGCGGCGCGGGCTGCGCAGCACTGGAAGCCGAATTATCCGCAATAAAGCACGAATACCGCGCGGACGCTGTAATAGTAAACGGAGAAAATTCTGCGGCGGAAAACGGTATCGATCCGCGATCTGCGGAGAGGCTCTTCAACTCGGGTGCCGATGTTATCACAACGGGAAATCATGTTTTCCGCAAACGGTCGATATACGAGCTGCTTGAAACGAATGAGCGGGTAATACGTCCGGCAAACTACGGCGAGGACGTTCCGGGACGGGGATTGTGTGAGCTTGACTTCGGCGCTTACCGTATGGCGGTTATTAATCTTCTTGGCACGACTTACCTCCAGCCTATTGAAAATCCGTTCAGATATGCCGATAAGCTGCTGACAGAAACCGACGCCAAAATAATTATTGTGGATTTTCACGCGGAGGCAACCTCTGAAAAACGCGCGATGGGCTTTTATCTGAGCGGAAGGGTTTCTGCGGTGATGGGCACACACACCCATGTGCAGACCGCAGACGAACAGATCATCAACGGCACGGGGTACATTACCGACGCAGGCATGACTGGTTCCATTGACTCCATACTTGGGGTGGAAAAGGATATCATTATTGAGAAATTCCTCAGCTACTGCCCGCAAAAGCACATTTTTGCCAAAGGTGACTGTGAGATAAACGGCGTATGTCTTGATATTAACGTCAAAAGCGGCAAATGCATATCTATTGAGCGAATCAAAAAAATTTATTCCGAAAAATAGGGCGAAAGCGTGTTTGTTACCCGCTTGACGCTCTAATAAATAATAAATGGTAAAAACAGACAATTACGAAGAAAGGCAGAACAGGCAAAACTGTTCTGACAGGTGAGCAATCATGGAAGTTGTAAAGGTTTCAGCACACTCTGTACCTAAGTCCGTTGCGGGAGCCATTGCGGCTGTTATCCGCGAGAAAAACGAGGTCGAGGTCCAGGCGGTCGGAGCGGGCGCGGCAAATCAGGCTGTAAAGTCGATTGCGATAGCAAGAAGCTATATGGCATTGGTCGGTGTTGATTTGATATGTATCCCCGCTTTCGCCACCGTTGAAATAGACGGCGAGGAAAGAACGGCAATTAAATTCATTGTTGAACCGAGATAATGGTAAATCGGGTAAACACGGCGGGGATTTTTCGCCGTGTTTTGCTGTATTTCGGCGGCTGTGAATAATAAACGGCTCATGTACTGAATATCTGCGTACAAATCAACAAAAATTCGGAGAAGATATGAAAAAGATCCTTTTTATTGGAACAGGCGGTACCATCTCCTGCGGACATACGGATTCCGGACTTGCTCCCGCACTTTGCACGGAAGAACTGCTAACGCTTATTCCTCAAATCAGGGAAGTATGCAATATCTCGGCTGTGCAGCCTTTTGCGCTTGACAGCACCAATATGTCGCCGAAGGAATGGATAACCATAGTTAAGATTATAAAGGACAATTATGACAGCTTCGACGGCTTTGTTATTGCTCATGGCACTGATACCATGGCTTACGGAGCGGCGGCGCTTTCCTGCCTGATACAAGGCAGCCCAAAGCCTGTAATATTTACGGGAAGCCAGCTTTCGCCCAGTGTTCCCAATTCCGACGTAAAAAGAAATCTTCAGGACGCTTTCCTTTGTGCGGTGCATAACGGCGCACATGGAGTCGCTGTCGTTTTCTCAGGAAGGGTAATTGACGGCAGATGCGCCAGCAAGCTGTATACCCGAGAGCTTGATGCATTTCGCAGCATCAACTGCGACGACATCGGAACAATCACAAAAGACGGAGAAGTTTCTTTCAAAGCCAAAGCGCCCGATAGTAGACCTGTTTTCTTTGACAGACTGGACAGCCGTGTGGCAATCATAAAACTGACACCCGCAGCCCCCCTTGGAATATTCGATATCGAAGGAGCAAGGGCAGTAATTATTGAAAGCTACGGAGCAGGCGGTTTGCCAATGATATATGAAAGCAAACTATCTGAGCTTATAACAAAGGGAATTTGTGTAATTATGGGCACGCAGGCAATTTTCGGCGGGAGCAATCTCGCACTGTACCGTGTCGGGCGCGTTGTCAAGGAACGCTTCGGTCTGATAGAGATTGGCGCTATGACAGCGGAGTATGCGGTTATGAAAGCAATGTGGGCGCTGGCTTATTCAAAAGATAACAAGGATTTTAAACGGCTTTTTGCCGAAAACATTAAGGGGGATAATTATGCTTAAAGAACTTAAGGAACAGGTATATGAAGCTAATATGCTGCTGCCGAAGCACAATCTGGTCACCTTTACCTGGGGAAACGTTTCGGGTATAGACCGCAGCAGCGGAATGATAGTGATAAAGCCGTCGGGAGTGGATTATGACAAGCTCAGCCCTGAGGATATGGTGGTGGTAGAGCTGGAAAGCGGAAAGCGTGTAGAAGGCTCGTTAAATCCCAGCAGTGACACGCCCACTCATCTGGCGCTTTACCGCGCGTTTGGGAATATCGGCGGAGTAGTGCATACCCACAGCCGCTGGGCAACGGTTTTCAGCCAGTCAGGACGCGGTATACCGCCTCTCGGCACTACCCATGCAGACTATTTTTACGGTGAGATACCCTGCACGCGACGCATGACTCCAGAAGAAATAGGAGGAGAATACGAACGTGAAACGGGAAATGTTATAATTAAAACATTTGAGGGCAGATCTCCTGATGATATCCCCGCGGTACTTGTCCACAGCCACGGTCCGTTTGCATGGGGAACAGACCCGCATAACGCGGTACACAACGCGGTGGTTCTGGAAGAACTGGCTTTTATGGCGTGGCATAATCTTATCATGCAGCCTGATATTTCACCAATGCAGCGGGAGCTTATGGACAGGCATTACCTGAGAAAGCACGGCGCGGACGCTTATTACGGGCAGAAATAAATCGAAAGGATAACGGTCAAATGAAAGCTATTTCGATATCCGAGCTGAATAAGCTCTCAAAGCACCCCGAAAAGCTTATCCTCTCCGATGAGAACACATATGCGGACAGGATCTCCAAGGTCGCTCGTAAGATATATCTTCAACGCGAGGAAAGACCCGTGGTGCTGATTTCGGGACCTTCAGGCTCTGGCAAGACCACATCCGCCACAAGGATACAGCGCATTCTGAGCGAAAACGGCTGCACTACTCATACCATCTCTATGGATAACTATTTTCTGCCGCTGTGCGAAACAGAAAAGGCGCGTGACGAAAACGGCAATATCGACTTTGAAAGCCCCATGCGGCTGGATATACCGCTGTTCAGAGAGCATATAGAAAAGCTTTTTAACTGTGAGGAAATAGATATCCCGGGCTTTGACTTTGCGCGCCAGGAGCGAATTAAGGGAATGCCTTTGAAGAGAAACAATGGCGACCTTGTAATTCTGGAAGGAATACACGCCCTTAACCCGCTGGTCACAGGGGACAGTGAGAGCTTTACAAATTGTGTCTATGTCAGTGTGCGCACAAGGCTTTCCGATAAAAAGGGGCAAACGCTCCACCCCTCCAAGATACGGCTTATGCGGCGGCTTATGCGCGACAAGCTGTACCGCGGCAGAAGCCTTGCAGAAACATTTGAGTTTTTCAAGTCCGTTGAGCGCGGCGAAAACCTATATATAATGCCGTTCAAGCACCGCGCCAACTTCGATATTGACACCTTTATCGGCTATGAGCCGCTGGTTTACCGCGATATCCTGCTTCCTGACCTTGAAAATATCTCAGGCACATATGAGGGATACGAAGCGTTTTCAGATATAGAGCGCTTTTTAAAGCAGCTCTCCGGTGTGGATAAGCGATTTGTCCCTGAAAATTCGCTGATAAGGGAATTTATTGGATAGACACGATAATTTTCAAACAAAGTGCGCGGCAGCCAATTAAGCTGAAAACTTAATTGGCTGCCGCGCGTTTTAATCCCCATCATATTCTGCTTCGGCGGTACTGCTTGGGGGTAAGCCCCGTTCGAGAGCGGAAGATCTTGCAAAAATAGGCGGCGCTGCCAAAACGGCATTCCAGCGCTATCGCCTCCACCGTCATCTCGGAGCTGCGAAGAAGCTGCATTGCTTTCTGTACGCGGAAATTCAACAAATAATTTACAGGAGAGGTGTTCAAGTAACTCTGGAAGCAGCGTGACGCCTCGCTTTTGCTTATGCTTGCCGACTGCGCTATATCGTTTAGCGATATGTCCTTTGAGTAATACTCGTTGATAAAGCTGAGCATTTTCTGCATTCTTATCAGCAGAATATGCTCGTTTTTTATTCCCGAGGAGAACTCGCACTCACGCCTGTGAGTGAACAGAAGCTGCCAAGCACGATTCATGCAGCGCTGCACCGACATTTCAAAGCAGCTGCTTTCAATATCTTCGTGGCGGTAATCCACATGCAGAGGCTCTCCGTATATCCCCGCCGCCCCATAGCGCTGCAAAAGCGCGAATATCTCGTCAAGACAGTCCAGTATCTCCCACTGCCAGTCCACCGCAGGCTTAAGATGGATATACGGCAGCCGCTCATTCAGCAGAAGCGGGGTCACATAAAGGTGATTTATCGCACTGTTAAGCGGTGCGAGAAGCTCCTCAGAAAAAACTATATCGGGACAAATACAATCCTCATTTCCCGCCGCAACATAGCTGTGAAGCGTGTTCACGTTCATGAACAATCCCTCCCCCGCTTTAACGGTTATCTCGGTGCTTCCCGCCCTTGCCTTAACCGTACCGCTTTTTACGGTAAAAAACTCCGGACGTGTGTGCCAGTGCAGCGGCACATTATCGTTCCTGTCAGCTATGATGGAATTGACGTAATACTGTATCGGGAACTGTATGCTTCCATGCTGTACCAGTTCCTGCATATCCGATTTCAGCGGCATAATAAATTTATCCATATTTTTCTCCTGATCTTAAAGAATTTTCCATGCCTAAGCTATATAAAAAGCAAGCGCCTGTTATCCTGCAGTTAAGTCAACAATTCGCTTCACCGTGTTTTAATATATCGGCTGATTGCGCAAAAGTAATGCGCAGCCGGCAATTGACGTCTGCTTTTATCACATTTCTCCTGAATTTTTACGCTGCCTTAAAGACTTGATATCTTCACTGCGCACGGAATTGGAGCTAAAAAGGAACACACTTTTTATCCTCCACGTCGGCAGGATATTGATTCTGTAAGAATCTTCCTCCCCCAATAGCATAGCCAAGAGCATTTTTTATTTGGCCAACCGTTTTGCCCTCTTTCGACCTGTTTCTTATGTCGATTTTCCTTGCTTAACTTGAAAGGAGTCGATTAAGTTAAAACAGGGATAAAAATCTAAAAACCATTAGCACAATTTACTCTTTGGGAATATTATAATATAAATCGGGAAAAATGTCAATTGTTTTTGGGGAAAAAAGAGAATATAATAATAATGTACACTATGATTTGTGCAATTTGCACTGTCGCTTAAACGGTTAGAAATAATCGTTTTTCTCATTAAGGAGGATTTACAAATGAAAAGCTACAAGAAAATCTTAGCCTGCGGCTTAACGCTGGCTATGTTGGCGGGAATGACCGCCTGCACCGAGGAGGAACCGGGTTCTGTTCCAAACAGCGGTGCTCCCCAGACGTCGGGCACTACCACAGCTCCCGCATCTTCCGCGGATCCCAACGACAACGCTGCTACCGACGAGAAGATAAAGGAAATCGACACCGCCACATATACCCCCAGCGGAAACGCCGGAACAGTTAAATTTCTCGGCTTTTACAGCATAGAATCCGACCAGAAGGGCAGCGGACAATGTCTTATATTCAAGAGCGATGTTTACGGCGGCGATATCGCCACGGAAACCTGTGCCAGCGGCGACGCTTACTTTGAAAAGCTCGGCTCTCTTATCGCAAGCGACGACTCCCCCGACCTCGTTACCAAAGACGCGTTTATGTTCCCCGGAACCGTTTCAAAGGGAATGTTTACCGCGCTTGACCAGTATATAGACTACAATACTCCCCTGTGGGAGGGCATGGCGGACATAATAGACTCTTACGCTTATCAGGGCAAGCACTACTATTATCCCCACAGAATAACCACTTCTTTTGCCCTCAACTACTCCAAAACGACCATTGAGGAAAACAATCTGCCCGACCCCTATGAGCTGTACAAAAACGGCGAGTGGACATGGGACGCGTGGCGCAATATGATGCTCCAGTTCTGCGACAGAGATGAGGAAAATATCGGTATCTACACTACCGATACCACGCTTACTCCCCTTATCGCCACTACGGGTACGGTTCTTATCGATGTTAACGCTGACGGCTCTATAACCAACAATATCAACGACCCGAACGTTACAAGGGCGATGAATTTCTATGAGACCCTTAACCGCGACGGCGTAATGTACGCTAAGCAGCTCGGCGACTGGGTATCTCCCCAGACTTTCGCTACTAACTGCGACAAGCTGCTGTTCCTCGCAATGGAGCCTGAATGGTCTTACATTGGCGAAACCTCGCAGATACAAAACCCCTCGGGTGTTGAAAGCGATATTCATGATACCGTTTCCGAATTTGCGTTCGTTCCGTGGCCCAGAGATACCGAAGCTGATAAGTACTATCAGGCTTATGACACCTATGGATTCCTTATTCCCAAGGGCGCTAAGAACATCGCAGGCGCTATCGACTTCATCAACCTGTTCAGAGCTTACGATATCGACCCCGCTATTATGGAGCAGGTCAAGAAAGATCATATTGCTCCCGAGCCTATCACCTACACCGAGGGCAAATACGCCGGCGAGCGCAAGTGGCAGATCACTTGGGGTGAGCGGGAATACGATCTCTGGAGAGAGATGTGCGATCCCGCAAACTTCACTTTCGTTACCGAGGACGCTTTCGGCTTTAACTCCGCATTCTGGACTCAGTATGCTACAATGCTGACCTCCGTTGTTTACGACGGCGAGTCCTGGACACAGAAGAGCGCGGAGTTCTCGCCAATCATCGATTCCACCATTGACGAGTATAAATTCTAAAAATACCTTTTAACATGGGTTTCCCCCCGCCTCATGGCAGGGGGAAACTTAAAATTAACAGATGATACCGCCTACGGCGAAAACGTTTTATATTGGGAGGTTTAAAATGAAAACAAAAAGAATTATTGCGGCGTGCTTATCGGCTGCTCTGATGGTGGGAGTTACCGCATGTGTGGACGAGGCGCCGGTAAACTCGGGAAACAACGGCGTTGTTCCGCAAACTTCCAGCCAGACCACCACGCCCGCTTCCTCCGCCGACCCTAACGACGACGCGGCAACCGACAAAGAGGTAAAAGAACTTACCGGAGGGAGCTATGAGCCAAGCGGAAACGCGGGAACAATAAAATATCTGGGCTTTTACAGCCTTGAAAAGGACGCTAAAGGCAGAGATCAGTGCCTTATCTTCAAAAGCGATGTATACGGCGGCGATATTGTAACCGAGACCGGACCGAGCGGAGACGGTTATTTTGAGAAGCTTTCAACAAAGATAGCCAGTGACGACTCACCCGACATAGTTACCTATGACGCCTTTTTGTATCCAGGTACGGTTTCAAAAGGTATGTTTGAGGCGCTGGACGACTACATAGACTACAATTCCCCGCTGTGGGAGGGTATGGCGGATATAATCGACTCTTATGCATATAAGGGAAAGCACTACTACTATCCCCACAGAACCACTACATCGTGGTCTCTTAACTACTCAAAGAAAACCATTGAAGAGAACAATCTTCCCGACCCCTACGAGCTGTATAAAAACGGCGAGTGGACATGGAACGAGTGGCGGGATATGATGATACAGTTCTGCAATCTTAGCGAGAATAACGTTGGAATATACACCACCGACTACTCGCTGCTGCCGTTCATAGCTACGACCGGAACTGTTCTGGTGGACGTTAAGTCGGACGGCACCATAACCAACAATATGTTTGACCCCAATGTCACAAGGGCAATGGGCTTTTACGAAACGCTCTACCGTGACGGCGTTATGTACGCCAAGCAATTCGGCGACTGGGTTTCTCCCCAGGTGTTCGCAGTTCACTGCGACGAGCTGCTGTTTAATGCAGTAGAACCGGAATGGAGCTATATAGCTTCAACGGAAAATCTTCAGAATCCCACGGGTACCGAAAGCGATATACATGACACCGTTTCGGAATTTGCATTTGTTCCGTGGCCGAGAGACCCCGAGGCTGACGAATACTACCAAGCTATCGACACCTATGGATTCCTTATTCCCAAGGGCGCGAAGAACATAAGCGGCGCTGTCGATTTCATAAATCTGTTCAGAGTTTACGATACCGACCCCGAGGTAATCGCGACCGTAAGGGAGGAGCATATTCACCCCCAGCCTGAATACTACACCGAAGGCAAATACGCGGGCGAACGCAAGTGGAAGATGACTTGGGGCGAACAGGAATACGACCTGTGGAGAGAAATGTGCGACCCTGCCAACTTCACCTTCGTTATGGAGGACGTAAGGGGCTTCAACAGCAACTTCTGGCAGCAGTACGGACAGCTTCTCTGCGACGTGCTGTATAACGGCGACAGCTGGACGCAGCGCAGTGAGGAATTTGCTCCCGTGGTCGAGGCTACTATTGAGGAATACAGGTTCTGAATATTTTCTCCGCTTAAAGACGGGTGCTCATAAAGAAGTTTTCGCCATATAAATATTCCACGATGAGAGAAAAAACATAATGATGTACAAATTCAACGAAAAAGTGTCTGTAAAAGCATTGGCGGATTTGCGTGAATCTGTGGGCTGGAACAGGATGGAAAGAGAGTATAAAAACCCTTTGATGATATCGTATTACCATATTGCAGTTTATGAAGATGATAAACTGATTGGGTATATTGATAGTGTATCAAATGGAGTAACAGATGCTTATATTCAGGATTTAATGGTTTGTCCGGATTACCAAGGCAAAGGGATTGGCACAGACCTGATGGATAAAATGATTGAATATCTGAAGGAAAAGCGTATCTACATGATTTCAGTGGTTTATGAAGAATGCTTGAAGCCGTTTTATGAGCGATTTGGGTTTTATAATATGCTATGTGGGCAAATGGAAACATATTAGGAATCGTACATAATACAGTCTCTCGCGCAAATTCTGATTTATGCGAATAATCGGATATTTACAACAAGCCCTGAAGCAGCTACCAATAGTTGCTTCGGGGTTTAAACTTTTTATGAGTATCGTCCTAACGGCGGGAATTTTTTTGTAAATCCCCTTGACTAAACGGGCAAAAGCTATTATAATATTTGTATGCAACAGGCAAAAATAAAAGCGGTCTTCGCATAAAGGTTCGGCGCAGCATAAAAGCCGCAGCCCGCGAAAACCGGTAAAAATCAGGAGAACGATTATGTTTAAGAAAATTTTGGCAGCGGTCTGCGCAGGAGCTATTGCAATGTCTCTGGCAGGCTGCAAAAACGGAGGAGAAACAGACAGCAGCGACGAAACGGCAATGACCGAGGAAAGCGGCGTTATCTCGGACGAGATAGATACTGCCATGACAAGCCTTGAGTTTACTGCGGGCATAAAG
This sequence comes from uncultured Oscillospiraceae bacterium, assembly GCA_910577365.1. Lineage (GTDB taxonomy): Bacteria > Bacillota > Clostridia > Oscillospirales > Ruminococcaceae > CAG-115. Next base: position 51,588 of record CAJTMU010000007.1, on the reverse strand, counting down.
GTGGGCTGGAATCTCGGAAACACCCTTGACGCAACGGGAACAAAGGATATTTCATCCGAAAAGAGCTGGGGCAATCCCCAGACTACGGAGGAAATGATGATTGCCGTAAAGGAAGCCGGCTTTAACGCGGTCAGAATACCCACAAGCTGGGGAAATCACATGGACGAGAACCACAACATCGCTGAGGACTGGATGGCAAGGGTGAAACAGGTCGTGGACTATGCCTACAACAACGACCTGTACGTTATCCTCAATATGCACCATGAGGACTGGAATTACCCCTACGAGGACAACAAGGAAGCGGCATCAGATATTATGTCCTCCGCATGGACACAGATATCCGAGGTATTCAAGGGATATGACGAGCGTCTTATTTTTGAGGGAATGAATGAGCCGCGCTGGGTAGGAACAAACTTTGAATGGAACGGGGGCAACGAGGAGGGTCACACAGTTGTGAACCACCTCAATCAGGTATTTGTTGATACCGTAAGGGCTACGGGCGGCAATAACGCTCAGCGTTTTCTTATGGTATGTCCCTATGCCGCAAGCAGTTCACGCAGCGCTCTGGAAGCTCTGGAGCTGCCAAACGACAGTGCGAACAGACTTATCGTATCTGTTCATGCCTACACGCCTTACTCATTTGCGCTTCAACAGGGCGGCAGTAATAAGTGGCTGGCGGACAAAGATTCCAGCACACGGGATATAGATTACCTCGTGGATACCGTCAATGAGCTTTTCACCAGCAAGGGCACGGCAGTGATAATCGGCGAATGCGGCGCTATGAACAAGGATAATGAAGAATATCGCGCGGAATGGGCAAAGTATTATATGTCCAAATTTAAGGAGATAGGCATACCGTGCTTCCTGTGGGATAACGGAGCATTTTACAGCGGTGAAACTTTCGGACTTCTTGACAGATACACCAACACTTGGAAATATCCCGACCTTATGGCGGGTATTATGGAAGGCGCAGGGGCGGTTGACGGCTGATAACCTAATGATTCCAAGCTTTTGCTGCCATTGCCTAAACGGCTTTCGGGCTATGCAGACAGGTTATAAAAATCCCCCGCGGAGCAGTTCCGCGGGGGAAATTCTTATGTATCATCAATTCATAAATTCTACTTCGCCGCTTTCGATATTGTATATCGCGCCGACGGTAGTTACCGCGTTCTCATCGCCGCCCTTATATCCAAGGCTGTCCTTTATAATTGAAACGCTTCTCTCAACGTTTTTGCGGCACGCCGCAAGCTCGTCCTTCTCATCGCCTATCGCCTTTTTAATCTCGTCGGTAAGGGTCTTTACATATCCCTCGGGGTCGCTTCCCAGCGCAGCGCCGACAGCTCCGCAATGAGTATGTCCCAGCACCACTACCAGCTTTGTGCCGAGGTGTCCCGCGGCATACTGCACGCTTCCAAGCTGGTGATTATCCATAACGTTACCCGCAACGCGAATGGTGAATATCTCGCCTATTCCCGCCGAAAATACCGCTTCGGGAATTACCCTTGAATCGGAGCAGGTGATCACGATAGCATACGGGAACTGACCCTCGTCACAGGTCTTTTTCCTTATCGCGGGGGATACGTCACCGGGGTTCGCGGAAGCGTCAAGATAACGCTTGTTTCCTTCCATGAGCTTTTCAAGCGCCTTTGCGGCAGGGATTCCTGAGTTGTGCATAATTTCCTCCGTTCCGTCCCGCGGCTTTCCGTGGGACTGTTGTTATAGGGAAATTATATCATATTTTTACCCGATTGTCAAGACTTGGAGTTCATTGTCACCGCCTTATGTGCTGCGCAGCGATAAAAACAATTAGCCGCAATAAGCTACCGCATCAGCCTGAAACAACAGACCGTTTTCCCCGCCCATATGCGCAAAATTAGTCTGAATGGATTTACGGACAGGATATTTTCCATTAAATCTTTCCCTTATCACTTTTTCCATAACGGGAATATTCCACACATCTCTGAACAAGCAATCCATTTGCACAACATTTTCAAGTGTAAGACCTAATTTTGCCAGTCTATTTTCCATCTCGTCAAACGCACCGTTGATTTGCTGTTCAATAGTTCCACCTATATTTCCGACGCAATAACTTAAAAAACAAAAATCTCCCGCTTTGATTATACCCGTATGTGCCCATTCCTCGTTTACATCATATCTTTCAATCATTTTTGTCTGCCTCCGTAAATTTTGGTTTATGACTCATTGTTACCGCATATTCGCCGCCGAGCCGTTGTTAAGGAAAATTATATCATATTTTACCCAATTGTCAAGACTTGAAGTTATCCGCATTTTATGCCGCTCAGCGACTATTTATTATCCGCTTGACAAATCAACTGTCTTTACTTAAATATGCTTTACCCCGATTCTCATTCTGTAACAAAATTCAATATCAAAAGGCTCATCGCCAAAGCAGAAATTTATAGCTTCTTTAAACTCCGCAAGCTGCTTTTCAATAAGCTCGGGGCATTTTTTCAAAATAGCCTGTGTGCTCCCCTGACTTAAAATAATATTACAGAAACGCTCCTTAGTGCAGGCTTCTGTGTTCGAGAACAGCAGCTCGCGTGCGTACACAAAATACCCGCTTTTTATGATATTTTCAAGATGCTTGTCTTTTGAATAGCGTATAAAACTCTCCCTTATCTCGGGGACTTGAACTTCTATCTCCTTTACCCTGTCATACAGCCGCGCATAAGCCTTTTCAGCTTCCCATTTTGTTACGGGCGGCCAATCGCAGTCTATCGTCGCAAAAATACCGTTGTTATTCAAAATTCGGTTTATCTCTTTCAGCGTGGAGCGCGGCTCCATCCAATGGAAGGACTGAGAGCATACTACCACGTCGGCGCATTCGTCCTCCAGCCCCGTGCTGTCCGAAAAGGCTTTTATAAAGCTCACATTTTCGTTGGACTTTTTCTCGGCGATACCGCGCATATCGTCGCTCGGCTCTATGCCTATTATTTTCTCCGCAACGTCCTGCCATATTTCGGTCGAAAGTCCGGTACCACACCCCATATCAACGACAACCCTCGGGGCTTTGCCCAAGTATCGGCAGATGACCTCGATGGGATATAGAGGAACTTTCGGGCGGGCGTTTTCATAGATATCCGCGAAGCCTAAAAAACGGTCTGCGTTGTTCTGCTTATTACTCATAGCGTTACCTCCATAAATATCTATATAGACATCTTATGCTTAATATTATACAATTTAGATTTGCAAGTTTATTAATACAATTCATTTCTTTATAAAAATTCTGTAAAAATGCACTGATAATCAACAAATACTTCAATACGTGGATTTTTAAAGCAAAAACGTGAAAACAATAATTGAAGAAACAATATTTACCATTGCGTGTATCGACCATCCGTAAATAATGCTTTCGTCCGCTTTTCTCATTGAAAGCCACCCCAGCATAAAACCGATCCCACCTGTAAGCATGAACACAATAACAGCCGGTAAAATCCCATGCCCCCAAACAGACATGATATGTAAAGAACCAAATATTATTGCCTGCACACTTGTACCAATCTTCCAACCAAACTTATGGCTGAGTCTTTTACCTAAAAAACCTCTGAAGAAAATTTCCTCCGAAAGTGATGTTTGTATAATCGCCCAAACCAAAACGGTTGCTATGGTTTGTAAGCTCCACCCGCTTTCTTTATAGGAATCTATTGTAAATCCTGTATATGACAAAGCTCCGTCATTGTATAACCAAATATATGGTATAAACACGACGGCAAGAAATCCAAAAAATATTGCAACCACATTTTTTAACGGAATCTTTTCAGCCCGAGTGAAACCCAACCATTTCCAAAAACCTTTTGCAGACCTATGTGTAATCAAATAAAAGATAAACGGTATTACTGTAAGTATTATTATCTGTATAATCGCGCTTATTAACTGGTTTATAAAAATCATAGCATTTCACTTCCCCTGCTTAAAAACAACACCCTCAAAAATTTCGTCACCAAACAAACGATTAAAAACTACTTATTCTATCTCAGCTTGCAGATGCGCAAGCCCTTTCAGCTTTTTTATGTAGATAAGCCCCATAAACAGCGGATACTGCCAGCACATCAGCAAGCTAATAAGCCCAAATGGGCTTCCGCTCACAATAATATAACCTGTTGCAATAATTGCGGGTACGACTGCCTGAGTTATTGAAACTGCAATGAATATCCTTCGCGTAAGCGAAAGCTCCGCCGCGCCGATATTCGCCGCGCGCCTCAGCATGACAACTCTTAAAAGAACACCCGACAGAGCCGCTCCTACCGCTGCGAGAAGAGCGTATATCACCGCCGCCCCGAAATATATCATCAGCATCAGACCGTTAACCAAGCCCGCTCCGAGCATGGCGCAGCTTGTGAAATCGGCTCCGTCTACATAAATCTCCCCGATGTTGTCATAGTCAATGGGAGATACAGCTGTCATATCGCATATACCCCATGAAAGCCATACCACCAAAATTACCGAAAGCAGCGATACTGCCGAAAACACAATAACGCGTGTCTTTTCCTCTTTCAACATATTCTTCATGATATTCTGCTTATCAGTTTTTCAGGCTCTGAAGAGGTGCGGGAATACGTCCGCCGCGGCTGATAAACTTGGAGGAGGAATACTTATTCACACTCATGACAGGTCCGCTGCCGAACAGCCCGCCGAACTCCAGCATTTCGCCCTCTTTCATGCCAATGGCGGGAATAACGCGCACCGCCGTGGTCTTGGAATTAACCATTCCAATAGCCGCCTCGTCCGCTATTATCGCGGAAATGGTATCCACGGGAGTATCCCCGGGGATAACTATCATATCCAGCCCAACGGAGCATACCGCCGTCATTGCCTCAAGCTTATCCAGCGAGAGCGAGCCGCACACAGCCGCGTCTATCATGCCCGCGTCCTCGGAAACGGGAATAAACGCTCCAGAAAGCCCACCTACGTGCGAGGAAGCCATAACGCCGCCCTTCTTGACCGCGTCATTGAGCATGGCAAGGCAGGCGGTAGTTCCATGAGTGCCGCAGCTCTCCAGCCCTATCTCCTCCAGAATATGCGCCACCGAATCACCTACCGCGGGAGTAGGCGCGAGCGAAAGATCCACAATTCCGAATGGTACGCCCAACCGCTTTGAAGCCTCAGTGCCGACAAGCTGACCCATGCGGGTTATCTTGAACGCAGTCTTTTTGATAACGTCCGCTATTTCGCTTATGTTCGCATCGGGGTGCTTTTCGAGCGCCGCGCGCACTACCCCGGGACCCGACACTCCCACATTTATCTCTGTGTCGTACTCGCCAACCCCGTGGAAAGCCCCCGCCATGAAAGGATTATCCTCGGGAGCGTTGCAAAATACCACTATCTTTGCCGCTCCGAAGCAGTGATCGTCCTTGGTAGCTTCCGCCGCATTCATAATGGTGCGTCCCATCATAGCAACAGCGTCCATGTTTATGCCCGCCTTTGTCGAGCCGATATTCACCGAGGAGCATACGTTGGTCGTTTCGGCAAGCGCTTCGGGAATAGATTCGATAAGCTCCCTGTCGCCCGCCGAGAAACCCTTGTGCACCAGCGCAGAATAACCCCCGACATAGTTTACACCCGTTCCCTCCGCCACACGCTGAAGTGTCTTGGCAAATTTTACGGGACTTTGCTTCGTTGCAGCGGAAACCATGGCTATTGGGGTAACGGAAATACGCTTGTTTATAATCGGTATTCCGTATTGCTTTTCAATGTCCTCGCCCGTTTTAACAAGATTTTCCGCCCTGCGCATCATCTTTTCGTAGATTTTGCCGCAGGCAGCGTCAATATCGCTGTCGATGCAGTCAAGAAGAGAAATACCCATGGTTATGGTACGGATATCCAGATTCTCTTCCTGTATCATCTTTATCGTTTCAAGTATATCGCCTGTATTAAGCATTTCCGACAATCTCCCTTATATTTTGTGCATGGAATTAAAGATATCCTCATGCATAACGTGTACCTGAAGTCCCATTTCCTTACCCGCGTTCTTCAGCTTCTCCGCCAAGTCAATGTAGTCGATGGAAATCTTAGATATCTCTATCAGCATAGTCATGGCAAACAAATCCTGCATGATGGTCTGGGTCACATCCATAACGTTCGCCCCGTACTCTGCACATATTCCGCTGACCTTAGCCAGTATCCCGACCGTATCCTTACCTATAACAGCAACAACCGCTCTCATTGATTCCTCCAGTTCTGCGGACATAAGCCCGCCGCTTATTTATCTTTTCTTATTTATTATACTAAAAAAAGCTTGAAAAGTAAATCTATTGAAGAACAAATTTGAAATTTTGTGATAAAACAATAAAATAATTTGCGGCATTCGGTCATTTTATGGCAAATAACTACAAAACACTTTACATTGAATGGACAACATGTGTAAAACCAATATATTATGCAATGCTGTTAAAAACTTTATTATATTGACAAAAGGCAGAAATGCTTTTAAGAAATGATGACATAAGGCTGATTATTTAAAAGAATTTCCCGCACCGCTGCAAACTACGCTGAGTTTAGTGCAAAACTCAGTGTAGTTTGTGCTATGCCGCCGTAAAAGCTCCGCCCGCTTTGCGGGCTGCGCCTTTACGGCGAATTGCGGGAAATTCATGTGCGGGCGGTCACTTTACACCTGCTTTCTGCGCCCATGACTGCGTGATTTTTAATTGATTCATGGCGGCTCAGCTCTTCTAACACAAATTATTATCTATAAATAAGGTTTCTTGCGTTACACGGTTGACAAAACGATGATTTTGAGGTAAAATAAGGGAGAGGAATTTTTTTTAGATTTTAACATCGGAAACGGAGGAAAATTATGAATAAGCTCCTGGATCTACTCAGACAAAACGCACGCCTTACCAACGCTGAGCTGGCGGCAATGCTGGGGATAACCGAAAACGAGGTTGCCAAGCAGATAAAGCAGCTTGAAAGCGACGGAATAATTATGGGCTATTCGGCTATCATAAATGAGGAAAAGGCTGACGAAAAAGGCGTTACTGCCATTATTGAAATACGCGTGACTCCTATTAAGGATCAGGGATATGACGATCTCGCCCACACGATAATGGCATATGACGAGGTGGATAGTGTATTTTTAATGAGCGGCTCTTACGATCTGTCGGTGACGATAACCGGCACAAGTCTGCGCAAGGTGGCGCTGTTCGTTTCGGAGCAGCTTGCGGTGCTTGACGGCGTTCTTTCCACCACCACTCACTTTGTTCTGAGAAGATACAAGGAGAAGAAGCACCTGTTTAACGAGGACAATTTCGACGAAAGGAGCATGGTGTCCCCGTGATAGATTATAACAGCATAATCCCGCAAAAAATACGGGATATCCAGCCGTCGGGCATACGCAGGTTCTTTGATATCGCGCAGCAGGTGCAGGGGGTTATCTCCCTGTCAATCGGTGAACCGGACTTCAAAACCCCATGGGCAGCCCGTCGCGAGGCTATAAACATACTTGAAAAGGGCAGAACCGCATACACGGCTAATGCGGGTTTAATAGAGCTGCGCCGCGTTATATCGGAGTATCTTCACAAATTCATACATACCGAGTACTGCCCCGACAGCGAGATAATCGTTACCGTGGGCGGCTCGGAGGCCATCGACATGGCGATAAGAGCGCTTGTAGATGACGGCGACGAGGTGCTTGTGCCGGAGCCGAGTTTCGTGTGCTATTCGCCGATAGTTTCGGTGTGCGGCGGAAAGCCCGTTCCCATCGTCACAAAGCAGGAAAACAACTTCCGCCTTACCGCAAAGGCGCTGATGGAAAAAATAACGCCTCATACAAAAGCGCTTATTCTCCCCTACCCCAACAATCCCACGGGAGCGGTTATGCGCCGCAAAGACCTTGAGGAGATAGCAGAGGTGCTCCGCGGAACAGATATCGTGATACTTTCAGACGAGATTTACGCGGAAATGACCTACGGAGGCGAAAAACACGTTTCAATAGCGGAAATAGACGGTATGAGAGAACGTACGATAGTGATAAGCGGCTTCTCAAAGGCATTCGCGATGACGGGCTGGCGGCTGGGCTATGCGGCGGGTCCCGAGCCGATAATGAAGCAAATACTCAAGCTGCACCAATACTGCATAATGAGCAGCCCCACCGTCAGCCAGCACGCCGCGATAGCCGCGATGACAAGATGCCGCGACGACGTGGAGCATATGATTGAAGAATACGATATGCGCCGCAGACTGGTGGTAAAGGGTTTTAACGATATGGGACTTACCTGCTTTGAACCGGAGGGCGCATTCTATATTTTCCCTTGTATAAAATCCACGGGTATGTCCAGTGAGGAATTCTGCGAGAAGCTGGTTCACACCAAAAAGGTGGCGGTAGTGCCCGGCAGTGCTTTCGGCGAGAGCGGCGAGGGATACGTCAGAGTATCCTACGCATATTCCGTTCAGCATTTGCAGACTGCTTTGGCGCGTATCGGGGAATTTATCGGGGAGCTTGAAAAATGAGAGAGATAACGCTTACCGCTTACGCGAAACTCAATCTTTACCTTGACATAACGGGCAGACGCGCGGACGGCTACCATCTGTTGGAAACGGTCATGCAGAGCGTCTCCCTTGCAGACTATGTTAAAATCACACTTAATGAGAGCGGTGGGATATCGGTGACCTGCTCGAACCCGTTAATTCCCCAAAACGAGAGGAATATCTGCTATAAGGCGGCTCGGCTGTTCTTTGAGGAAACCAGGGGAGGCGGAGCGGATATCTCCATAGAAAAGCGTATACCGTGCGGTGCGGGAATGGGCGGCGGCAGCACCGACGCAGCGGCTGTTCTTAAAGGATTGAATACGCTGTGCGGAAACGCTGTTGGCAACAAAAGGCTGCTTGAGATAGCGGCTGAGGTCGGCGCGGACGTTCCTTTCTGCCTTTGCGGAGGTACGAAAATATGCCGCGGTATAGGAGATATTATTTCGGAAGCACCGCCAATGGCGGATTGCACTTTTTTGGTCGTAATGCCAAATTTCGCCTGTTCCACAGCGGAAGCGTACCAGAAATACGATGAAGCTCCCCTGCCTGTTAAGGGAAAGATGGGCGAGTTTACCGCGTCAGGCGGTGAATATTGGCGGTCCTTGTACAACGTCTTTGAGGAATTGTACGGTGACCCACGGCTCTCCGACATCTCCGATAAACTGCGGAACGCAGGGGCGCTTGGCGCGTCACTTACCGGAAGCGGAGCGGCGGTGTTCGGGATATTTGAGAATGCCGAACACGCGGCAGCGGCGACAAGAGAGTTTCCGACGCTGTTCACCGCAGTCTGCACCGCCGTTCGGGACGAATATATACTACATAAAACGGAGGAATATGTCTGAAATGCGGGCTTGCCCCTTATCCGACATCTTGACCCCAACTGGGAAGGAGTACGGCTGATGATAATAGTTCAGAATCATGTCGGCAAAATCACCATAACGCAGGATTATTTAATGGCGCTTATCGGCAACACTGTCACAAGCTGCTTTGGAGTAGTGTCCATGAACATAAGCAGTCCGCGGCAAACGCTGATGGCGGCGATTCCTTTAATAAAAAAGAAAGACTTTGAGCGCGGCGTGGCGGTAAAGGTCGGCAAAGACAAGCTTGTAATAGACCTGCACATATCGCTTATGTACGGAGTAAACATGAACGCGGTTGTGCGCAGCATTATCAACAAGGTGACATATGCAATTGAGGAAAGCACAGGAATTTCTGTTGAAAAGGTCAATGTTTTTGTTGATGACATAAGAACTTAAATAGTTGCGCCGCAAAAGCGACGCTTAATCCGCACAGCAAAGCAACATTGCATTGTGCGATATCAAGCCAACGCAGAAAATTTTCCGCGAGAGTCCGAATGACACGAAGCTCAGCGGAGTGCTGCTCGGGCGGACCGCGGAAAATTTTTTAAATCAGAAAGGATATACAATGATTATTACGGGAAAGCTCCTGCGCGACGCGATAATTTCGGGAGCGAACAACATTTCAAGGCAAAGGCAGGCTGTGGACGAGCTTAACGTGTTCCCTGTGCCCGACGGTGACACGGGTACGAATATGTCCATGACCATTAAAAACGCAACAGCGGAGCTTAAAAACGCTTCTATCGGTGCGGGCGCGGGCGATATCGCCAAGATTGCCGCCTCGGCTATGCTGCGCGGAGCGCGCGGCAACTCGGGCGTTATTCTCTCGCTTATTTTCAGGGGACTTTCAAAGGGTCTTGCTGGAAAAGAAACTGCGGACGCGGCGGCTCTTTCTGCGGCATTCAAGCTGGGCGTGGACGCGGCATACAAATCCGTTATGAAACCCACGGAAGGAACTATCCTTACCGTTGCCCGCGAGGGCTATGAGAACACCGCTTCGCTCGCCAAGGAAAACGGGGACGCGGCAGAGTTTTTAAAGGCGTATATAACCGAGGCTGAAAAATCCCTTGAAAAGACCCCCGAGCTGCTTCCCGCGCTTAAGAAGGCGGGCGTGGTAGACGCAGGCGGCAAGGGACTGATAGTTATTCTTGAGGGGATGTACGCCGTGATAAGCGGCGGAGAGGCGATAACGGCGGAGGACGATGTCAAGCCCGTTGCGCCCGCGGCTGTGGCGGCTTCGGGAACGTCGGAGGAAGAGATAAAATTTGCCTACTGCACCGAGTTTATCATAAACCGCACCTCCCAGAGGGACGCAACCGCGCTGCGGGCATATCTTGAAACTATCGGCGACTGCGTAGTGGTGGTGGACGATGAGGATATAATCAAGGTTCACGTTCACTCCAACAACCCAGGCAAGGCGATAGAGGAAGCGCTTAAATTCGGAGAGCTGACCAAGGTAAAGATAGAAAATATGCGCGAGCAGCACAACAATATCATCAAAGCGGACAAGGCGGCGCAGAAGCACCGCAGGCAGCCCGTTCCTCCCGAAAAGGATATCGGATTTGTCGCGGTAGCCGCTGGCGCAGGGCTGGAAGCACTGTTCTCCGACCTCGGCGCGGACTATGTAGTGCGCGGCGGGCAGACCATGAACCCCTCCACGGAGGATATCCTTGAGGCAATAGGACAGACTCCTGCCCACAACGTGTTTGTGCTGCCGAACAACAAGAACATCATTATGGCGGCGGAGCAGGCGGTGTCTCTCGCGGACAGAAACGTGTGCGTTCTTCAGTCGCGGACTATACCGCAGGGAATAACCGCGATGATGGCGTTCAACCCCGAAGCGGATTTCGCAGCGAACCGCAGCGAAATGACCGAGGCGCTGGACAGGGTGGCAAGCGGACAGATAACCTATGCGGTGCGCGACAGCGAATACGACGGACATAAGATAAAGCAGGGCGAGATACTCGCTATGGATAACGGAAAAATAGTGTTCACCGAAAAGGACGTTACCAAGGCTCTTGTGAAGCTGACAAAACGGCTTGTGACCTCCGCAAGCAGCTATGTTACCGTTATCTACGGCTCAGACGTGACCGACGAGGACGCTGAGGCAGCATATGAAACGCTGCGCGGCAAAATAAGCGACGATGTTGAAATTGTGACGGTAAACGGCGGGCAGCCCGTGTATTACTACATAATTTCGGTGGAGTAACGCGGTTCTCATGGAAATAACCTACCTTAAGGGCGTAGGACCGAAAAAGGCGGAGCTGTACAAAAAACTCGGGATAGAAACCGTTGAGCAGCTCACCGAGCTTTACCCGCGGGATTATGTGGATTTTACTGACGTTACCGCGATACGGGACGTCGTTCTGGGGGAGTTTTGCGCCCTGCGCGCGGTCGTTGCCCAAAAAACCGAACCGTTCAGCAGATACGCAAAGGTCGCGCTGTACAAAGCGGAGCTGAATGACGATACGGGCAGCATTACGGCGGTCTTTTTCAACGCGAAATACACCTTTGACAAGTTGGAGCTTGGAAAGGAATATATTTTTTACGGTAAGATAACGGGCGACCTCGCGTGTATGCAGATATCCTCACCGATGTATGTGGGAGCGCACGAGCAGGGTCTGCTGCCCAAATATCACCTTACGGCGGGACTTTCCAACAACATGGTCAGCGCAAACATAAAAACCGCTCTCTCCGCGGTAAAGCGTGAGGAAACTCTCAGCGCGGAAATACTTGAAAAATTCGGGCTTCTTGGAGTGCAGGAAGCTATGTATAAAATACACTTTCCGAAATCGCGCGAAGAGTACACAGCCGCTCGCAAAAGGCTTGTTTTCGAGGAGCTGCTTACACTTAAGCTGGGCTTGTCCATGATACGCTCGAGGGGCAGAGATATGAGCGGCGCGGTGATGTCCGACGCGGACACCGACGAATTCTGGAGTTCACTCCCATTCTCTCCCACCGCCGCACAGCAGAGGGCGGCGGCGGAGTGTATTGCGGATATGAAGCGGCAGTACCCTATGAACAGACTGCTTCAGGGAGACGTTGGCTCAGGAAAGACGCTGGTAGCCGCGGCAGCCGCTTTTTTCGCCGCAAAAAACAACTTTCAGACTTTGGTGATGGCGCCAACCGAGGTGCTTGCAAGACAGCATTTTAAAACCTTTTCGGAGCTTCTTATACCGCTCGGCATAAAGGTGAGCCTAATCACGGGCGGAATGTCCGCAAAGGAGAAAAACGCTGCCAAAGCTGCCGCGAAAGCGGGCGAGACCGATGTGATAATCGGTACGCAGGCGCTTATACAAAAAACGGCTGATATCAAGAATTTGGGGCTTGTCATTGTGGACGAGCAGCACCGCTTCGGCGTAAACCAGCGTTCCGCGCTTGCAGAAAAAGGATATAATCCGCATATTCTCGCAATGTCGGCTACGCCCATTCCGCGAACGCTGGCGCTTATCATTTACGGCGATCTGGACGTTTCAGTGCTGAACGAAATGCCCAAAGGACGAATACCTATAAAGACCTACGCGGTGGACACCTCGTTCCGCCCAAGGATATATAAATTTATAAAAAAGCATATTGCCGAGGGAAAACAGGCGTATATTGTCTGTCCGCTGGTAAACGACGACGGAGCGAGCGAAAAAGTCAGCGCCATCGAATACTTTGACAGGCTTACCGAAGACGAATTCCGTGATATACCCACCGGTCTGCTTTACGGAAAAATGAAGCAGACGGAAAAGGAGCGGGTAATGGCAGAGTTTAAGGATAATGACCTTAAACTGCTGATATCCACTACCGTTATCGAGGTGGGTATAGACGTTCCCAACGCGGTTGTAATGCTTATTGAGAACGCGGAACAATTTGGGCTGTCGCAGCTCCACCAGCTCAGGGGGCGAGTGGGGCGCGGTGCGGAGCAAAGCTACTGTGTGCTGATGACCGACAGCAAAAGCGAGTATACCCGCGCCCGAACCCGCGCCATGGTGGATACGACCGACGGATACAAAATAGCGGATATGGATCTGCAGCTGCGCGGTCCCGGAAACTTCTTCGGGCAGGAGCAGCACGGGCTTCCCCCCATGCGCATTGCCGACCTCGCGGACGACTCGGGTATCGTTGCAGAGGCGGATAAGCTCGCTCAGGAAATACTTGCGGAGGACAGCAATTTGTCCTCAGAAAAAAATGCGGGACTTCGTAAAAACGTGGAAAGGCTGTTCGGCTCTGCGGCGCAATACGGGTGGAACTGATTTTTGATAATACTATTTTTAATCAGATGGATTCCAACAGTACATTCCCTTTATCTCCCGACACATACACATTGTCGGTAACATACCTGACGGATATTGAAATGTGTGAACGCTGCTGTTCCGATATGGGGTATAAATTTGAAGAGTGGGTGAAAAAAGATTTACCTTGGTATATGAACAGATGCCGCGTTTAACAGAATTTTTATTCAACTAAAATAAAAATTTTGAATAACAATAGTATTTTATATTCAAAATATGAATTATCCTGAAAAGAAGGCAAAAGCTGTGGGGAAATCTCCCTTAAAAGTTCGCGTAAAAACGAGCGAGGAAACAATCAACGTAAAAGTGATAAAGGTATATTCTGCTCCAAGAATCCAATAACTCTTCAAAATAATGTAAATCTTATACTGGCAGACAGCAAAAAGGGAATACGGCTGTATTGTGAAACCGATGAAGACGCAAAGTCGCTTGTCGGAAGGATTAGGGAGGGTAAAGTGTCCGATTTGACGGATTACCACGCAAAGTGGAATCCATAATAAAAACGGTATTTTATATAAATGAATTGGGTTAACAATTAATATTCATCGGAATTTGTGTGTAAATCAACCGCAGCATTCTTCCCATATAGCCATCATTTGTTTAAAGGCTATATGGGATTTGACAAAAATATTTTCGGAGGAAAAATGGCTGAATTTGAGATAGAACGGTGGAGATATCCGCGGTTTTTTACGGAAAATATAGACGAGCGGGAGGCAATCCTTACGGGGGACGACTCTCGGCACGCAACGCAGGTACTCCGTATGAGGGCGGGGGATCTCGCTGTACTGTGCGACGGCAAAGGCACGGATTACCTTGCGAGGATGGAAAACGCGGATAAGTATATGTGCCGATTTTCTATACTTGAATGCTCTCCCAACGCCGCTGAGCCGAATATATATCTGCGTCTTTTTCAGGCTATGCCAAAAGGCGACAAGATGGAGTTTATTGTGCAGAAAGCGGTTGAATGCGGCGCGAGCGAGATAATCCCGTTTTTCTCAAAGCGCTGTGTTTCTCGCCCGGACAGCAAAGCTGTCGCAAAAAAAACGGAGCGTTATCAAAGAATAGCTCTTGAAGCCGCTAAGCAGTGCGGACGCGGGATTATACCCAAGATTGGTGAAGCGGTGGAATTTTCCGCCCTTACGGAACTTATTTCCGTCGAAAATACGGGTATACTGTTTTATGAATGCGCAGAGCTTCCGCTCAAGTCTGCGGTTTCCGATTTCAAGCACAATGTGGATATAGTTATTGGCAGCGAGGGCGGATTTGAGCCGAGCGAAGCGGCTATTCTTACGGACAGAGGGCTTTCTGCGGTTTCCCTTGGAAAGCGTATACTGCGCTGCGAGACCGCGCCTATCGCCGCAATCTCAATTTTGATGAATATGACAGGAAATATGTAAATTTTTTGTAAAAATTCACAAAAAATCTTAATTGCACTTGAAAAAATTCACAAAAAGGTATATACTATTATTTGTATAAACGCGGTGGATATGTCTGTCCGCGGCATAGCCTGAGGATCGCCGATTAAAGTGCAGCGTAACACAATCCCCACATGAGTCACTCATTTTTGTGGAACGATTGTGTTTTAATCAGCGCTTCCCAAAGATAATGTATAACCGTTTTACAAGGAGGATAAACATGAAGGGTTTCGGAGTATTTATGGTGGGACTTCTTGCCGCTGTCGGCGGTATTGCGGCTGCTACCTATATCACTAAGAAAAAGCTGGAAAAGGAGAACGAAGAGGACTACTACAACGATTGGGACGACCTTGACGATGATGATATTGATTTCGATTTTGACGATGATACGGATTTCGAGATTGATTCTGATATTGATATTCCATCCGCTCCCGCCGCTGACGCTAAGCCCGACGAGCTTATAGAGGACGTTCCCGCGGACGAGGCGGACGAGTCGCTTTGATGATTTAGTTGCCTTAAAGATTTCGGCGGTGCTTATCATGTACCGCCGTTTTTTCGCATATATTTAAAGGAGTGCCAACGGACACGCCCTGAAAATATGCGAACGGAGATTTTTTATGAAAAGATTTACGGCGGCTCTTGCCGCGATATTGTGCCTTATTGCAGCGGGCTGCTCGGGCGATAACGACAATTCGCCCTCGGGAAATACGGAAGCCGAATCGCCCTCCCTTCCCCCGTCGATCGGCGAACCTGTCAGTTCAATTGAGGTGACGACCAGCACGGACGATATTTCGGAGGAAATCCTGTCAGTAACGAGTGAGCAGGTTCCTGAAGAAATCGTTTCTGACGAACCATCATCGGATATGCCGACGCAGGAATCTCCCACCTTAGATGTTACTAAGCAGATATCCGCCTTCGACAACGCTTTTCTCGGGCTTCCGTCTGCGGACAAGGTGTATATTTTCTCCGACGCGGTAAAAACCGCTGAGATAGACGGGCTGATATGTAGAGCGGTAAGCTGCTACGACGAGCATGAGGGTACGCTTTACTATATGTGCGACTTCTACATATCCCCTGACGGAAGCAGGGTCTACCGCTACTATGAGCAGGAGGAACGCTTCGCGATACTTCCCGAAGAGCAGCTTACGCGCCTTGACCCCACGCGGCAGAACTTGGACGAGATATTTTCCGCGTCCGCAAAGCTTTACAGCATGTTTCACCCTTACTCAAACGGAGCGGTTGACGGCGTAGATTACGAAAGCGACCCGACAGAGATAAACGGAGAAACTTACGTTCCCATCACAAACACAGCTATTGACAGCAAGGCAAAGCTGTTGGACGCGCTGGATAGGTACTTCAGCGGAGAGATAGTGACCGCTCTTATGGACACAAACAAATTCATTGAGCAAGACGGTGTTCTTTATGTCAGGGACTGTTCGGGAGCAGGATACAATCCCACTCTGGAGAGCATTGAGCGCGAGCTGACAGAGCTTACGGAGAATACCGCCGTGTTTACGGAATATGACACATTTCAATACGAGGCGGGAGAGACCGAGGTAAAGGAGGTCGTTTACAGGGCGGAAAAACATAATGGACTATGGCGTTTTACGGATTATACTGCTCCGTGGACGATTCACTGACCATTAAAACCGCACGGTTAAGCGGAATTTACGAAGTATATAATATTCTCGGTTTTTGGGAGATTTTCTCGAAAACTGCGCTATAATGGGAAATACTTAAACTTATGCATTTTAATAAATGATTTTAGGCCTCTGAAAACCACTCTAAAGCTGCATGGTTAAGCCAAAAAATTGATTTCCAAAAACACCATTAATCATTTTTTCGCAATTGATTGCCCTCAAAGCCGCGCGGTTAAGCGAAATTCCTATGATTTACCTGCCTCAGCGGTGTTTTATTCAGATATAGTTTCTTAAATTTAATGTGAAAATAACAATATCCCCTTGAAATGTGCAGCCAAATGTGATATAATGAATTTAAGCGTTCATACGCTGAAACGGGCGTTTATACGCAATACATAAAGAAAGAGGTGTTTCCCTTGAAGCATATCAGGACTATCAACAAGGCTAATCTTAAGGCTTCCGCCGAAAAGGGCGGCTGCGGCAAGTGCCAGTCCTCCTGCCAGTCTGCCTGCAAGACATCCTGCACGGTGGCTAACCAGAAGTGTGAGGCTGTCAAGTGACATGTGCGAATCCGCACGATACGGAGCCTTGCTCCGATTTACCGAGTTTGGGCGGGAATGTTCCTGCCCAAAAATTATCATATTTTCGGAGAATTGCCAATGATACATAAATTCAAACAGGCAGGCTATAATATCCTGCTTGACGTAAACAGCGGCGCCGTTCATGTGCCGGACGACTGCGCATTTGATATGCTGGACTTTATTTCGGCGCCAATGAGCGACGAAATGCCGGACGAGCTTACTGAAAAGCTCCCGCAGTATACCGCCGATGAGCTGCGCGAAGCCTATGGCGAGCTGTATGGTCTGTACAAAGACGGTGCACTCTTTACCGAGGACGACTACGAAAAATATTCGGACACAATGGTCAGAAGCCCGATAAAGTCCATGTGTCTCAATGTTGCGCACGACTGCAACCTGCGCTGCGAATACTGCTTCGCCCAGACGGGAGATTTCGGCGGAGAGCGCTGCATTATGTCCCCCGAAACGGGTCGCAGGGTAATCGACTTTTTAATAGAAAACTCGGGCAACCGTGAGAATATCGAGTTGGATTTCTTTGGCGGAGAGCCGCTGATGGCTTGGGATACGGTAGTGGAAACCGTAAAATACGCCCGCTCCGTGGAGAAGATGCACAGCAAAAATTTCCGCTTTACCATAACCACCAACGGTTTGCTGCTTGACGATGAGAAAATCAACTTTATAAACCGTGAGATGGTCAACGTGGTTTTGTCGCTGGACGGACGCAAGGAAGTAACTGACCGCATACGCAAAACACTCAACGGAAAAAGCGCCTACGACGTTATTGTTCCGAAATTTCAAAAGCTTGTGCAAAGCCGCGGCGATAAAGATTACTATGTACGCGCGACATTCACCAAATATAACCTCGATTTTACCGACGATGTTCTCCATCTGCGGGAGTTGGGCTTTGAGCAGCTCTCGGCAGAGCCTGTGGTGACCGATATCAACGAACCGTACGCCATCACCGAGGCGGATCTGCCGCAGGTATTTGCAGAATATGACAGGCTTTGCAAGGTCATGATGAACCGTGAAAAGGACAAGTTCAACTTCTTCCACTTCATGGTTGACCTGAATCAGGGTCCATGTGCCATAAAAAGGCTGAGGGGCTGCGGCTGCGGCAACGATTACGTTGCGGTAGACCCTAACGGAAATATTTATCCCTGCCACCAATTTGTGGGCTTAGAAGAGTGGAAAATGGGCAATCTATATGATGGCAGCTTTAACGGAGATATTAAATCACGTTTTGCGTCGACCCATGTATATAGCAAGCAGGGCTGCCGCGACTGTTGGGCTAAATTCTTCTGCTCTGGAGGTTGTAATGCCAACAGCTTTATATATGAGAGCGACATTACAAAGCCGCACAAGCTTTCATGCGAAATGCAGAAAAAACGGTTGGAATGCGCACTGACACTTGCCGCGGACAGAGCTTTGAAAGAATAATCGACCTCATTTTGTTGATTTGTCAGCGGGATTTAATTTTTATATCAGCATTGCTTCACAGATTTTACACAATAGCGTTTTATAATATAACCATAAAACGAAGCGCGATGAAACGCGTTGGGTACATAAACGACGCGGGACTGAAAGGATGGATCAATATGTACGATAACAATATAAACGGTTATCAGCAAATTTATACCGAAGAAGTGACACCCTCTGAGCCTATGAAAGCTCCGAAGCCTCCTAAGAAAAATCACGGCGCGGCTAAGGTGTTCGCACTGATAGCTGCTGTGGCGATAGTCGGCGGCGGCGCAGGATTCGGCGGAGCATTTATCGCGGGCAGAGCCAACAGCGCCGTTATATCCGCTAATGATCAAATAAACCACACGCCTTCCGGCAGCACGTCGGAACTAATAAACGAAAACAATACCACACCCACGCTTAACGATCTGCAATCGGGAGCGTCAATCTATCACAAAGTCAACAGTGACGCAGAATTCAACACCGACGGCACTTTTATGTATACACGCGATCTTGTTTCGGCGGTGCGCGACAGCATAGTATATATACAGGTATACATCGAATATCATGGTGAAAAGGTGCTTTACGGTTCGGGCAGCGGCATTGTTATATCCAATGACGGATATATCCTGACAAACAATCATGTGGTGGACGGAATGAACTTCTTCACAGTTCAGGTATGCACTACCGATCCTAAGACCGGCACAGGCTTCACTCAGGAATACGACGCGACCATTGTGGGATGCGACAAAGACACAGATATAGCCGTGCTGAAAATCAACGCGAGCAACCTTCAGGCGGCTGTGCTGGGTGATTCCGACAGTCTGCATCTCGGTGACGATGTGGTTATCATAGGCAATCCGATGGGACTTCAGACCTCTGTTTCCAAGGGTGTGGTATCTGGACTTAACCGTCAGATATCCTCCAACGACAGGGCGCTGTCCTCGATTCAGACCGATGCTGCTATAAACTCTGGCAACTCGGGCGGCGCAATGTTCAATATGTACGGCGAGGTCGTGGGAGTAGTAAATGAAAAGCTTATCAATGATTACTCCGAGAATCTGGGATTTGCGATAACAATTAATGAGGCGAAAACCGTAATTGATGACCTTATCAATAAGGGATATGTCACCGGCAGGCCCATTCTTGGCTTTACCTGCATTCAGGTAAGCGAGGACGCAGCCAGATACGGAATGACACCTGGGCTTTATATAACCGAGATTGATAAAAATCTTGCCATTGCGGACAGTGAGCTTGTTGTAGGCGATACGATAACAAAGGTCAACGGTCAGTCGGTAACTACCACAACCGAGGTTTCATCTATCCTAAAGGATATGAAGCCGGGTGACAGCGTGACCGTAACAGTCGTAAGGATTGATTCAATGGGGCGTGATAGGGAATACAGCTTTGATATCACGCTTTCCGAATATCACGGAGAATAATACGACAAAATATATCAAGACCACCGACGATATCGGTGGTCTTAGTCTGTATATAAAGGTTGACCTAAGAGGGGTTATTTAAAAAAATTTCAAAATTTCATGATCATTATGCTGCAGCAACTTTTTCTACAAACAAAGGCTGCGGATTTCCGCAGCCTTTCATAACTCCCGCCAAATGGCGGATAAATATTCAATTTTAAAGTTTCACCGGTTCATTGGATTGTACCACCTTATCAAATTTGGGAATCAAATTATTCAGTGGACATTGGACTCATTCCTTTCGCAGATCAGATAGCTTTTGAATCAACCTTTCCCGTATCGTATAACGCGTACATCTGAATCACCCGCTTTAATCAAGATTATCTATGTAAACGCATATGCGGTAGGTATTCATCTGCAAGCCGCTGTGAATGTACACGATTAAACGCACGTACAACTGAAACATTGCGACAGTTAAGAGTTTTTCGCCTCGCGCTCGGTATAATTGAGCCAAACGCTCCGTTTCGGCAGACTCTGCACTTTCGGGTAAGACAGAAACCCGTGCAGATCATTGCCCGATATTCAAACCTTGCGGTCAGCGGAATGCGACTCCGCAGATGACTTTAAAGAATGTTCGGCTATTTCCATTGGACTCGCTTCCTTTCTTAATGGATTTTGGTGAAACAGGCTCTTATGCCCGTTCAGTCAGATTCGCGGAACTACTTGGCATTGTTACTGTGACTGTATTGAAATCCGGTATAATTCTTTTCATGCCGCAACTGCCGTTATACTATAACTGTTTGCGCCTTGTCCGCCTGCTGACTTAACTTAACAACCCATCGGAATAACCCCTTTCGGTTTGTTAGGTAAGAGAAATCTCCTCAGTATCCGCCATATCCGTCGGTACTTTGGTTTTTCCCCTTTCCTTGATATTATAATACCACATATTTTGTGAAAAGTCAATAGATTTTTTAAACTTTTTTAATGTCGTTTTGTACAATTTATGATTTAGTGTTTTGTTTAAACTTCCGATATTTGCTAATATTCCATGACACAAGAAAATTTTCATAAAATTCCTCTTGACTTTATCGTTCCGTTGGTGTACAATAAAAAAGTAATGTGATTTCACGGCAAGAAAGGAATACGTTTTTATGAGTACAAACGACGAAAACAACGAGCTGACCCTTGATGAGGAAGAAGGAATAATCGAGCTTGAAGACGAGGATGGAAATGTCAGCCGTTTTGAGTTTATAGATCGCATGGAATTCAGGGGCGGAATATATTACGCATTAGTTCCAGCGGATTATGATGAGGAAGAGGGCGCGACAGAATTTATCATTCTAAAGGAAACGGAAATAAACGGTGAGAATATGCTTGCCACCGTGGACAACGAAGAAGAGATGAACGCAGCGGGGGACGAGTTCCTGAAGCGCTTTGCGGAGCTTCCTGAGCTTGATATTGACGAGGAGTAGTTAAAAAACATCAAGATTCACAAAACCGGCTCCTAAAAAGTGACTGTGTGCGGTGTATAGGAAATTTTACCTGAATAGCCGCCGCGCAAACGAGAAAAAATAATTATACTGCCTTGTAATGTTATCGGCTTATGCCGATAGCGCGCATATGTATGCTTCTATAATCCAACACATTGTAAAAGGGATTTCGGCTCCGACGGCGGATTGCAGACCTCCCGCACTGCGGAAGATAGGGAGCGTGAAAACGTTGGGCGATCTTACCCACCCTGCCATTAGCGGGTTTTATATTGCATCTTACGGCAAGGCGGTAAACATTGAAAACAAATGGCGGAGATACCGTCGGAGCGTACAAGCGACGCGCCGCCGATGTCTCCGCTTAAAATTATATCAATAAATTTTCGGGAAAGCGTGTATTTATGATCATAGAAGCGTGCAGGGACGGCATAATTACTCTCGCGAAGCATGCCTACTTAGGCTCTCAAAAGTTTGGAACGCTCGTGTCTGGTCGGGAGATCTTTATTTCACCTAAAGTCTTTCGGAGCAGGTGACAATGGGCTTGAACATAGCGATGTGCGGCATAAGGTGGACTACTGATATAGGGGAATTTTTGGCAGCGACCCCAAATCGACTATATCAGGTAGCTAATAGATGTTCCAATACAGAGTAAATGAGTACATTGCTTTTGTAAAGGCATAGGCAAGCGATACAGGAATATTATAAACACAAACGCAGGAGTGCTTAACAGCACTCCTGCGGCATATTATTCGTCTTTTTCCCCTACTATCTGCGCCAGCTGATTCAGCAGGCTGCTCCGCGCGTCCACGGTTATCTCGCCGACGTTGGCAAAAATCCTCTCTATATATTCCAGCTCCTTAAGGCGGCGCAAGGTCTTATTTTCCTCAAGCAGCTTGGCTGTGTTGAGCAGCGAGCGCGTGGAAGCCACCTCCTCGCGCCGTGTTATCACGTTCGCCTGAGCGCGCTTTTCCGCGGCAAGCACGGTGTTCATTATCGCGGCAATCTCGCCCGGCAGAATAACGTCCCTTATACCCGCGGAAGCGATTTCGATATACATTCCCTCCGTGCGCTTTCTCAGCTCCTCAAGCATCTCGTTCCCTATATTTTCCCTGTCCGAAAGCAGCTCGTCCATGGTCTTGCCGCCAAGATAATCCCTCAGAGCAAGCTGAGCGGCGGTGTATACGTTTTTGTCGATATCCTCCGTGGCTTCGGAAACCTTTATGTAGTCGGTTATTTTCCAGTTCAGCACAAAATTCACTCTGACACCGACCTTGTCCTTGGTGAGTATCTCCTGCCCCGCAACGCTCATCTCGCGCAGCCGCAGGCTGTATATGCGGCTTGTGACCCTTACAGAGCCGTTCCAGTAGAAATACCGCCCTGCTCCGAGATATTCCGCGGGTTTTCCGTTATAGTATATCACCGCTCCGCACTGCTCAGGAACAGATATCTCGGTAACGAACCCCGACGTTAGCCTGCCAAGAATCGTAGCGGAAACATCGGTTATTTTCGGCTCATCGGTGGCTATAACCCTGAACTCATGCGCGCCGCCGTCGTTCCAGAACGCGTGCCGCCCCGCCGTAAGGCATTCCGTAAAGCACCCGTCCACATAGTGCAGGCAGACCTCGCCGTTTTTCACCGTGACTTCGCTCACCTGACCTGCGGCGTCGGGGCAGTCAAGAATTTTTCGCAGCGTACAGCCCGCGGAGGCTATTTCCTCTCCAACCGCAAGCATTTCCACCGTCCTATTGCCAAAAAAGCTGTATTTTCCCGCGCCAAGGATATTTTTAAGTATGCCGTTGTGAAACAGCAGCCCCTTCTGATTATCGTTTACGATTACCTTCATTGCTTCCCCTTTCGTTATTTATAGGGATAAACGCCGCTGACGTGAAAAATATGATATTCCTCCGTCCGCTTTTCCTTCATCTGACTTAAAAAATGGCTTGAAAAATGTCCGCTCCAATCGAAGTCATACAGCACTATCGCCGTATTTACCCGCCGCTTAAGCTTGTCGTCAAATTTAGCCTTCATTACTTCAATTATTTTATCGCCGTATGGAAAATCCCGATACAGCTCCTCGGCGCGGTTTGATTTGGTTTCAAAGAATTTCAGCTCAACGCTTCCCGAAAAACCGCCCGCGAGGAAAAGCTCATCCATAAAGCGCTTCGGTCTTCCGTCCGTTATCGCCATATATTCCTCGGCAAACTCACGCGACGGGAAATTCCCCCCAAACACGGAAAGATAATTTTTATCTTTTGCTGACAAATCTTTGACCCCCTTAAAAATCCACAAAAACGTCTCAAAATATAAGCATGCAAAAACCGTTTCGCACAATAAGGTATCCGCACATCAACTGTCGGTGATATTCCGCGCGGCCGCAAACAATTTGTGCTTAAAAGTCACTTGCTTCTTTCATGAGGACAGCTTGATATATTTAAACGCCTTTGGGCGTTATTCGCGCTGCCCCGTTCCATATCGGGCTGACGGCGAAGAGATTGAGCGAGTGCCGTGCGGTACTATCGCCGCAAAGCGTCGGTATATACATACCGAGCATATGCGCCGATGTCGACCCTCGGGCGCGGGCGGTATCCTCTCCCCGGCAAAGTCCGCGGGATATTGCCGCGCTCTGCTGCGGCTCGGAAGAGCCTGCGCAAAGCCTCGGCGCAGAACGGAGCGATAAATTCAGAGTGAATTTACAGTTCATTCCAAAAACCATAGTCTGCTTCTGAGGCAGTAGGGATTCGAACCCATGTAAACAGTTTTTAAACTGTTTACCCATTTTACAGCTTTAAAGGCTGCGGAGCAGGGAATGCGATACGCCGCCGCAAAGCGGAGCGCAGCCCGCCGCCCGGGGACGCGCCGAAACCGACGCACCCGAAAACGGTCGCCCTTGCAGATATATTATATCACGGCTGAAGCCGTTTGTCAAGGAAAAACCGCGCCGCCTCGGGAGCTGTAAGTCAGTAAAAAAGTTATCGCAGCGCAATGCCGACGCAGGAAATATTACACGAGAGCCTGACAAGGTTCACTCCGCAAAACGGGAGTGAGTCTCGTCAGGCTCTCACAAAAAATTCAAATCCAAGTAATATCGCTTAGATAAACACTATATACAAGCTGAGCTATTTTACAAAATAGCAATAGTCCATAATAACATTTCCATCCTTGTCGGGAGTGGTGAACCGCGGGCACAGACAGTTCTCAAACGACCATACCCCGCCGTCGCTGTCCGTCCACATCTCCATATTTAGCTTGAGAAGCTCCGCGGCGCAGCCGCTCGTGTCGTGTACCTCGTTTTCCTTTCCGTAAATCCAGCAGGTGCCCAGACCCGTCGCGGGGAAATCGACACATTCAAACCCATCGGGAACGGCGGTGTCCGCGGGAGTGAACATACCTATCCAATATTCAAAGGGTTTGTCGGGACAGCGCCGCTCAACGCCGACATACCCTCCGCCGTTCTCCCAGATTTCGAGTATCCGCTCCGTTCCGCCCATCGCGTTTTCAATTGCGTCAAACCAGCCGTTCGCGAACCATTCGCCCCACCAGCCGCCAAAATCGGGGTATTTCTTCCCGATAAAGCGCATTGCGGGAACTTCCTCCCTGAATGTTTTAATTATTTCAGCCATTTTCAAAACCGTCCTTTCATATTTATAGGCGCGGATTTTTAAAACCCGACGCATGCCTCTTTTATTTTTCTATCGGAACATAAATTCGTTCCGAATACTTCCTGCTTGATTCAACATAGCATTCCATCTCAAAGCCCTTACCCCTGCGGTATCCGCTTTCGGGCAGCCATACTCCGTATATCCAGTCCCACGTTCGCCGAATTGTGTCAACAAAGCTGTGCCGATCGGTTGGCGGGGTATCGAAAACAGCGTACAGTCCGCCCGCGATATTGAGCCGCACCGTCCCCGAAATATCCCCGTTCGCCATTTCCGCGCGTATTCCTATGTAGTAATCCAGCCCCTGCTTTTCGGGATTCCACCGCATTACGCCGTAGTCCTCCGTTACCTCTCCGCCCGACAAACGCGCAGAGCGCTTTTCGGCGTTGTATTTGTTCCAGAAGCCGGGCGGCAGTTCCTCGTCGCAGGGATAAGCGACAACGGAAAAGCATTTAAGACAGCCTATGGAAACATCGGGGCATATCTCCGCCTTGTTGAAATCAAAGGGCTGAAAAAGCCTGAGACTGCAATCGGCGGTCCTGAATTCCGTAGGGAGAATTTTGTGTTCCTTTTTAAATGCGCGCGTAAAGTTTTCCTTGGAATTGAAGCCGTATTCAAAAGCGATATCGCATATTGGACGTTTATCGCGCCCGATACGCCGCACTATTTCCGAAATGCGGCGCTTGCGCACATAGTCGGCGGGGGTAAGACGGACGCTCTCGCGAAACAGACGCAGAAAGTGAAACTCGGAATATCCTGCGATCTCCGCCAGCAGCCTGTTGTCAAGCTCTTCCTTCAGGTGCGCTTCTATATAGTCTATGACCCGCCCGATATGCTCCTGTTCCATTCCTGTCCCTCCTCCCACCGTAATTATAGCATTTTTGTTTCAGCGGGGATTGATAAAAATTGCTGTGTTTATAAATTTTCCCCGCGCTTTTTTCAGCGCGGGGAAATAAGCCGCGATATCTGCCGCCCAACGCCCGAAACCTGATACTATGATACTTGAACACCTTATTACCCGAATGTTCAAATACCTCCGTTTATCTCCGATTTCATTTTATCGTAAAGCGCCTCCGCACGATTCCAATCGGCAGCGCCTGTGCGGTCGGACGGCGGCTGAAAAAGCAGACCGAGCCGACTGTCAAAGCAGCTTTTACGCTCAACATTTTCTCTTGCGAGATAATCCTTATCAAGCTCCACCTCACCCCAATCCATTTGTAAAGCAAGCTCCGTCTGCGCGTCCATTTCTTTGTAAAATTCCTCTAAAAAACCGCGCACCGACTCCGTGAATTCCGCATAGGGAAGCTCATATATCCCGCTCGGATATTTCCATATGCTCTCTCCGTTCTCCAATTTATAATCGCTTTCCCAATATATTTTAACATTATCCCCACAGCGAAAGCAGCCTATAAACGGACCTCCCGTCAGATGTCCCGAATCGAAAACGCGCCTGTAAAACCACTCCGTCAGCGGAAAATATTCCTCGTCCTCAAAACGGAAAAAGTCCTCGTCGCTGCCGTCGTAATGCTGCCCAAGCCATTCATCTGCATCTGCCGCAAAGCTGCCGACAACATCATATAACCGCTTGGAAACCGGCTCGCACAAAGCTCCGAATATCTCCGAAAAATCCTCCAGAAACCGCGAAAGATAGTAATCATTGTACCTGACCCAGCCCCATTCGCGCACAGCCGCGTCGGAGTATTCGTATATCGTCCGCTCTCCGACCTCTATCCAAAGCTCTCCGTCGGTCAGTCCGAACCATGAAATATGGTCGCGGTTTTTGCCGAACGGCACGATCTTTTCGGGCGGTTTCAGACTGAAATTTATCTTAAACCCGCTCAATTCTCAGTCCTCAAGCTTGCTCTCCAGCAGCGGCGAATATTTATCGCGGAACTCTCCGAAGCGTCCCTCGTCCAACGCCTCGTTAATCCTGTCCATAAGCGTGTTGTAGAAATAGAGATTGTGCTGCACCGCCAGCCGCCCTGCGAGCTGCTCTCCCGCCTTGAACAGGTGGCGGATATAAGCGCGGCTGAAATTGCGGCATGCGGGACAGTCACACTGCGGGTCAAGCGGGCGCTCGTCCAGCTTATAGCGCTCGTTGGTGGCGTGCATTATTCCGCCCCATGTAAATATCGTGGCGTGACGAGCGTTCCTGCTCGGCATAACGCAGTCGAACATATCTACTCCGCGCCACACCGCCTCTATGATATTTGAGGGCGTACCCACTCCCATCAGATACCGCGGCTTGTCCGCCGGAGCATAAGGGAGCACCTCATCGAGAATATGGTACATGACCTCCGTAGGTTCGCCCACCGCAAGACCGCCTATCGCATACCCGTCAAGCCCCATTCCGCCGATAGTCTTCATATGCTCAACGCGTATATCGTCATAAGTTCCGCCCTGATTTATGGCGAAAAGCATCTGCTTCGGGTTTATCGTGGACGGCTCAGAATTTAGCCGCGCCATCTCGTCAATACAGCGCCCAAGCCAGCGTGTTGTCCTCTCCACCGACCGCTGCACATACTCGCGCGGCGCGGGATTTTCCACGCATTCGTCAAAAGCCATAGCAATGGTGGAGGCAAGGTGCGACTGTATCCTCATGCTCTCCTCGGGACCGATAAACAGCCTTCTTCCGTCAATGTGCGAGGCGAAATACACGCCCTCCTCCTTTATCTTCCTAAGCTTGGAAAGCGAGAACACCTGAAACCCGCCGCTGTCCGTAAGAATAGGCTTATCCCAGTTCATAAACTTATGCAGACCGCCCATTTTGTATATAATATCATCTCCCGGGCGAAGATGAAGATGATAGGTGTTGCACAGCTCCACGCGGGTCTTAAGCTCCCGCAGATCCACGCTGGAAACGCCGCCCTTTATCGCAGCGGCAGTCCCGACATTCATAAAAAACGGCGTTTCAATATCGCCGTGAGGGGTATGGAATAATCCGCGCCTTGCGCGTCCTTCTGTCCTTTTTAAAACAAACATTTTTTCTCCTTATCTCAAAGAATTTTCCGCGTAGCTCCGTTTTCGGCTTTGTCAATTTTTGCGCAGAAATTATGCAAACGACTGACTTACTATACTGTACTTTACGCAAAACTTTGCTCCGTTAGCCTCGGCGGTAAAGCTCTGTTTTTTGCTTTGCAAAAACTCCGATTCATCACCGTCTTGCGGAAAATTCCCGCGTGGGCGTTCACTTTACGGAAACTTTCAGCGCATTTGCCCCCTTATTTTAGGAAAGCATAAAATCGTTTAACCTGTCTCAACCCGTCATTTCACATTCAAGAAAAGCGGGCAAATGCTGCAGAGATGGCAGTATTCGCGCTATCGTCGGGCTTGATTAAATACAAATTAACCAATAATTGGCGGACAAAAAATTTAAATCAACACGGCAGCAGCAATACAGCTTAATAATTACGGGGATAGCGTTATTAAATCATTATAACATATTTTCCTTTTTTGCGCAACAATTTTTACAGCCTATTCATCATCTTTTTCACCGCCGAAAATCATATCCAACATTCTCTTAGGATTGTCGAGAAATTGCTTTGTGATCTGATAATGTTCCGTCTGCCGATATCCTGTCGGCGCTATCCCGCTGTCGGAAAACAGCAGTATTTCCGCGTCGGGAAACGCCATAAGTATGGGCGAGTGGGTGGCGATTATAAATTGTGAGTTATCCCTCACAAGCTCCCCGATTATCCTCATCAGCGTAAGCTGCCGCGCGGGAGAGAGCGCCGCCTCAGGCTCGTCAAGGATATACAGCCCGTTTCCGAAAAACCGGTTCTGTATTGTGGCAAGAAAGCTCTCCCCGTGCGACTCCCCGTGAAGCGATCCGCCGTAAGACGGCGCTATCGGGGGTGACGCAGAGGGCAGCTCGTCCAGCTCGTCAATATATGTCGCGGAGTTGTAAAGGCTCTCCGCCCGCAGAAAAAATCCGTCTTTAGGTCGTATAAATCCCCGCGAAAGCGTGATATATTTGTAAAGCTCCGAGTGGGTGTCGCGGGTAGAGAAGCTGAAGTTTCTCGAGCCGCCCTCCGCGTTAAAGCCCGCCGCCACGGCGACAGCCTCCAGCAGCGTTGATTTCCCAGCGCCATTCTCTCCCACGAAAAATGTGACCGCAGAGTTAAGCGAAAGTTCCCGTTTCCGTAAAAGCCATTCTATCGCGGGTATATTCTCAAGATAGCTTCCCCGCGGGATATCTCCCGAAATTTTTACGCTTTCAATATACTTTGTTATCATGAAATTTCTCCTTTGCAGCGGGATAACCCGCGGAAACGGCGACATAATATTGATATAGGCGGAGCGCCGCTGCATGGGCGAGTTATGCCGCCGCGAAAATAAATAATAATTTATGCTGTTAAGATAAGTTGACAAAAAGCAGAAATGCTTTTAAGAAATGATGACCTAAGGCAAATTATTTAAAAGAATTTCCCGCACCACTGCAAACTACGCTGAGTTTTGTACAAAACTCAGCGTAGTTTGCGCTATCCCGCCGTAAAAGCTCCGCCCGCTTTGCGGGCTGCGCTTTCACAGCGGATTGCGGGAAATTCATGCGCGGGCGGTCACTTTACGCCTGCCTTCAGCGCCTATGACTCTCCATTTTTAAGTGATTCACAGCAGTTTAGCTATTCTAACATAAATTATTATTTACCGCATTATGAAAGGAGTACACAAATGAACAAATCATTATGGCATGACGCTTCTGCTGACGTCGGCACACCCTGCCACGCTCCGCTAAGCGGAAATATATCCGCCGACGTTCTTGTTATAGGCGGCGGCATGGCAGGGCTGCTCACCGCCCGAATGCTCTCCGAGGCAGGCGCAGAGGTAGTCCTAACGGAGCGGAACACGCTTTGCAGCGGAGTAACGCAAAACACCACCGCGAAAATAACCTCCCAGCATGGTCTGATATACGCTAAACTCACACGAAAATATGGCGCAAAGCGGGCATTGGAATACCTGCGCGCTAATGAAAACGCGCTTCGGCACTACCGAGAGCTTTGTAAAAAAATAGACTGCGATTTCGAGGAGCGCCCGTCGTTTGTCTATTCGCTTAATGACAGAAGGGCGCTTAAGGAGGAAGTCGCTGCGCTTGACCGCATAGGCTTTCCGGCTCGTTTCACAGCAAATATTCCTCTGCCGGTTTCAACCGTGGGAGCAGTAAAGTTCCCGCGTCAAGCGCAGTTTAATCCGCTTAAATTCGCCGCTGGGGTATCCAAGGGCTTCAAAATATACGAAAATACCGAGGTTCTGGAGCTGACCCCTAACACTGCTCGAACCGCCAAAGGAAAGATAACCGCCAAAGCAGTTGTCTGCGCGACCCATTTCCCATTTATCAACAAGCATGGAAGCTATTTTTTGAAAATGTATCAGCAGCGCTCCTATGTCCTCGCGCTGACAGGCGAAAACGTTCCGGATATCAGAGGAATGTATATCGACGAGGCGGAGAATGGTTTGTCATTTCGCAATTACGGAAAATATCTTTTGCTCGGCGGCGGCGGGCACCGCACGGGAAAGCTCGGCGGAGGCTGGCGCGAACTGTGCGGCTTTGCCTACAAATACTTTCCTGACCTTAAAGAAAAATTCCGCTGGGCAACGCAGGACTGTATGACACTCGACGGAATACCTTACATCGGGCGCTACTCCGCAAACACACCCGATTTCTATGTGGCAACTGGCTTCAACAAATGGGGCATGACTTCCTCAATGACGGCTGCAGAGCTGCTTACAGACATGATAACAGGCAGAAAGAACGAGTTTGAGCAGCTTTTTTCCCCATCACGCAGCATTTTAAAGCCGCAGCTGGCGCTTAACGCGCTTGAAGCCGCGTCAAACCTTCTCACCCTCTCGGAGCGCCGCTGCCCGCATATGGGCTGTGCGCTGAAGTGGAACCCTCAGGAGCGCACATGGGACTGTCCCTGCCACGGCTCACGATTTGACGCTGACGGTAATCTTCTTGACAACCCCGCAACCGGCAGTATCAAAGCGGACAAATAACTGTTTGCGCGGCGCTTCGTGGAAGCCTTATCCGTATTTATGTTCTCGTGTATCCGTTTATTCAAAGATTTATGTGTTCATAAGCTTTTTAAGCATTCTGAGCGTATACGCAGTCATGGGCAGAGTCACAATCCCTGTCAACAGGTCGGCGCAGCTTTGTGTTATTTGCAAACCAGTAAGCTCCAGAGTCGCGGGAAGAATATACACCAGCGGAATAAAGAAAAGTCCCTGCCTCGCCAGTGCCAGAATACTTGACTGAACCGTTTTCCCCAAGTTTTGCATAATCATGTTTGTCATGATTATTACGCCTTGAAACACGCCCGTAACGCATTGAAATTTCAACAGCGGGATACCTGCCGATATGACCTCGGGATCGTCGCGGAAAACCGCGATAAGCTGCTCTGATAACGCGAAAACCACCGCGCCGAAAACTGTGATAAACGCCGTCGAAGCCTTAATGCAGAACGTGAACGTTTTGTATACCCTGTCGTGCCTTCCCGCACCGCTGTTAAAGCCGCATACGGGTTGAAAGCCCTGCCCGAAGCCTATAACGATGGAAGCGCCCACCATAGTTATTTTGTTTACCACAGTTATAGCCGCGATAACAGGCTCTCCGAAATCCTTTGCCACATTGTTCAGACAAATTGCCGCTATACCTATCATGCTCTGCCTGAACAGCGACGGAGTACCGAAGCGAAGCACCGCACCGACTATCTCCGCAGAAAACGACAGCCGAGGCTTTCTGAAAGGAATTCGCCCGCTTATCACCATCAGCGCTATAAACGAAGCTATCTGGCTTATAATAGTCGCCAGCGCCGCGCCTGTTACTCCCATATTCATTACATAGATAAACAGCGGGTCGAGAGCAACATTAAGCACCGAGCCGCCCGCCATTCCCACCATTCCAAGGTAAGCTCTCCCCTGAAATCTAAGCTGATTGTTCATGGTAAACGAAGCCATTATAAACGGAATGCCAATCAACAGCACAGAGATATAGTCCCTGCCGTCCTCTATAAGAAGCGGAGTGGCACCAAGCAGTCTCACCAGCGGTTCAAGAAAAATGACCCCCGCTGCGGTCATAAGTGCGCCGCACACAATCGAAAGCAGGACCGAGGTATCAGCCATTTTTTCCGAAGCGGAGCTGTCGCCCTCGCCAAGCTTTCTCGACATATAATTTCCCGAGCCGTGCCCGAAAAAGAATCCGATAGCCTGAATAACGTTCATAAGCGGCAAAGCCAACCCAACCGCCGCTGTCGAAACCGTATCAAGCTGTCCCACAAAATAGGTATCCGCCATATTATACAAAGCCGATATCAGCATTGAAATGATGGTCGGCACAGCCATCTTGCAGACCAGAAGCTGCACCGGCTCGTTTAGCATTTTTTGCCTTTTTTCCGTATCGTTAAGCATAATACATCTCCTGTTTTTTTCTAATCCTATCCTTTTTAATGAAAAAACTATTAGGCATTGTACACAGTGAAACGGATAAAATCTTTTGTCAGTTAGCAATATATAATTTGTATTCGATTTTCTGTAAAAGAGTTGTTTCGGGCCAATTGGCTGCTTTTATTAAAATCATTTATATGTATTATCATTGATAGCGTAGTATAAACCAAAGAATTTTTAATAATAAAATCCCAATAATTGCAGCCCGAAATTTATAATAAGTCTTCAACAATAAATTATTATAACGAATCTGATAAATTGCCGAAAATCATCAGCGCACAAAAATCTCGCGGAACGCTGTGGGGCGTTCCGCAGGACGATCCTATAAAACATTACCCGCTGAGACTGACCCCTTGGTAGAAGTTGTTGCGGTAGTATTCAGTGGTAATATCCACTTCTTTCACGACAGTTCCAGGCATAAGGCAGGCAATCATTTTTCCACTGCCAATATATATCCCGCCAAAGCCCGCGCCCGTGCCGCTTTCATTGTAGAAGAACACCAGGTCGCCTACAAGAAGCTCGTCATATTCCAGCCGAGTGCCCATCTCCGCCTGCTGCGAAACACCACGCGGACAGGTTATATAGCCGTTTTCGCGAAGTACGTAATAAATAAAACCTGAGTTGTCAAAACCCGCTGGAGTATCCCCACCCTCAGCAAATTCCACACCAAGCAGCGTATGCGCCAGCGCGACAACCTCCGCCGCGCCCGCGGAAGGCTGCGGCTCGTCCGTCGGTTCTTCCGTTGGAACACTTACAACCGAGGTATCGGGAGTGGTCATCGCGGGAGGCTCCTCCGTAGGAGAGCTTGGCTCAATATCCGATTCATTAGGAATATCCGGAGGATCAGACTCCTCGGTAAGCGAAATTACGGGGATACTCTCCGATTCATCGTTTTCTTTACCAGAGGTGCTGATGAGTATCACGGTTATAATTATAGCAAGGCTCAGTATAGTAACAATGGCTATAAGAATTATGTTGTTTTTCATAAGGTCACCTCAGTGGGAACGTTTAAAATCAGATTCTCGTACGAGAGCCGCCCATATTTATTAATTATCTATATTATACAACTTTTTCACGCAAAATGCAATAAAAGTAAGGTTACAATTTGTTTACAATTTTGTTTACAAATCGGTTACAATAACCAGATATTAACATTTTTTACTCAAATTTAAAGCTGATGAAATCGAATTTTGACCCTGGCAGGAACACAAACTTGATATCATTCACACCCGTTAGCGCGGGGATATCAAAGCGCTGCTCCTCGGGGCTGTCGGCGCTGATGAAGTCCAAAAACAGGCTCTGCTGCTCGCCGCCCTTGGGTGTATAGCGGAACTGCACCGCGTTCATGGGGTTGGGTGTAGCTCCTTTTATTGTAAGGTAGTGCGCACCCTTTTCACCGAAGTCAAGACCGTCGTAGCTGATAATAACATTGTTACCGATACCCACAATGCTGCGCCCCGAAATGGTATATTCATCGCCGTAAACACCGTCGTTTTCGGCTGTGTAATTCTCGTCAAACGCTCTGTTGACCGCTCCGAAAGCAAACCCTCCGAAAATAACCCCGCTGTTCTTTATGACAACGGAAACGGTCCTGATACCCTTAACGCGCCCCGAAAGCCCGAACAGCTGCTCCGCGAAGCCGCACCAGTGCCCGTTGCCCATGAATACCGAATCCAGCAGCAGCCTTCCGCTGTCGGGAGTACCCTCCCACACCTCAACGCCAACATCGGCGCAGGTGCCTATGCTGATGCTCATGGTATCCGTTCCCGCCGTGCCGAAATCTATGTTGCGGTATACCAGCACCGTTCTGCCCTCAAATGCGGACATAGCGCCGTCCTCAATCACGCGCGCCGTGCCGAGACACTCGTCCGCCGCACAGGCGGAAATAAATTCGTATGCGTCTCTTGTGGCGGCGCCCAGCCCCGTAACGGTAAATTTGACGTCCGCAAAGCATTGCGGAACACTGCCGCCGTTGTTCACAAACGCGCGCGCGAAAAATTCACCGTCGCCTATGGCGGTCACGACCGCTCCGCTTTCCGCAGGCTCAGCGGAAGCTATCTCGCTGTCCACGCCGTTCTCACGCACTATCTTCCAGCTTACGTCGCGGTAAGTGGCGTTTTCGGGCAGAAGCTTAACGCTTATCTCCGCCGAAGCATTATTCTCATTCAAAGCTCCGCCGCCCGTAAGCTCAATCTTGCGCACGGGTATCTCTCGGGTATATTCATTGGTAACAGCGGGAAAAGCGTTCTCCTTAACGACCGAAACGCCATCAGCGGTTATCCCCTCAGGAAGCGCTGCGGAGTCCAGAGTAATCTCAGCGCTTTCCAAACCCTCGGAAACCGCCCTGACCTTTATTTCCCCGCTTTCCAGTGTAGATTGAACCATGGCCAGCAGTTTACCGCCGAAAAGCCTGCGGTTGTCGCCCTTGTAGCTGTCGTAATCCGTGCTGTCGCCGTTGTCCAAACCAACCAGCCGCCCCGCGCCGCTCACCTCGACCTTAACGCGGTTTCGCGCGTTGCCCACCGGCACTCCGTTTTTATCCGCGGCGGAAATCTCAATAAATGCTATATCGCGACCGTCAGCGAAAAGCGCGTCCTTATCGCTCTCCAGCGTGACCCTTACTGGGTCGAAACAGGTAACAAGTCTGTCCTGCGCAATGACCGCGCCGTCACTGCCGTAGCCCTTTGCGGAAAGCTCACCCGCCTCGTACGGCACGATATAATGCGCGCACATCTCCTCGCTGTCCGCAAGCCGCATTTCCTTAACGCCAAGCGATCTGCCGTTCAAAAAAAGCTCGACCTTTTCCGCGTTGCTGTAAATTATCACGTCCACAGGCTGACCGGGGTTAAAGTCCCAGTAACAGGGAACGATATGCAGCATGGGTTTGACTGCGGGGTCTGTCCACACGCTCTGATAGAAATAATAGATATCCTTGGGGAATCCCGCCGTGTCCACCATTCCGAAATAGCTGTTCTTGGTGGAATATGGGGTAGGTTCGCCGATATAGTCAAAGCCCGTCCATACAAACTGACCCGCGCAGAAATCACAGTCCCTGTCCAGCCGCCATGCCTTGTGCGCAAAACTCCCCCAGCCCACAACACTGTTGCCCAGCGAGGAGCACTGAAGGTCGTCGTGCGTGAGTATCGGAGCGGACGCGGGGAAGTGATATATCGCGCGGCTGCGCACCGCCGAAGAAGTCTCACTGCCGTATATCGTCCAGTCGGGATAGCGCCCGTGATGCTCCGCGTAAAGGTGCTCCGAGTAGTTATAGCCCGCCAGCTTAAGCTCGTCAGCGCACTTCTGCGCATTTTCGCCCGGCATGAAATTGGAGCCTATCGTAGCGGGAGCGTTGTGCTTAAAATCATACTTGTCCACATATCCCTTAAGCCGCTTGGTTATCTCTATCCCGTGCTCCGAATTTGTGTCGCTTATCTCGTTTCCTATACTCCACATCAGCAGCGACGGGTGGTTTCTGTCGCGCTCCACCCAGCTCTTAACGTCCCGCTCCGCAGTATCCTTGAAAAAGCGGTGATTATCGAATTCGGTCTTGGCGTTCTCCCACATATCAAAAGCTTCGCTGTCCACCAGCAGCCCTATGTGGTCGCAGATGTCCATAAGCTGCCTTACAGGCATATTGTGGGATGTGCGTATCGCGTTCGCACCCATCTCCTTCATAATCCTGAGCTGACGCAGCAGCGCGGTGAAGTTGAAAGCGGAGCCGAGAGCGCCCAAATCGTGATGCATACAAACTCCGTGCAGCTTTATCTGCCTGCCGTTTAGCAGCAGTCCCTTTTCGGGAACGAACTCCGCGGTCTTGTAGCCGAAGCTCTCCTCGTCCAAATCTATAAGCTCGCCGTCCTTATAAAGCGAAACGCGCATTGTGTAAACGTTGGGGTCATCAATATCCCACAGCAGGGGATTGTCTATCGTAAACCTGTTTATAAAGCTGCTTCTGCCGCCCTTAAACAAAGCACGCTGCTCAAAGCCCGCGATTATCTCCTCATCGGGAGAAAGCACCTGTAACGTAATATAGATCTCACCCGCGCTGCCGCAGATATCGGTTTCTACCTCTGTTTCAAAAGCGCCCTCGTCTTTCTTTTCGGAGTGGATATATATACCGTTCGTGGGAATATACGTTTCGGGCTTTACGATAAGATTGACGTCTCTGTATATACCCGCGCCGCTGTACCAGCGCGTGTTCGGCTCGCGGTAGCGCACCAGAACGGCAACCTCATTGTCCCCCGCGCGAAGCAGCGGAGTAATGTCAAGCTCAAACGCAGAGTACCCATACGTCCAGCTGCCCGCTTCCATGCCGTTCACATAGACCGTGCTGTCCATATACACTCCGTCAAAATTCAGGAAAACGCTGCCCGAAAGCTGCTCTGCCGTCACCGCAAATCTCTTTTTATACCAACCATCACCCGTCTTGTACAGATTGTGCGTATCGTTTATCAGACAGTCATGGGGAAGCTCCACATCGTACCAACGCGCCCCCGCAAGCTCGGATATATCCTTTATTTTATCTGCCTCTGTAAGACAGAATTTCCATCCGTCATTAAATAAAACCGTCAATGATTTCATTTTGCACTCCTTTATTTGAAAGAATTTTCCGCACCGCTCTGAAAGCTTCGCTGCACAGCGCGGTTTTGCGCAACATAAGGGTTAACGCTTAAGCGTTATATTGACTTTTGCGTAAAACCCATACGTCGGCTTGCGGGGAATTTATGTGTGGGCGTTCAGCTTATATTTGCTTTCAACGCTTTAACTCTTCAATTTTTGTGTTGTTTGGATTAAAATGCTTAACCTATTTGGATCACTCGCGCAAGACGCGGAATCGTGATTCCAAAGCGACAAACTGTTTTTGCGGTAAATGCAGTCAAAACCGACAACAAAACGCAGCCATTAAAACAGTGCGCCCTGCCGCGTCTAAACTAATTCGGAATAACCGCAATAGCGTCATTAAGCACCGTAACTGTAGATCGCACTGCCGTTTCTGTTATTTCCATGGTAAGGAAATTTATACAGAACTTTGCCCCTGGATATATTATACCCGAACATTTAGCGCACAGCGCGTCCTTGTTCTTGATATCCTCTTCAAGCTGGGCGATAAGGTCACCCAGTTCCTTTTTTCGCATGGCGTGAAACAGCTTGTTGCGCGTTTCGGTCTTGAACTGCTTCTGCTGGCTGTCAGTAAGACCGCCGCCCTGCTGCGTTCTGCGATACTTCAGATAATCAAGATTCTTTATCGCCAAGTCATAAGCTTTCGCAGAGGTTTCAAGCTCCTCCTCCGCCTGGCGCTTTCTTGCGTAAATCACCGAACCGTCACCGATATTTATCTCGGTGGCTGTATATTTTTCCGAGCCGATAACTCCCGCCGTAACATCTCTCATGGAAGATATTTTTCCGCCCACGATAACACCGTGAGCACCCTTAGCGGTCAGACCGCCGTAGCAAAAAATATTGCAGAAAGCGAACTGCTTTGAAACAACGTTACCGTTAGCCTTTATCTCAGTATTGTCGCAAAATCCTATTTCCGCGTTTCCGCCGCACTCTATCTTTGTGTTGATTGCGCCTCCTACAATAGTAACGTTTCCGCCCGCAACTATTTCCGCGCCAAACACTGTGCCGTCTACCCTGACATTCTTTCCCGCGGCTATAATAAAGCCTTCCATAACATTACCCTTGATATGGATATCCCCGAAAAAGCTGAGATTTCCCACAGACATATCCAGATCAGACTTTATAGTAACCGTATCCTCAACCGTAAAGCATCCCGTACCGTAAACCACGTGACCGTCGCATGATGCGACAATAGTCTTGCCGTCCACCGTGACCGCAGTGTTCTTACCCACAGTGACCTTTGCGGGAGCGCCCGATTCCGCAGGAATGGACTTTCCAAAAATATTTGTACCCGGAATGCCCTCCGAAGGAGGTATAATATCCGCTATTACCTCTCCCTTGCGTATCGGAACAATAACGTTCAGCTCACGGTAATTGGTGATACCAAATTCGTCGCGGTATGGCTTGGGCTTTCGATCCTTATCAAAGTGAAAATTCACGGTTCCGTTCTGTCCCCGCTTGGGAAGATCAGCTCTTGCCACACATATGGGCGTATCATAAACCCTTGACTTCACCATTTCCTGTATATCTATCTCGTCTATTCCGTGAACTATTCCCCTATTGGCAAGCTCCTCCATGACCATCTCCGCAGTTATGGGTCTGCCGCCGTTCTGAGGCGCAAACAGTATCATATTTGCCATAGCCCCGTCCGGGTCGAAGCTTATATCTACTCTGCCGTCTATCGGCACAATCTTTACTCCGGCTTCTTCATTATTTAAATTATCAAGAGCCATTTCCCCACCTCCGTCAGGACAATTTTTTAATAATAGCCGGCACGTCAGCCAACGATTTAACCGAAGTGTAAATCAAAGGTATCACTTCATCGTCGGGTTCTGTAAGATCAGGGATCATAACCGTCACACAGCCTGCCGAGCTTGCAGCGCGCACCCCGTTGGGCGAGTCCTCCAGCGCCATGCACTCCTGCGGCTTAAGCCCCAGCCTGCTCGCGGCAAAAAGATAAATATCCGGCTTAGGCTTTCCGTTTTCCACCATTGCCGCGCATATAACACTGCTGAAATAATGCAGCAGACCTGTCTGCTGCAGATATTTCTCTGCGCGGAGTTTGTCTGTGGCAGTTGCAACAGCTGCGGGGATACGATTTTTCTGTAAAAAGTTCAGAAGCTCCTCCAACCCCGGCTTTTTCTCCAGACCATGCTCATGAATATGCTCCGCCATAAGCTCCATGCGGCGCGATCGGATATTTATATAATCAAACTCAGGACCAAACACCTCGCTGAGATAAGGAATGGCAAACTTGCGCCCAAGGCTTCGGATATGTAACGCATGCTCTGTCTGCATGGGAAAACCCGCCTCGTTAGCCGCCTGACACCAGAATTTCACGAGAAGCTTTTCCGTATCCAATATAAGTCCGTCCAAATCAAATATAACTGCCTTAATCATAGCCGTAATACCTTTCTTTAAACTGGGTTCGTAATAATGTTTCGAAAAACGTCAACTCCCAAAACTCCGCCACATAAAGTAGCATCTTAATTATAGCATAAACCCCAGATAAAGTCAATAAATTTATAAAATTTAGCATTTAAATATAAAGGAGCGGCAAAATACCGCTCAGTTTATGTAAAATACAGTGCAGCGCAACATCTCGGCGTAAACTTTATTTGCGCTTATCCGATTTTTTCGGCACAAAGCTGACAAAATAAATCACAGTGCGTATATCAAGTGTTGACCTAAGCTAATTTATTTTAATTTGAAATTTTTTCGACCCGCCTAAGACAGCAACACTCCGCTTCGCTCCGTATTGCTTCTTAGGCTCTCTCAAAAATTTCCTGCCTCAACATTGTGCTGCAATAACCTTTTCTACAAGCTGTAAATCATTAATCAATTTTGGAAGCGGACATACACTTCAGCCGTTAATGAATCCCCAAATGTCAGAGTGCAAAAAATTCTTTTAGATAAAACGGCTCAAAAAATTACATTCATTTATCGTCAAAATAAAGAATCAACAGTCGTAAATTTCCTTTTTGTAACAAATGTCACGGGGCGGAAGAGTGCCGCCCCGTTTAACTAATCAGAAATTGCCTCCGTTCCAGCCCCAGTTATCTACGGGGGAATACTTCACATAGACCTTGTCCGCAGGAACGCCAAGAACATCGTTAAGTATCTTACATATCTCCGCGGTCATCTGACCATAGCTTGACGCGGAAGCTCCGCCGTATAGGCTGACTTCAACAAAAGCGATCTTCTCGCTTTTTTCGCCCTTAAAATAGAGCGAACAGCCCTGTTCAAATCCCACCATAAGCCAGTTTTCGGTTTTCCCAATCAACCTAACCGCTTCCGCGAACCGAGCTTTTATTTCGCGTTCCTGTTCCAAAGAAATCTCTGCCGAATACTTTGTGTTAATGAATGGCATTTTCAATACCTCCTATAAAACCCGTCATTGACGGTTATTTACATTTTGCTGTTATGCCCCGCCGTTCCGCTGACATACTTCCCCACTGTTTAGGCGCTCCGTCTATCCAAGCATATTTTCAGCGCACGCAAGCACCTCACGCAGCTCTTCGCTGTCAACACAGAAGCTCCCCTCTTGACTTTTCATAAGCTCCGCAAGCTGCTCCGCGCCGAACCACTTCAGCTCGGATATCTCCGCCTGCTCAGGTATAAGCTCCTCGTCGCGGATATCTCTGCGCAGCAGATAAACGCGGGTTATCTCGTTATTTATAAATCGCTTTCCATTAAATATGTTATCTTCCCTGACTCTGCGCCTGAACAACGGTATAAGCTCCGACGGAGCAGCATCAACACCAAGTTCCTCTCCGACCTCGCGCGCCGCCGCTGAAAGGCTGTCCTCGCCCGCGTTGATATGCCCTGTGGAAGCAGCGTCCCAGCAGTCAGGATAGCTGTCTTTATCGGGAGCGCGCTTCTGCAACAGCACCTCCAACCCATCCAGCCGCCTGCGTATCACCCATATATGCACACTTCCGTGAAGCGCACCCGTTCTGTGCACCTCTATTCGCGGCATGGTCTGACCGGTTTTATCACCGCTTTCGTTAAGTATGTCAAATAATTCGTTATCGTTATACATATATCCTCCCGTTTTTACGCGGCTTATAACCGTACTAAAATGCGGGAACCGGCACAAAAAACGAATACTTACTTCTGTCCATACGGACGGGCGTTTCCGTGACCGTACCGTCCGACGGCACACATTCAGCCTGTACGCCGACGACAGGGTCGTTTCCGCCGTCATCCCTCGGCACGTCAAACCGCGTCGTAATATATATCCTGCCCTCCGAAGCCGCGGCGTATTCAATATAGCCTCCCTCGGGAAGCGTGTACAAGCTCGCAGCGACAGACCCGTCCGACGGATCTGCCTCGCAGAATACCCCGCCCGTTTCAAAGTACAGCTTTCCCTCAGAAGTCAGCAGACCCGAAATGTTTTCTTCAAAAGTCAGTATACCGACTTTATCGAGAGTAAGCCTGTCGATAACATATATTTCCTTGCAGCCGCCGTTCAGCTCATAAGCGCTGCAATACAGCCTGTCGCCCAGACATTGAATTTCACCTAAAGGCTTTCTCGCCTCAAATTCCCGCTCCGACATTTCCCCGCTTTCCGTATCATACGAAATTATCTTGCCTATCCAGCCGTCCTCCTCTCCCGCGTAATCCATCGCGCCAACGATATAAACCGTACCTTCAACGCATATAATATCCTCCGCGTATATCTCGATAATTTCTTTTACGTCAACGTTTCCCGAAATATCCTGTATCACCAGAAGGTTCAGATAAACTCCATCGGAAAAGCCCCCGTTCATTGAGGATATCATCTTATCTCCGTCCGTGGTGACCGCGCATACCCCCGTATAATTCGGCTCGTCAAGAAGATAAAATTCCTTATATTCCCCGTCCCCGTCAATCAGCATATGAGTATTCGCACGGCCTCCGCCTATAACGGTCATTCCGTCCGCAAACCCCACGTTCGTCCCGTCCCGCAGATTTATTTTCACGCTTGAAGTATAATTTCCGTCCTCGTCAATCCCGCAAAGGAGTCCGTCGGGATTTAAAATATCCGAATATACAACGTAGTATTTCGTTTCCTTTTCGGAAAACTTTTCCGCGCAGCCGACCAGACACGCGGTCGCCGACACGGCGCATAATATGCGGGATATTTTTTTAAAAAGCTTCATACTTACCGCACCTCATACCCAAAACAAATTATTTTGACATTGCCCGAACGTTCCGAAACAACATTTTACAGAAATATATCCGTACATTTTACTTTAATCCGCACGCGCACCGCCTGTACGCCTACCATTTTACACCATTTCGCACACCTTGTCAAGCGGATTTTTCATAACCCACCGATACGGTTGGAATCGATACAAATGACGCGTTCTTTAATTCCCAAAAAATATAAATATCTTCCCGAAACTCAAAATCCCCCTTGTAATTTTATGTGGATATGTTACAATGCTTCTTGAGGAAAAAAGAAAGCGGGAGTACTGTATCTTGCGGTGTAAACGATTGCATAAAACTGAAATACACCGTGTCGAGCGGATTCCCCATAATAACAAATTATTCTACGGAGGATTTTTCTATGAAGTATTCGGACGGACTTTGGCTTAACAAGCCCGGCTACGGCGTAAATTACGCGACGCAGATGTATGAGGTGACAGCGGCGGAGAACTCAATAAACGTTCTCGCTACGGCGCAGTGGATAGGAAACCGTGGGCAGACCCTCGGCGGACCCGTGCTGGAAATCTCTTTTACATCTACTCTTGAAAATACGATAAAAGTAACCGTTGACCATTTTAAGGGACGTATTAAGAAAGCTCCCGCGTTTGAGCTGAACGAGGATGCATCCTTCAAACCCACTATCAAGGACACTGGTTCCGCATTCGAGCTGATCTCCGGCAATACCAGAGTAGTTGTTGCCAAGGGCGGAGCTTGGGACATCAAATACTACTACGGCGATAAGCTGCTGACAAAGCAAGGCTGGCGCACTACCTCCTACATTAACGAGGAGCAGTGGCGCACAAACGAGCGCATGAACGAGGACGTGATGAAGCAGTTTTTCGCG
The DNA here is from genome assembly GCA_910577365.1 of uncultured Oscillospiraceae bacterium. Taxonomy (GTDB): domain Bacteria; phylum Bacillota; class Clostridia; order Oscillospirales; family Ruminococcaceae; genus CAG-115. The sequence continues at coordinate 8,218 of CAJTMU010000007.1, read as the reverse complement.
CACGACGAAACTGCCGACGGCGCGGTTATGCGCGATATGATGAACATCAGCGTGGGCGAGAGCATCTACGGCTTCGGCGAAAAATTCTCCACTTTCGTAAAGAACGGTCAGACTGTCGAGGTGTGGAATAACGACGGCGGCACATCCTCAGAGCAGAGCTATAAATCCATTCCGTTCTACGTTTCCTCCAGAAGCTACGGTCTGTTTGTAAACCATCCTGAAAAGGTAAGCTTTGAGGTAGCGAGCGAAACCGTATCCAAGGTTGCTTTCACCGTTCAGGGCGAGCACCTTGAATATTTCGTTATCGGCGGCGGCAAGATTGCGGACGTACTTAAAGTATATACCGACCTCACGGGCAAGCCCGCGCTCACACCCGCGTACACTTTTGGTCTGTGGCTCACCACCTCTTTCACCACCGATTACGACGAAAAGACTGTTTCGAGCTTTATTGACGGCATGGCAGAGCGCGATATCCCACTTGAGGTATTCCACTTTGACTGCTTCTGGATGAAGGAATTCAACTGGTGCGACCTTACATGGGACAAGAGAATGTTCCCCGACCCCAAGGCAATGCTCGAAAGGCTCAAGGCAAAGGGGCTTGAGATATGCGTGTGGATAAACTCCTACATCGCGCAGCGCTCCTCCATGTTTGACGAGGGCGTAAAGGGCGGCTATTTCCTCAAAACCACCGACGGATCTGTATGGCAGGGTGATATGTGGCAGCCCGGCATGGCTGTCGTGGATTTCACCAATCCCGCCGCCCGCGAGTGGTACAAGGGCAAGCTGAGAGCGCTCTGTGAAATGGGCGTCGACGCTTTCAAGACCGACTTCGGCGAGAGAATACCCACTAAGGATATCGTTTATTACGACGGCAGCGACCCCTACAAAATGCACAACTACTACACCTATCTTTACAACAAAACGGTATTTGAGGTGCTTGAGGAATATTACGGCAAGGATAAGGCATGTCTGTTCGCGCGTTCCGCGACCGTAGGCGGTCAGAAGTTCCCCGTGCACTGGGGCGGTGACTGCTTCTCGAATTACGAGAGCATGTGGGAAACGCTCCGCGGAGGTCTGTCACTGTGCTTAAGCGGCTTCGGATTCTTCAGCCATGATATTTCGGGCTTCGAGGCGCAGGGCACTCCTGACCTTTACAAACGTTGGTGCGCGTTCGGGCTTATGTCCACCCATTCCCGCCTGCATGGCAACAGCTCCTACCGCGTTCCGTGGAATTTCGACGAAGAGAGCTGCGACGTTCTCCGCCACTTCACCAAGCTGAAGGGCAAGCTTATGCCCTACCTCTGGACACAGGCGATAAACACCCACACAAGCGGTGTTCCCATGATGAGAGCTATGGTGGTGGATTATTCCGATGACCCCGCCTGCTCAGCGCTTGACAGACAGTATATGCTGGGTGAAAGCCTGCTTTGCGCTCCCGTATTCAATGAGGAAGGGATAGCACAGTATTATGTTCCCGCGGGTAAGTGGACAGATATCCAGACCGGAGAGGTATTCGAGGGAGAAAAGTGGTATACCACCAAGCACGATTACTTCTCAATGCCGCTGCTGGCTAAGCCGAACAGCATAATAGCCTACGGCGATTTCAAGCGCGGCTTCACCTACGATTACGCGGAGAACTGCGATATAGTGATATATCAGCTTGAAGACGGCAAGACCGCCGAGACCAAGATATACGACAGCGAGTCCAAAGAAGTGCTCAGCCTTACCGCCACAAGAAGCGGCGACACCATAAAGGTGACCGCGTCCGGCACGGCGAAGAACTTTAAGGTAAGAAGCGACGAGGGTCTGAAAGTGGAAATGTAATTTTTATCCCCCGGGAAATATTCCCGGGGGACTTTTAAAACTGCACCAAAAACGCTATCGTTTTTGGTGATATATTGGTATTAACAAGATGAAAACAAAAACAGTATAATTTTTATATTATCGTAACGCTGCGCTTATATCGGCGCTTTGTCTATAATATGACGAGGTACAATATGAAAAAAATATTTCTGCTATGTGCGCTGATAATATTGGCGACGGGCTGCGTGAACGCGAAAGAATCAAGTATTCCCGAATATAATTCAGAGGTGGATGGTGTTTCCGCCTCCGAGGCGCTTCATATACTCTATGACAGTTTTGAATTAAACGAGCGCGGCACGCGCGACTATCCCGACGATTACGCGGGTTACTACCTTGACGGCGATTTCAGTCAGAACAATTACGTGCTGGTGGTAATGATAACCGATGAAAACAGCACCCGCTATGATTTCTTTAAGGGCTATGAAAACGTCAGACTTGAAACCGCAGAGTATTCTCTGAACGAAATGCGGAAAATACTCATTGAAATGCCGTCGGAGCTTATGAAAGAACTTGGTCTGCCGTATATGGGCGCACAAATAAATATGCAGCAAAATATCATAGAATTAACTTTTGCGGATACCTGTACCGACGAGCAGAAAGCGATCATTGACGAGTATGTCAAAGACAAGCCGGTCGCGGTCGGATACGACCCGAAGTCATATCCCGAGGTGCAGACTGCCGTATAATGTAAAATCCCTCCCTGTTAAGGAGAGGGATTTTTTGTTTCGGAAATATTACTTCCCGACCGCCGCTTTGGCAACAGCAACGATATTCTCCGCGCAAAGCCCGAATTCCTTAAGCAGCGCGGGAGCGGGACCCGAATGACCGAACACGTCCTTTACACCTATCTTGATAACTGGTACGGGGCACTCCTCCGTAACCACGTCCGCAACCGCCGAGCCAAGCCCGCCGATAACGCTGTGCTCCTCAACGGTAACTATCTTGCCCGTTTCCTTTGCCGCCTTTATGATTATATCGCGGTCAATGGGCTTGATGGTGTGGATATTGACAACGCGCGCGTCAACTCCCTGCTCCGCGAGAGCCTTAGCCGCCTCCAGCGCCTCGGAAACCATAAGTCCAGTGGCGATAATTGTGATATCCTTACCGTCCTTAAGCTGAACACCCTTTCCGACCTCAAACTTATACGCCGCGGGGTCGTTGAAGATGGGCGCGGCAAGCCTGCCGAAGCGCATATAGGTAGGACCGACATAATCCGCCATAGCCAGCACAGCCGCCTTAGCCTCCACGTCATCGGCGGGATTTATAACCGTCATTCCGGGTATAGTTCTCATAAGGGCTATATCCTCGTTGCACTGGTGAGAAGCGCCGTCCTCTCCTACGGAAATACCCGCGTGAGTAGCGCCTATCTTTACGTTGAGATGGGGATATCCTATCGAGTTGCGCACTATCTCAAACGCTCTGCCCGCCGCGAACATCGCGAAGGAGCTTGCGAAAACCAGCTTGCCTGTTGTGGCAATACCCGCCGCAACGCCCATCATGTTCGCCTCGGCAATGCCGCAGTCGTAGTGCTTCTCGGGATATTCTTTCTTAAAGGTGCCTGTTTTTGTGGCAGCTGCGAGGTCGGCGTCCAGCACGATAAGGTCAGGGCGCTTTTCCGCCAGCATGACCAGCGCTTCGCCGTAGCTGTCACGAGTTGCTTTCTTTTCCATATTTATATCATGCCCCCATCAGGGAGCATCACTCCTTTCAAGTATTTGCGGTTTTGCGCGGCAAAATTTCGGGTGACTGTCCAAAATGCGCAAAACCTGCAGGTTTGAAAATCTGTTATCCAATCGATATCAGCCGTATTATTTCTCAAGCTCCGCAAGATGAGCCTTAAGCTCCTCCATTGCCTTGGCGTATTCCTCGTCGTTGGGAGCTTTTCCGTGCCAGCCCACCTGATTTTCCATAAAGGAAACGCCCTTGCCCTTTGTGGAGCGCTGAATTATGACGGTAGGCTTGCCCGTAACGGTCTCAGCCTCGTTGAACGCCTTTTCTATTTCGTTGAAATCATGTCCGTTGATATTGATAACGTGCCAACCGAACGCCTCAAACTTCTGGTCGATGGGATACGGGGACATAACGTCGGAAATCTTGCCGTCTATCTGCAAACCGTTGTTGTCCACCACAGCCACAAGGTTATCCAGTTTGTAGTGAGCCGCGAACATAGCAGCTTCCCAAACCTGACCCTCCTGTATCTCACCGTCGCCGAGAATGGCGTAAACCTTGTAGATATCGCAGGAAATTTTCCCCGAAAGAGCCATGCCGCACGCCGCCGAAATACCCTGACCCAGTGAGCCGGTGCTCATGTCCACTCCGGGCACTTTCCCGCGCACGGGGTGTCCCTGAAGCCTTGAATCGATTTTGCGGAGGGTCTTAAGCTCCTCCACGGGGAAAAATCCCCTGTGCGCCAGCACCGAATACAGCGCGGGCGCGGTATGTCCCTTGGAAAGCACCAGTCTGTCGCGCGACGCCATCTCGGGGTCGCTTGGGTCAACGTGCATACGGTGCATATAGAGGTAGGTCAGCGTATCCGCTATCGAGAGCGACCCGCCCGGGTGACCCGCCTTGGCGTTGTAAACTCCCTCAATAACGCCCATTCTGACCTTAGTCGCAGCTGTTTCAAGCTGCTTTTTCAGTTTTTCGTCCATAAAGAACTGCTCCTTTCTGATATAAAAGGCAGGAGTAAGCGGCAAATTATACCGCACTCCGCACTTAATTATTGATTTTGGCACCCAAAAATCTACTTTTATCGTTTTTAACTTATCACAGCGAAAATATGTGGGTGTGAAAGTGTGAAAACGTATTTTCAAAAACGCAAACACCAATTTCCGCGGCTCTGTTAACTCCCTGCTTGCCCCGCGCCGTTCGCGTCTATTATGGCTTTCATCTCAACGGCAATTTCTTCAGCGCTCTTGCCGTCCGTTTTGATAATATAATCTCCCTCAAGCGGCTTCCTGTGCAGCCATTCAAAGGAGCACTCATTGTCGTCTCCGCGCTTCCTATGGCGTTCAATCAGCGTTTCCTCCGAGCAGGTGAGCGAAAAACCAATAACCGAATATCCTACCGCGGTTATATCTTTTAATATTTTCGCGCGGGTATTTTCGTACATTGCCACCACCGACGAAAAAAACACATAATCAAATCCCGAATCAAGGAAGTTGTTAAGCGCAAATGATATTGTTTTGTCACCGTTACGCAATCTCGGATCATCAAGTGAAAACGGATTGACGCACCACGCCCAGTCGCCGTCAAAAAACGCGCTGTTTTCATATAAGGTGAACAGCTTATCCGTAACTGTGGTTTTGCCCACGCACGGAGAGCCTGTAACGATTATCAGTTTCTGCCGCAAAATTCCCGACATTTTCCGCTCCTTTTCCGCAAATCATTTCATTCCGCAGACCCAGCCCATAGATTCGGGATATTGCTTTTCCGAAAATCTCGGGTCTATCCCCCAAGCGGCGGCTATATCCAGCACATTTTCCTCATCCGCGAACTTCGACGTTTCCCAGTCATCGTCAGTGCTTTGCAACAGATTATCCAACTCGAGAGCCTTTTCCTCAGCGGTTATCTCTCCCTCGTTAAGGTATATCTCTCCCTCGTCGCCGCACCAACAGTAACCGCGGAGCATTTCCCCGCCGACATACTTCACCCACGCGGCATACTCCGCGACGCGGTGAGACGAGAAATACTGCACCTCGGAAAACTGCCGCGCAATTACATCGAGCCTTTCCAAGTCCTCGATGATAATATCGTCACCGTAATTTATGACCAGAACGTACCCGTCAAGCACTGGGGAAACGAAAACACCTGCCGCTATCCCCTTTTCCCAGCCTGACAAAACGGGGTCTTTCAGACCCAACGCGCTAATGACCTCCTCTGGGGAATCGCTTTTAACACAAAGCCAGCTTGTCTTATATCCGAACGGTATGGGACAATCGGGCATGGCTACCCCCGCGCCCCGCTCCATTTCCTGCGGCTCTTTATCGCCGAATAAGTCGTTAAGAAATCCCATATAATTCTCCGCTCCAAAACGGGCGCACGCCAAACGCGAACCATATCCATAATGTTACAAACGCTCGATATACCCGATTATTTCCGCCATAGCCCCGCTGTTGTTGTCGCATACAATCAGGTCGGCGGCGGTCTTTACTTCGGTCTGAGCGCTGTCCACGGCAACTCCTAAATCAGCCGCGCGTATCATTGCTTCGTCGTTCATATAATCACCCGCCGCGACCGAGAACCTCTCCCCGCAGCCAAGGTGTTTTATCAACTCGCGAAATCCCGCGGACTTATCCACGCCTTTCGGCAGACACTCATAATAGGTGGGAGCGGAGCGTACCCATTGCGCCTCCCTCATATCGCTATCGGAAATATACTTTTCAATAACGTCTATATTTTCTGGAGTATCCGCCAGCAGAACTTTAAGCCAGCCGTCGCGAGGAAGCTCCCACAGCAGACACTCGACGGGAGTTACGTTTTCCAGAGCGAGATGCTCTCGCTCCGTCCTGTTCATATACGGAACATAAATCGAATGTTCATGCAGCACCTCAATCCCGATATGCGGAAACTCGTCCCCAAGCCGCTTTATGTAGCCCATCGCGTGCGTGCCTATCTCGCAGCGCCACACGAACCTGTCCTCTTTAAAATCGAACACCGCCGCGCCGTTGAACAGCACCGCCGGGATATCCAGCTCCAACTTTTCAACCACGGAACGCGCCATGGAATACCCCCTGCCCGTAGCCACCGAAAACAGCCCGCCGCCCGCGCGGAAGCGCTTTATCGCCTCCATATCCTGCGGCAGGATCTTTTTGTCGTCTGTAAGCAGAGTTCCGTCAAGGTCGGTCATTATAATTACCTTACTGAAATCCATCAGGAGCCTTTTACTCCTTTCAAATTTATTTTAAAGCACAATACGCAAAACCGCAAAGCTGAAAAGCCACAGTCCAAAAAATTTGTGACGCTGACAAAATATTTATCCCGTCCTACATCGGTTTTGCAGGATGACGTATAACGGTTTTTCGCTTCTCCGGAGCCGTTTTTCTGGGGTCTGAAAGATATATTTCATGGTGCGGACGCAATTCCGACATATCGTTCAGATAACCGTTTTCTTTCAGGAATTTATCCATTAAAGCAACCGACTCCGGCTCGCTGTCGTAAGAGCCAACATGCATGACCTGTACGCATAACCCTTCATCAATCATCAAGAATTCTGCGGCAGAGCAATCTATATTTTTCTTTCTGCCCGCCTCCTGCACAGCCCATTCAAAATCCGTTTTTGAAACAAAATCGGGCAGCCGAATAATCGATATCCAATTGAAGCCTGATTTATCGGAGTAATCCACGCTATTTACACCGTTCTGCCACCATAATCCTTCCAACGGGGGAACCGTATATTCAAAAAAGCCTTCGATCCTGTAATCGCTTTTACAGCTCATCTTGATTGTGTACGATATGCCATAAAGTATGCCTATCGCCTGTTGATATGCTCCGCCTTCTTCATTTGGGTCGCCCATACCCCGAACAGCAACAAAATTCATGCGCGGTATGTTCACAATTACCGGAATGCTCTTTGGCAAATAAAGCTCCTTATATTCTTTTTTGAAATCAAACGCCATACGAACTCTCCATAAAAATAATGAACAATGCCACTGCCGCTATCCTTATACTATATTTTTTCAATACTCTTCAAAAAACGCGTAAAATATTCGGGCAGCTCGCTGTCAAACTCCATATATTCCCCTGTGCGCGGGTGAACAAATCCTATTTTTTTCGCGTGAAGACACTGCCCCTCCAGCCACTTGGGCTTGCCGTTTCCGTACACCGCGTCCCCCGCGGCGGGGTGACCGATATAAGCCATATGCACACGTATCTGATGTGTACGCCCCGTCTCAAGCCTCAGCCGCAGATGAGTATAGTTAGCGTAGTTCCGCAGAACATAATAGTGAGTTACCGCCTCGCGGGAGTTTTCCCTTGTCACGCACATTTTCTTGCGCTCGGTTTTATGACGCCCTATGGGAGCGTCCACCGTGCCGTTCTCCTTTACCGCGCCGCAAACTACCGCTTCATATTCGCGCGTAAAACTGTGCGACTTTATCTGCTCCGAAAGCCCGATATGCGCAAAATCGTTTTTGGCTACAATCAGCAGTCCGCTGGTATCCTTGTCAATCCTATGCACTATCCCCGGGCGAATTTCCCCGTTTATCCCCGAAAGACTGCTTCCGCAGTGAAACATCAGCGCGTTCACCAGCGTGCCGCCGCAATGTCCCGCCGCGGGATGTACCACCATTCCCTTAGGCTTGTTCACAACCAGCAAATCGCCGTCCTCATAAATTATTTCCAAGGGAATATTTTC
>CAJTMU010000006.1 GCA_910577365.1 uncultured Oscillospiraceae bacterium | reverse complement strand
CATGTCCGGCTTTATGCCGTTTTATATCATACTTTTTTAGTATAACATATTTTGGCTTATTTTACAAGTCCCATTTTATAAATATCTCGTTGACCCGAATTATATGCCGTAAAAGCCGCGTTAATGTACTATGAAATTATACCTTCCCCGCATTTTAAGTTATCCTGAAGACTTATACAACAGGAGTTTACTTCATCAGAAAATCGCCCCGCTTCAATAAATATCTAACGGTTTTATACCAAAACAAAAATTCCATGTAATAAGGCGGCTTATATCTTATGTAACACCATACCGGCTACACAGCTTTATTTTAATCTGTAAAGCCTTATCTTGGGAATATAATTTATATACTTTTTCAGCTCTTCTCGCCTAAAAGGTTTCCCATGTGCGGGAAAAATCCATTCCGCTTTTTCATCAATCAATATATTCCATGAATTATAAAACGCATTTTTATTTTCTATCCATATAGTAATTCTTTTAAGACTTGGCAAACCATTCATTGCTGCATCACCGCAAAAGATTTTATTGCCTATTTTGAGAGATATAGAATCCGAAGTATGTCCCGGTGTAAACAAAATTTTCCCCTGTAATACGCTTTCAACATTCGATAGATTTTCGGATGATATTTCAATAAATCTGTCAATATTCTGCTTATCAATCGCAGGAAAAAGATGTTTCCCTTTACCAACCAGCCACATTAACTTACAAAAGACAAATGCTGTCAAACTGCTGCAACCGCCGGAAAATGAATTTTGACCCCTTAAAAGTGCGGGCATAGCCTGACCACTTGTAATTACTTTTATTTCAGGGTATTTTGTCAACAATTCATTTAAGAATCCCGCATGATCATCATGTGCATGAGTTAAAAAAACATATTTAATCTTAGATAATGCAATGCCTTGCCTATTTGCCCTTTTCTCAACATTTTTTAAGCTATGCTCATATCCCGTATCAATCATTATGCAGCCTTCCAAAGCATTATAAATATATGTATTCATTACCCTGCTTCCAGCATTATATATCTTCATAGCTCCACCCAATAATAAAATCAAAACACAATGCAGCTGCACAATCAAGTTATAAACCGCCAAACACCCCGTATTTGGTTTTGAGCCTGTCAAGCCTTTTGCCGAGCGGCTTGCGCAGAACCAGCAGAAAAACTGCGTTGGAAACACAGTACACTGCCGTTATCGGCAGCGAAGCCGCCAGCGCCGCCAGCCACCTCATAAGCGAGAATGCTCCGCCCTCCGCGGACAGCGCCGTCCATACGTCCATGACCGCGGAAAAGAACGCTCCCGACAAAACCCCGTAAACGCAAAGCGGCACCGTCTTTTCCAGCATTCCCTTTTTGTTGAGCAATCCCGCCGCAAGCCCAATAAGCCCCCAGCACAGCATCTGAAACGGCGTCCACGCGCCCTGCCCGAAGTAAATATTGGAGATAACCGCCGAGAGTGCTCCTATCATAAACCCCGCCCGTCCGCCGAAGTACATGGCAGCTATCGTCACTATCGCCGAAACGGGCTTAAAAAACGGTATCGGCGCGAAAACAAACCTCCCCGCCGCCGAAAATGCCGTCATGACCGCCACAAGCACCAGTTCCCGCGCCGAAGGCGCGCGGTTCTCAAACACAAGAAAAAAAGGAACACAGCAAAGCACCGCGCCCGCCGCAGCAGCAATATCCCACCTTAACCCCGCCGCCGTAAGAACCACAGCAAGCGGCACCGAAATCAGTGCCGCTATGCTAAAAAAACGTTTTACAGATTTTTTTCCGCTCATATTACTTCTTTTTCCGCTTATCCAGTCCCGACAGAATATCGTCTACCTCATAGCGACCCTTATCAAACGAATCATCGTCCTCAGAAATAAGCTCACTGCGGCTCTTCTGCGCGAGTATCACCGAGCTGCGCCTCCCGCTGTAGCTGTCCGCGTCCTGCTTTATCGCCCCTTTATGTGCCTTGCGCCCGATCTGAGGCACCTGCGACTGAGCAAAAAAAGCATCGTTTTTGGACTTCTTGGGAAGCTCAGGTATCTCTGCCGTAGCGCCGCTGACCTTTGGAAGCTCTACTGCGTTGTCCAGATATCTGCGGGCAGCCACCGGAGGATGTGTTCCCCTTGCCGCCGCTGTTTTAACAGGAGCGGTTTCCCGCTCAGCGGGCGCTTCAGGAATACCCGGAATAACCTGCTCGCTGCGCGTTTCGGGTATATTTGGAGGCACATGAGCACTCTCCTCACGGCGCGGAGGTGCCGCTTCCCTTACCGGTTCGGGCTTGGGCTTACGTCTTTCCGCAAATTTTTCCAGAAGCTGCTCTGTTGTTTTCTGAGGCGGAGCGATCGGCTTGGAAAGAGGAATTATCTCCGGACGGGAATCTCCGCGGGCAGGAGTCTGCTGCTTTCCTGAATAGCTGAACAATACGCCGTCCGCACCCGAAGCGGGCATTGCCGAGCCTCTGCGCGAAATTGCGCCCCTGCCGTCGGATTTGACCGATATTTCCACAGGCGATGCCGCAGTATCCTCACGCTCGTTCTTCACCTTTGGAATAACTTCAGGCGGCGGCAGCTTGGCAGCCGCCGCTCTAATAATATCAAATATAATAAGCGCAAGGCATGGCAAAACAGCCATTATGCATATTCCCCATCCCGTTTGAGAGAATCGTATTATTGCGCCAAGAACAAAGCTGGAGATATCTGCGTTGCCGATAAGATCTGTTTCTTCAAAGGAATGCTGCCCCTCACTGTCGGAAACGGTCACGGTATAAATCCCGTCTTTCATTTCCGCACCGTCCATATAGCCCAGAGCGGGCTTTTCACCGCTCATATAAAGTATAAGACTGTCTTTCTCCAGCTCATATGCCTCACAGCGCCTCACAATGACCGCGCTTCCCTCGCTGACCGCCTCAAACTCGTTTGTTTCGGCGATATATATATTAAATCCGAAAATATCCACCATGCCCTTCGCACCGAAAAGCGACGACACAATAATAAGCAATGCGCAAAGTATCAGCAGCAGCGCACACACAACGTACCCGATGCCTCTTGATATCTTTTTTCCCAAAATCTTTTTTACACCCCTTTTGATCATCAAAAAATAAATGCTCTTTTAAGTATAACATAAATGTCGATTTTTTGCAAGTCATTTTTTATCCTGTTTATTTAAAAGAATTTTCCGCAAAGAATATTTTCCGATCATAAAAAACCGTTTTTAGACTGAAATCGCGCAGTCATAAAAACCGCGCGATTTGTCTTTCATTTTACTCAAACAGAGAAGCGAGCTTCAAAGCGTCGCCAAAATTTCCTGCCGCATAAATTTTTGCGTCCATAAGCTTTAGCTTGCCATCGGCAAACGCTACGATGTCCGCAAGCGGAATATCCGCTTTCAATGTGCAGTCATCATACTGATAAGGCGCAACGGTCAACTTTCCGTCCTTTATCTCAATATAAATAAACTTGTGATTTTCGTTGTTATTTTCCCAACCGTAAATTTTAAATTCAGCAGCGATAGTTCCGCTGATTTTAGCAGCTTTAGCCTTGGTTGCTTTCTTCGCAATCTTGGTGCATAAATCCTCAACCGTAAGCTCCTTGGGCTTTCTGCCTCCCCTTTTTGTCACAGGCTCTGTCTTAACAGCAGCCACAGTTTTGGCCGTTTTTGCTGCCGGCTTTGCCGCTGTTTTTGTTTCGGGCTTCACAGCCTTTGCGGTCTTAGCGGCAGTCTTTTTGGCAGCGGGCTTATCTCCCGTCTTCTTGGCAGTCGGCTTTTTTGCCGCAGCGGGCTTCTTTTCGGCAGGCGTTTCCTTTGCCGTCTTTACAGCTTCCTTAACCTGAGCCTCCTTAACAGGCGCGGCTTCGGTCTTGATCTCTTCCTTTACGGCGGGCGCAGTTATCGGTGCGGTTTTTGCCGACTCGGTTTTAGGTTCTGCCGTTTTCATGGATTTCCTAGCCATAATTCAATGATCCTTTCGTAAACATATTCTCTGCCCGATGAGCAGGAAAAGCCTTTAGGAAATACGAAAATATATACGATATATTATCGCTCTGCGATTATTATAACATAAACAAAATATTTTTTCAACCATATTTTCAACATTTTTCAAATTTTTCTAAAAAATTAATTACTGAAATCTTATATTAAATAGTTCTGTCAGATAAAACTCAATTTATACTTTAAATATTTTGTATACAGGCTGAAATATAAATGGCAAATTCATTATAACTTTTAGAAAAAGTTATAGCAACGCAATGTGGCGCAGGAGATTTTTTGCGAGAGCATGACGCGGTTTGCACCACTTTACAAAGTAAACAATGGCGGGCTGGTTGCGGAGAATTTTATATCAAAATAAGTCCGCCTTATTCAAGACTTATTATACAATCTAATAAATTTTTCTACATTCTGAAATATGAACAAACATTTACATGAGTCTGTTTATAAAGCGTTGATCTAAGCTGATTTATTTAAATTTAAAATTTTCTCGACACATCTAAATCGGCAACACTCCGCTTTGGTCCGTGTTAATGTTTTAGGCACTTTCTCAAAAATTTTCTGTATCTACGTTGCGCTGACTTAACCTTTTCTGTAAACCGATATGAATAAATATTTATATCAGTCTGTATATAAAGGTTGACCTAAGGGGTTTATTTAAAAAAATTCAAAATTTCCGCAAGCACGCTTCGTTCACTTCGCTCACTATGCGCGGTTGCAGAAGCCGGTCATAATTTGCAAAGCAAATTCTGACACCTTTTGAAATTTCATGCGACGACGTTGTGTGACTTATAGGATTTTTCTACAAACTGATATAAATAAACATTCATATTTAAATTTTACAGAAACACAATATATTTTACACATACGAGTTGTTATATTGTCAAGCATAAACCCCCATGTCCCCACATATGATTGTAAAGAAAATTAACAAATGCTTGGAGGTACAAAATGACAGAGTATTTGCCCGAGGGGTATCTGATAGGGACAGCGGAAAACAGAATCCGGATCGGCTCTCCCGCGGCGCTCAGAGAAAGCATGGAGAGCGGCAGTATTCTTGAGGCCCGCTGCGCGATATGTGACAGTAAGCATAATCTTATTGTGGAACTGGGCTGCATGAAAGGGTATATTCCCCGCGAGGAAGGCGCAGTGGGGATTACTGAGGGAACAACCAAGGATATTGCGCTTATATCCCGTGTCAATAAACCGGTATGTTTTGTTGTCACGGGCTTTGCGAGAGATGAAAACGACGAAATGTTTGCGATTCTGTCACGGAGACGCGCGCAGGAGGAATGCGAAAAAAATTATCTTTCAAGACTTTCCGCGGGCGACGTGATAAATGCAAGGGTGACCCATCTCGAACAGTTCGGCTGTTTTGTGGATATTGGCTGCGGTATTCCCTCACTTATTCCAATTGACCTTATTTCTGTTTCAAGAATTTCGCACCCTTCCGACCGGTTTTATGTGGGTCAGAATATCAAAGCTGTGGTAAAGTCTTTTGAGAACGATAGGATATGCTTAAGCCACAAGGAGCTTCTGGGAACATGGCAGCAGAACGCGGATATGTTTGAGGCTGGCGAAACAGTAACCGGAATAGTACGCTCAATCGAGGAATACGGTGTTTTCGTAGAACTTGCGCCGAATCTCGCGGGGCTTGCCGAACCGCGCGGCGACGTGTACATAAACGGTCGTGCCAGTGTTTATATAAAAGCGATAATACCAGACAAAATGAAAATAAAGCTGATTATCGTGAACGCTTTTGACACCGCATATAGCGACAGCGAGCTGCACTACTTCATAGATTCGGGGCATATTGATAAATGGGTGTATTCCGGAGAGGGTTCATCAAAGCTTATCCAGACAATATTTTAAACAATAACGGCAGATTTTTTATCTGCCGTTCAGCTTGTAGAAAAAGTTACATCAGCGCAATGTTGACGCATCGGAATTTCAAAAAGTGTCAGAATTTTCTGCGAAAATTCTGACCGGTTTCCGCAATCACTCTCGGTCACTCACTTCGTTTGCTACCTGCGAGTGATTGCAGGAATTTTGAAATTCTTTTAAATTAATTTAATTCTCGTAAACATATCTTAACAGCATAATAGCCCAGATCAACACTTTATATACAGACTGATATATGTTGTAACAATAGTCTTTTTTCTCTGTTTAAATATTAATTCATCCTTACCGTTCCCGATTTCGTCCAAACGGTATTTGCCACGCATAAATACCATTGTTTAATGGCTTATACACTCAAGAACAGTTATAAGATGCCTCCATACTTTCTGTTTTTTTGATTATACCATTTTAAAGCAAATTCTCGCACCGCGCGGAACAAGTCCGCGCTATCCCGCTGTAAAAACTCCGCTTCGCTCCGTTTTCACAGTGTTTTGCGAAATTTGCCCTGCGTTTATTATACCGGATCACATAATCATTGGTTAAAAAACAAAGCACATTGATAAACGCCGCTTTCCCATGTCCGCTCAAATTCCTCTTCGGTTATAAGGCAAGCCTTGAACTCAGCGCCGTATTCGTCAGAATTGAACTCATCAACGGCAGGCACGGGACATTCCGTAACAAAACCAAACTCCTTACCCTCAACATTTACCGCGCGGCGGTCGGCACAGATGTCAACCGATCTTGTAGCGTATCTTTCCTCCGACAAATCCACCTCGTAAAGGATGACCACTGGCTCGTCTTTTTCTTTGGGAGAGGTATGTTCCCAATATAGCTTTATATATTCTTTCACTTTTGTCTGCCCTTTATCTTGTCCCAATACTCCTTCGCGGCACGCTCCAGCTTGTTCTCGCCGTAATGATAGTAAACCTTATCCTTAAGGTTATCGGGAAGATACTGCTGCTTGACATAATGGTCAGGAAAATCATGCGGATAAAGATAATGCTGACCGCGCACCTTTGCGTCCACTCCGTCGCAGTGGACGTTCTGCAAATGCCGCGGAAAATCCCCGACTTCTCCGTTTGTGATATCCGCCAGAGCGGCGTCCATAGCAAGGTATGAGCTGTTTGATTTGGGCGCCGTTGCAAGCAGCACCACCGCCTCGCCAAGCGGTATTCGCGCCTCGGGCAGCCCCAGCTGCATAGCACTGTCCACACATGCTTTTACTATCGGAACGGCCTGCGGATATGCAAGTCCTATATCCTCGCTCGCAATGACAAGCAGCCGCCGTGAAAGTGATATGATATCACCCGCCGAAATAAGCCTTGCCGCATAGTGCAGAGCCGCGTTTTCGTCCGACCCGCGAATTGATTTTTGAAGCGCGGAAAGCAAATCGTAATGCTGATCTCCGTCGCGGTCGTAGCGCATATTGCTTCGCTGGGTAAGCTCCGACGCAAGCGTGAGGTCTACCTTACCGTCCGCCGCCGAAAGCGCGCACAGCTCCACCGTATTAAGGCATTTGCGCACGTCCCCGCCGCAGCCGCGGCAGATGTATTTTACCGCCTCGTCCTCCACGTCGTACTCCACGCCGTTTTCCTTTGATATCTCCGCAAATCCTCTGCGCACAGCGCCCTCAAGCTCCTCAGCCGAAACGGGCTTGAACTCGAAAACCGTGCTGCGGGATAAAATCGCGTTGTACACATAAAAATAGGGATTTTCGGTTGTGGAGGCTATAAGCGTGATGCTGCCGTCCTCAATATATTCCAACAGGCTTTGCTGCTGCTTTTTGTTAAGATACTGTATCTCATCAAGGTAGAGCAATATTCCCGCGCTGCCGTAAAAAGTGTCTATCTCCGCGATAACACTCTTAAGATCCGCAGTGGAAGCGGACGTGCCGTTGAGCTTGTGCAGCCGCATATTTGCGGATTCGGCAATTATGCGCGCGATAGTAGTCTTTCCTACACCCGAAGGTCCGTAGAAAATCATATTCGGTATCTTGCCGGATTCTATGACCCGCGCAAGCGGTCTGTTTTTCCCTATCAAATGGGACTGCCCCACTACATCGCTTAATGCCGTGGGGCGGATTCTGTCTGCTAAAGGCATTTTACAATCCCCTATGCTCCTGAAGGAGCGCGTTAATTTTTGCCAGAGGGTCGATAACATTGCTTATTGAGGTATCGTGATTTATGGAAGCTATGAAGTACGCTATGTACTTCGACACGTCTACCTCCTTGAACCACGGGCGTTTAAGAAGCTCGGGGGTGCGGTAAGTTAAGTTGGTTCCGAAAACGCCATCAATTAATCCATCCTCATAAGCCTTATCAAAGGTTTCAAGACCATTGGCAAAAATAGCGTAGGTAGCGTATGTGAAAAAGCGCTTCGCGTCGCGCGATTTTAATTCCTTAGCGATATCCAGCATAGATTCGCCCGAGGAAATTATATCGTCCGCAACGAAAATATCCTTGCCCTTTACCGAAGTTCCGAGATACTCATGCGCGATGATAGGATTGCGCCCGTTCACAATCGTGGAGTAATCGCGGCGCTTGTAGAACATTCCCATATCCAAACCCAAAACGGAAGCGTAATACATATTTCTGTTAAGAGCTCCCTCGTCAGGACTTACAACCATAAAATGATCTTTGTCCACCGTGA
This sequence comes from uncultured Oscillospiraceae bacterium, assembly GCA_910577365.1. GTDB lineage: Bacteria > Bacillota > Clostridia > Oscillospirales > Ruminococcaceae > CAG-115. Next base: position 66,236 of record CAJTMU010000006.1, on the reverse strand, counting down.
GGTCTGGGAACGCCTTGAACATGGATTTCAGCACCTGATATGAAGGAATAACATTGTCAAAACCCATCAGCGGCACCGCGTTGCACACGCGCGGATCGTGAGCATCTACCGTAACCACATTTGAAACACCCATTGCGTGAAGCTCCTGAAGCATCACAGCGCAGTCGAGCGATTCACGGTAGCTTCTTCTGTGCTGCCTGCCGCCGTACAGCAGCGGCATGATAACGGTAATGCGGTGCGGCTTGCCGCTTGCCGCCTGTATGATACGCTTAAGGTCCGCATAGTGGTCATCAGGGGACATATAATTTTCCTTGTCAAAAAGCTTATATGTGCAGCTGTAATTTCCCACATCAATAAGTATATAAAGATCCTTACCGCGCACTGTGCTTTTAATAAGCCCTTTAGCGTCCCCAGAGGAAAAGCGCGGACACTGGCACTCTATCAAAAAATCGTCACCGGGCATTCCGTTCCTGTCAGCCCATCTTATGAGATAATTATTTATCTTCTTTGCCAGCTCCTGAGTTCCGTTCATGGCGATAACGCCTACCGGCGCGACCGATTTGTAATTCTGATACAAAACCTCGGTATTTTTTACTGTCATCATTTTTTCCCTTTCTTGATTTTGACTTGAAATTTCCCAATCCACGCCTTAAAGCTGAGAAAATAAATTATTTAAATCTAAAATTTTTCGCGACCCGTCTGAGAACGCTCACTCCGCTTTGCGAATTGAACGTTCTCAGGCTCTCGCGGAAAATTTCCTGCATGAACGTTTTGCCCCTTGTCTTTAAGCGCGCCCTTGACTGCAATATTTGGGCATTGCTCTCTATTAAATTATTTAAATTTGAAATTTTTTCGATCCACCCGACTGCATTCCACTTCCCTGCGCTTCGCGTAATGCAGTCAGACCCCCTCAAAAATTTCCTGCGTGAGCATTTTGATCCTTGTCTTTAAAAGCCCTTAATTGCACAATTTCGACGTTGCTCTCTATTAAATTATTTATATTTGAAATTTTTTCGACCCGCCTGACTGCATTCCACTTCGCTGCGCTTCGTGTAATGCAGTCAGGCTCTCTCAAAAATTTCCTGCATGAGCGTTTCGCCCCTTGCGTTTGAACAAGCCTTTGACCGCACTATTTCGGCGCGGCTGTTTTAACCGTCAACCGACATCAGCTCCGCGTAAGCCGCATAGTGCTTTACGCAGAATTCCTCAGGAGCCGTTTCTGTAAGCATACGCATATGGTCATGCTCCCATTCGGCAAGCTCGCTTTCAGACATGGAAGCGCCAACGCCCCTGCAAGCCCTCATTCTCCCGTTCCAGCTTTCGCGGGTAAAGCGCACATCTACGGGGTATTCCTCATGATAAACCAACTTGAATCCGTCCGAATATTCCTCCGCGACATATATCGGGTGGACGGTCTCCCCCGCACCACTCCAACTCGGATTATATTTCAGCACGAGCCGCTCGCTCGCTTCCGCAATCCTATCCTCGAATGGCAGCCATGCCATGTACAAAAACAACACACGTCCGCCCGCCTTAAGCATTTTGTGCAGCTTCGGAGCAAGTACTTTGTGATCAAAATACCAATAGCACTGGCAAGCAGTCACCACATCGAAAGATCCGTCGGGAAAATCCATTTCCTCGGCAGGTACGGCATAATACGCTATGTCCATGCCCTCCGACAATATTCTCGCCTGCTTTATCTGATTTTCACCCACGTCCACGCCCGTCCATTTCGCTCCGAAGGAATACATATTACGCGGCAGCACTCCAGTACCCGTTCCGATATCCAGAACGCTCTGACCGCTTACGCACAGACCCCTGTCCACTATTCTGGTGTAGAATTCTTCGGGATAGATATCGCGGAATTTCGCGTAATCCTCGGACGTTCTGTTCCAGTCATAGGGTTTGCCTTTATCAATGATCATCGCGTCCACCTCTCAAAATATCCCGAGCCTCCATCAGACAGAAGCCGAGATAATTTGTTCCGTTCCACTGAGTTGGATTTTCACATTTCGGATTATCTTTACCCATGCCGATGCCCCATATTTTGTCATAGGGACTTGCCTCGACCAGAACACGCTCCTTTGTGTTCAGCAGATAATCGCCAAGCTCAATGTTCTGTGAGAATTTGGCAACGTTTCCCGCTATGACGATATCGCAGCAGGATTTATCCCAAATATCCTGCTTAAATCCCGATATCTTCCGCCCGAGAGCCTTGAACTGCTTGGGGTGTGCCGCGCTCATTATCTCGAGGCGGACTTCCTCGTCGCCGAATAGCACAGCCTTCTGCGCCATCATATACTGCTCGGCGGTGTGATATTCCACCCCGTCAACGGTAAAGCGACAGTCCCACCACTGGCTGAAGCAGGCGCTTGTTATGCTGCCGTCCGCGGCGGGTTTGTGCCCCCAGAAAAAGATATATTTCAGGCGCTCTCCGCGCCTGAATCTATCCTCGGTAAGCTCCCTTGTGTATTTCATTATTCATAAAGCGGATATCTGCCGCAAATCTCAGCAACCATGCCGCGAACCTTTTCCTTGCTGCCCTCAAAGTCCTTTGCAGTAAGGTAAATACACTCGCCTATCTGCTTCATATCCTCTTCTTTCAGTCCTCTTGTAGTGACCGCAGGAGTGCCTATTCTTACGCCGCTGGTGAAAGCGGGCTTCTGCGGGTCATTGGGTATGGCGTTCTTGTTGACTGTGATGTAAACCTCGTCAAGGTGCTGCTCAAGCTCCTTGCCCGTGATGTTGAACGGACGGAGGTCTACCAACATAAGGTGATTGTCCGTGCCGCCCGAAACCAGATCGAAGCCCTTTTCGAGAAGCGTGTCCGCAAGCACCTTGGCGTTTTTCACAATCTGCTCGCCGTATGCCTTGAATTCGGGCTTGAGAGCCTCGCCGAAGCAAACCGCTTTAGCCGCGATAACGTGCATGAGCGGTCCGCCCTGAATACCCGGGAAAACCGACTTGTTTATCTGCTTGGCTATTTCTTCGTTGTTGGTGAGGATAAGACCGCCTCTCGGTCCTCTGAGCGTCTTATGGGTGGTAGTGGTGACAACGTCCGCGTAAGGCACGGGACTCATATGCTGACCCGCCGCGACAAGTCCCGCGATATGCGCCATATCAACCATGAGGTAAGCTCCTACTGATTTCGCGATCTCTCCAAGCCGCTTGAAATCAATTGCTCTTGGGTAAGCGCTCGCGCCTGCCACTATCATCCTTGGCTTATTTTCCTCAGCGAGCTTTTGTATAGTGTCATAGTTAAGTGCCTGCGTTTCGGGGTCAAGCTCATATGGAACAAAATTATAGTACTTTCCAGAAATATTTACGGAAGAACCGTGAGTAAGATGTCCGCCGTGGGCAAGGCTCATTCCCATTACCGTGTCGCCGAGCTTAAGCAGCGCGAAATAGACCGCCGTGTTAGCCTGTGCGCCTGAGTGGGTCTGCACGTTGGCAAACTGCGCCCCAAACAGCTTCTTGGCGCGTTCAATGGCGATATTCTCCACGATATCCACGTCCTCGCAGCCGCCATAGTATCTCTTTCCCGGGTAGCCCTCAGCATACTTATTGGTAAGCACGCTGCCCATTGCCGCCATAACCGCGGGAGAAACAATGTTTTCGCTGGCAATAAGCTCAAGATTGCGCTTCTGCCTTGCAAGCTCCAGACCCATGGCATCGGCAACCTCTTTATCATACCCGCCGAGAAAACCTATCGTATTCACGATATCGTTGTACATAATTTTTTTCCTCCATAACTAAGTTGATACACGATAACATCGCTAATAACAGTATACCGCAAAATCCTTTTTTTTTCAAGCTTTTTTTCATATTTTAACTATTTTCACATTATTTAATTGACATGATAACTTTTTTTGGATAAAACAACTAAATAATGACCCTTACCGGAAATCATTTTTGAACATACTCACTATCAGACAACTACGTATTAAAAAACCTCATAAGCCGCTGTCCAATACGGCTTATGAGGTTTTACACGTTTATGAATTATGGATTAAGCACCTTATCCAGCGTATCAAAAAGAACCTCCACGTCAATAGGCTTAGCGATATGACCGTTCATTCCGCAATTCAGCGCCATCATTTTATCCTCCTCAAAGGCGTTGGCGGTCATCGCAAGAATGGGTATACCCGCTAATTCTTTGTTTTCAAGCGACCGTATGGTCCTTGTCGCGTCATAACCGTTCATTACAGGCATCTGCACATCCATCAGTATCAGCTGATAATACCCCGGCTCGGAACTTTTCAGCATATCCACCGCCATTTGCCCATTGTCCGCAATATCCATTTCAAAGCCCGCCTCACCAAGAATGGCCGCGGCTATCTCCTGATTTAGCTCGTTGTCCTCCGCCATCAGTATGCGGCCCGAACGCATCTTCACTGTTTCACCGCGAGATTCAAGAGTTTTGTCACCGGTGTTCATAATTGAAATTAAACATGCCCGAAGCTCACTCATAAACAGCGGCTTTACGCAGAACGCCGAAACACCGTCGCTTGTTTCCTCGGCAGAATCCGTCCAGTCATAAGCGGTCATAACTATTATCGGCTCATGCTCTTTTCCAAGTTGCCGCACCATTTCCATGCCTCTCATATCCGACAGTTTTTCATCAATAACAAATACAGAATAGTTTTCCCGCTCCGCTTTATAAAGAGCCTCAATACCCGACGTAGTCCACTCTGCCGTCATGCCTATCTGCTTAAGCATTCCCGCCACGTCGTCGCAGACGGCAGGCGCGCCGCAGACAACCAGCGCCGAGCGTCCCTCAAGCTCGGGAATAAGGCGCGGCTTTTCCTCCTCCGAGTTCAGGCGGAACACAAACTTCACCATTACCTCCGTGCCGACGCCCTGCTCGCTTTTGACTTCAATCGTGCCGTCCATCATGTCAACGATATTCTTGGTTATCGCCATTCCAAGACCTGTGCCCTGAATGCCGCTTATGGTAGAGTTTCGCTCCCTCTCGAAAGGTTCAAAAATATGCTTAACAAATTCCTCGCTCATACCTATTCCGTTGTCCTTTATGACAAACTGATAGCAGGCGATATCGTCCGAATTTACCTTTATTTCGGTAGCGCTGACAACTACCTTGCCCCCCTCATTTGTGTACTTCACGGAATTGCTGAGGAGATTAAGCAGCACCTGATTAAGGCGGAGCTTATCACAGAAAATCTCCTCATCTTTTATATTCATGGTATCTATGTGCAGCTCAATATGCTTTGCGCGGACATTTGCATGAACAATGTTCTGAAGTCCGTGGAGTATTTCAGGAAGCGAGCAGGGCTTTTCGTCAAGGTGCATTTTTCCGCTTTCTATCCTGCTCATATCCAGAACGTCGTTTATAAGGCTCAGCAAATGGTTTCCCGAACCCATTATCTTTTTAAGGTACTCCTCGACTTGTACGCGGTTATCTATATGCGTAAGCGCAAGATTCGTAAATCCAACAATAGCATTCATCGGCGTGCGTATGTCGTGAGACATATTCGACAGAAAAACGCTTTTTGCCTTGTTTGCGTTGTTAGCCTGCAAAAGCGCGTCCTCAAGAAGGCTGTTTTTCTCCTTTTCGGTACGCATTGCTTCATCAACGCTGTGAAAGCCTATAACCACTCCACGACTGTCCTCCCAGTCGCCCACTCGCACAACCTTTATCTGGAAGTACTCCATTTTGCCTCCCGGCTCCGCCAAGGCTTTGTATATGCTGCTGAAAATCAGTTTGTTTTCCAGCGCCTTTTTCAGGTTATTACGATCAAACGCGGATCTAAGCCCCTCTTTATCGTCCTCATCAACATAGTCATCAATATAATTATTAATGGCGACATCAAAGTTCATTTTATTTGCCAGATTCCGCTTTCCGCTGGCGTGCCGCAGAACCCGACCGCTGCCGGAATCCAGATCAAAATAGCAAACAATACTGTAATCAAGACTGAGCGCCTGTATCATCTCATCATGCAGGCGTTCCTTATTCATTTCGCGCGCCTTCTGCTCCGTAACATCGAGCAGGAAGCGCTGATAAAGCAGTTCGCCGTTTTCCTTAATTATCTTTATGCTGCCCATTACATGAAGCTCGCGACCGTCAGTATGCCTTACACGGTACTCCACATCAACGCTGTCGCCCTCGCTGCTGAGGGATCTTATGCGCTCGCGCAGCATTTCCTTGTCCTCATCGACAACGGACATCGCAACCGTCCTGAAGCCTGCCTCCATCAGATCGTCCTTGGATTTATACCCGAGTATATTCAGCGCCGCCCTGTTAATCCTTATTATTTGTGAGCCGTCCAGTGAATGGCAGATGATTCCGCAGTCAAGCGAGGTAAAAATAGTTTCAAGCGTATGGCTCTTTTTTTCTATCTCCCGCTTATATTCCTGCTCTTGGGTCACGTCAACCGCCACCCCGACCGTACCCATAACCGTGCCGTCAAAATCGAACAGCGGCGATTTATAAGTCGTAAGCACTCGTTTGCCCTCACCCGTGTCAATTATTTCCTCTGACACATAGGTTGTGCGGCTCTGCATAACCCTGTTTTCGCTCTCGATGCAGGCGGGATCGTCCTTTTCAACGTCCCATATGTACGCGTGACCCCTGCCCTCTACCTGCTCCTTGGTTTTGTGAACGGTTTTGCAAAAGCTGTCGTTCACCTTTTCATGTATGCCGTTTTTATCCTTATACCACATAAGGATAGGAACATTGTTTATGGTCGCATCAAAAAAATGGCTTGTCTGAGCGGAATCTCTGTCCCGCTTACAGCGCTGCTGAAACTTTATAAAACGGAATTTCGTTTCCTCCTCCGACATTGGAAGAGTCCAGATATCTGTTATATTTTCAAGAAAATCGGACAAAAGCGCTATATCACGCTTTTCCGAAAAAACTATAAGCGGCTTATTATATATGATAAGCCCACGCAGTTCATTAACGGATTCTTCACCGTTCACCTCTGCGAAAATCATGTCAGACTTTTCCGCAAGCTCTCCGTCGGGCTTTTCACTGTGGAAAAACTCATGAGTAAAAAACTCCGACGGCTTCATTTCCCTTATAATATTATAGACCTCCTGCTGCCGACCAACATAATAAAATCGTATATGGCAGTGATACATAATAAAATCCTCCTTAATGGAATATGGCTTAATCATGCGGCAAAAGCCGCACAACGCCGCCCAAAGAAAAATCCGCCGTCCAATGGCGATTTGCGGGAATCATCTTTCCCGAATAAGGAAAAGGCATAAAAGCCCGACAATATCTATTTTATTCTAACATATATGCATGGATTTGTCAAGATGTATTATACAATTGTTTTTTTGCGTTATGTGTTTTTTTGTTGGAAATGCACAATTCCAAGCAGGTAAGGGCAATTTTAACTATAATGTTTGCAAATACACTCTATGCGTAAAATACAAGCGGAAATGTATTTTTTCAAACTCCATTGACAAAAGTGAATTTTTATGTTAAAATAGTATATAAAATTACAGCTCGCGCAGAAATCCGCGGGTGTTTTGTGCGTTTTAAAATTTCGATTAAAAAAGTTTTGTTTCCCCTTGAACTTCGACAGAAAAACTGCTCCGCAAAACCACACAAAGCTCGAAAGGAGTGATGCTCCACCTAATGGGAGCACAATAATAAAAATGTCTGTATTCGATATTTTCAAAAAGCTTGAGTCGGAACGGTCCAACGTTCCGTCAGGAGCCGTTGAGTATATAATCTGCGGTCTGGGCAATCCTGGAACCCAATACGAAAGCACCCGTCACAACATAGGCTTTATGGTTATTGATACCCTGTGTGAAAAATACAAGCTTAGCTGCAAAAAGCTGAAATTCAAGTCGCTCACATGTGACGCGGTGATATCGGGAAAGCGCTGTCTTATCATGAAGCCAACCACTTTTATGAACAACAGCGGCGAAGCGGTCACCGCCGCCATGGAATTTTACAAGATACCTCCAGAACACGTCATCATCGTTTACGATGATATCTCTCTTGAACCCGGGCGGCTTCGTATACGCCGAAAAGGCAGCGACGGCGGTCACAACGGTATCAAAAGCATAATCTACCTTTCGGGCAAGGATACTTTCCCCAGAATTAAAATGGGAGTTGGTGCAAAGCCCCACCCCGATTATGAGCTTAAGGACTGGGTTCTCGGTCACTTTAAAAAAGAAGATGGCGAAAAGCTGGAACAGTGCTTCAGAAACGCCGTGACTTGTCTGGAGCTTATGGTTGCCGAAAAGACTGACGAAGCTATGAACAAGTACAATTCCTGAGGGAGGCTCGGAGTTGGACGAAAAACACATGTGGCTTGCGCATATCACATTCGAGCGGAAATTTACAAACGAATACGGCTGCGTATGCAACGAGATAATTTTTACGGCGAAAAGCGGAGGAATACTGTGTCTGACGCTTTTCGACACCAAACCGCTCAGTGAAGAAACTCTCGGCGAGGATTTCTATCGCGCGGCGGAAGAAACTCTTGCGGGCGTGCCGGGCGGTTTTCCCAAGATATACAGCATTATGTACACGGTGGAAGCAGCGGAGAAATGCGGCATAAAGCCGTGATAAGGTGAAACTGATGGATTTTTTTTATAACGCGGCCTTTCAGACAGAGGATTTTGTAAAGCTGCGGAAATATCTTGAAAAATACGGCTTCATGCCGCAGGAAAAGCGCCTGCCCGCCCTTGTGACGGGCGTTTCCCATATCCACAAGGCGCATTTTCTGTCCGCGCTGATACGGGAGCACTCCCCTGCGCTTATAATTGCGGAGAGCGAGGGTGAGGCGCAGCGGCTGTGCTCCGATATAAACGCCATGAACGGCAGTGAGACCGCGCTGCTTTATCCCGCGCGGGAGCTTGCTTTGGGAACCTATGAAGCGGCTTCAAGGGAGTATGAATACAAGCGAATTTACGCGCTGTCATCTCTGTTAAGCGGGAAATGCCTTGCGGCAGTGTGCTCCGCGGAGGCGGCGGCGCAGCTTACTATTCCGCCGAGCGAACTGCAAAAAAGAACCGTCACGCTGGAATCAGGCTGCGAATGCTCTCAGCAGGAGCTTGTAGAGCAGCTGATATCCGCAGGATATTCCCGCGCGGATATGATAGAGGGTGCGGGGCAGTTTTCCGTGCGCGGCGGCATTGTTGATATATTTCCGCCCAGCAGCCCCGAACCGTGCCGCGTGGAATTCTGGGGGGATACCGTCGACAGCATATCCCGTTTCGATACCGAAAGCCAGCGCCGCACTGAGGGGATTGAAAAAATTGATATTTCACCCGCTTCCGAAACACTGTTCGACAGCGGCGAGAGTTTGTGCGCAAAAATCGAGGAGCTGATAAAAAAGCTTCGCGGGAAAAAAGCGGAGGATATCCGCGAGGGGCTTCTGTCGGACGTCAACAGAATACGCGGCGGGGCTGTTCCTCACAGTCTCGACCGATATTTCCCGCTGTGCTACGGCGAGGAAGCGACGATATTCGACTATGCGGACAAGGTATTCGTCTGCGAATACTCCACACTGAAAGAAAGCTTCCGAGCGGTTTCTTTACAGCACGGCGAGGATATGAAAATTCTTGTGGACGAAGGCAGGCTGTGCAAGGGGATTGACCGCTTCATGCTGTCAAAGGGAGAGCTTTACCCGCTTATCGAATCGCGGACGATGGCGTATTTCGACACCTTTGTGCGAGGCGGCGGGCTGGAGCTTGGCACGATAATCAACGTGCGCAGAGCCGTGCAGACTTCGCCGTGGGGCGGCGAATACAAGCTGCTCGAGGAGGAACTTGAGAGATATCTCGGAGAGGACTTCGGCTGTCTGGTTTTCGCGGGAACGGAAAAGGGAGCGCGCAATCTCACCGCCGACCTGCGTGACGATGGGTTTTTGGCGGACTATTCGGAAAACCCCGAAAAGCCAATTGAAAAGCGCGTATTGGTAACGTCGGGAACTATTTCCGCGGGCTTTGAATATTTTGAGGATAAGATAGCGGTATTTACCCATACGGCAGTACATGCGGAGCGACGAAGGACCTCGCGGAAGAAAAAGGGAGAGGAGATACGCTCCCTCACCGATATCTCGATAGGCGACCTTGTGGTGCACCAATCACACGGAATAGGGATATTCGACGGAGTACACAAAATCGAAACCGATGGCGTAAGCAAGGACTATATACGCATAAAATACGCGGGTGCGGACGTTCTGCACGTTCCCGTGACCCAGCTTGACCTTGTTTCGCGCTATATAGGCTCGGGCGACGTTAACACCGTTAAGCTTAACAAACTCAACTCGGAGCAGTGGCAGAAAACCAAATCGCGGGCTAAAGCGGCGGCTAAGGAAATGGCTTCCGAGCTTATAGAGCTTTATTCAAAGCGCATGAAAGCGGTGGGCTTTCAATTCCCCGAGGACGATTCGCTTCAAGAGGATTTTGAACAGCATTTCAGCTATGTTGAAACGGATTCGCAGATGCGCTGTATTGATGAGATAAAGGCGGATATGCAGCGCCCGCAGCCCATGGAGCGCCTGCTGTGCGGCGATGTGGGCTTCGGCAAAACGGAGGTCGCGCTGCGCGCGGCGTTCAAGTGCATAGAAGCGGGAAAGCAGTGCGCCATACTCGTGCCGACAACCGTACTCGCGTGGCAGCATTACCAGACCGCCGTCACGCGAATGGAGGGCTTCCCCGTCAATATCGCGCTGATGTCACGCTACAAAAATGCCTCAGAGCAAAAAGAGATACTTCGGCAGCTTTCCACCGGCAGAACGGATCTCGTGATAGGTACTCACCGCATAATCCAGAACGACATAAAATTCAAAGACTTGGGGCTGGTCGTTATCGATGAGGAGCAGCGCTTCGGCGTGGCTCACAAGGATAAATTCAAGGAGATGTTCAGCGGGGTCGACATTCTGTCGCTGTCTGCGACTCCGATACCGCGCACGCTTAATATGGCAATGAGCGGAATACGCGACATGAGCGTTCTTGACGAGCCTCCGCAGGACAGGCAGCCCATTTCTACCTACGTTATGGAGCATGACTGGGGAGTTCTGGTGCAGGCAATTCAAAAGGAGCTTCGCCGTAACGGGCAGGTCTACTATATCCACAACCGTATCGAATCCATTTACGGCTGTGCGGAGCGTCTTGGTCAGCTTCTGCCCGAAGCCAAAATTGGAGTTGCTCACGGCAGAATGAGCGAGGAGCAGCTTATGGAGGTATGGCGCCAGCTTTTGGACGGCGAGTTGGACGTGCTGGTCTGCACCACTATAATTGAAACGGGAATAGACGTTCCCAACGTCAACACACTTATCATAGAGAATGCGGAAAATATGGGTCTGGCACAGCTGCATCAGCTCCGCGGACGAGTTGGCCGCACAAACAAGCGCGCTTACGCCTATTTTACTTTCCGTCCCGGGAAGATACTTTCGGAGATATCACAGCGCCGTTTAGACGCGATAAGGGAGTTTACCCAGTTCGGCAGCGGCTTCAGAATAGCGCTGCGCGATCTGGAGATACGCGGCGCGGGAAGCATTCTCGGCGCCAATCAATCGGGACATCTGGCGAACGTGGGATACGATATGTATCTTAAGCTGCTGGACGAAGCGGTTCGCGAGGAGCGCGGCGAAAAGGACGTTCACAAGGAAGAATGCCTTGTGGACATAAAAATAGACGCGTATATTCCCGAAAAATATATATCAAACCAAGCGCAGAGAGTGGACTGCTACCGCAAGATAGCGCGTGTTGAGTCCGAGGAGGACAGCCTCGACGTTATCGACGAGCTGATAGACCGCTACGGCGAACCGCCCGAATCGGTAACGGGGCTGGTAACGGTTGCGAAGCTGCGGAATATGGCGAGCCTCTGCGGTATCGCGGAGATAACACAGGTAGGGGACAATATGCTGTTCTACCTGTCAAAATTGGATATAAATAAGCTGGGGGCGGTCACAAAGGCTGTTGGAACACGAATGCGTCTTGAAACAATTGGCAGGGCGCACCTCACCGTTACCCTGCGCGGCGGTGACAAGCCGCTTGAAATGATGGAAACGGTAATAAAAGCAATGGCTGACAATGGCGCGGGCTGACGATTTACGGAGGATGGTTATGGCGAAAGTTTGCTCGATAATATGCGGCGCACCATGCTCGGAGCTTGACACAAACCTTATAGAGGGGCTTGTGATAGCGGCGGACAGAGGACTTGATTACGCCTTAACGGCGGGGATAGCTCCCGATATCGCCGTTGGAGATTTTGACAGCGCCGAAAGCCCTGTGCCAAGCGGAGTTGAATGCATAAGGGTATCTCCGATAAAAGACGATACTGACACTGTGCTGGCAGCGAATACCGCGATAGAGCGCGGCTGTAACGAACTTCGGTTTTTCTGCGCGCTTGGCGGCAGACTCGACCACACGTTCGCGAACATTCAGATGTTATATGATCTTATAGGGCGCGGAATCTGCGGAAAACTTTACGGAAATGGCGAATGTGTGTATCTTCTGCATGACGACGCTGCGGAAATACCGCGCTATGATGGATATCTTTCGGTGTTTTCCTACGGGGAGAGCGCATTAGTGAGCGAATCGGGAGTGAAATACCCGCTTGACTGCCATCGCCTTACAAACTCCTTTCCTTTGGGCGTAAGCAACGAGATAACCGCTCAAACCGCCCGAATAACGGCTCATGAGGGAACGCTGCTTATAATGGAAGTAAGAGAATAAATCAAGAGGTAAGAAGCAGGCTTCATTCTTGGGGAACAGCCCCATGAGCACAAGCCGCCTTCTTACCTCTTGCATATTAATCTGTTATTTACGGTCAGTTTACCTCAACTATGGTGATATTGTTGCTGCTAACCTCGTATTCCGACAGCAGGGTGCTCTTGATTTTTGCCGCTCCCGCCTCGTCAAGCCCTTCGGTTTTAACTATAATATTGGCGGTGTTGTCGCTGAGATAACACAGCGCGTCCTCAAAGCCCTGCGCTCTCAGGAGGGACTCAATGCGATTTTCGCTGTCTATAAGCGACCCGAGCGATACCGCGTCATCCATTACCATTGAAAGCTCGTCAACGGTCAGATCGCCGCCCTGATACATACTTGCCAGCACCTCCGCCGCCTCGTCGCGGCTGGACTGCTTTTCGAGCCGCGCCTGCGCGAAATACGCGTCGCTGTCCGCCGAGCCTGAAACGTATACTGTATCTCCATAAGAGGCTCCGACTTGGGTCGACGGCTCGGTGATCTCCTTTTTCTTAGTGCCCGAATAAATAAAGTTCACCGCAACCGCCGCCCCGAGCAGAACCGTCAGCGACGCTATAATAAGTTGCTTTTTCCCCAAAATGACATTCAGTCTTTTCATAATACACACACCTTTCATAATTTTGGACGGGATTTGCCTCGCCCTTTTGCCCCGGTTTGCCAAAGCGTCTACCACATCATGCTTTTACCCTTAAAAGGTAACGCAGACCCGCGATATTCCTATGTTCAGCACTCCGGAAACGGTATTCGCGATTTTTTCCTTGACTACGGGATCGGCAGCTCCGGGGCAAACCACCGCCACGCCGCGCACTCTCGGGCAGACGACGCTTGTTTCCAGCGGTTCCTTGCCGCCGCCGGCAAGAACAATCTCTGTACGGCTGCTGCTGCTTTTTGAGGAGGAATCCGCATTACCAGATGACTCGGACTCTGACTGCGTTTCCTCAGCAAATATCCGTGTGGAGGTGCTTTCAAGAGTCACCATTATTGAAACTCCGTTCACGCCGTCTATCTGTGAAATAAGCTTTTCCAGCCTTTGCTCCAGCTCCCGTTCAATTTCCCCCGCATTTTCCGACGCCGCCGCGGGAATTTGCTCCTCTCCTCCTCCGAAGGACAGAGTGCTGAGAAACAGCAGCAGTATCACCGCCGAACCCGCAATGATAATTATTTTCTTTGCTTTGTCGCCGCTCAGAAAATCCGCTATTTTTTTCAGTCCGTCATCACCCCTTTTTGAAGCAAGCTGCGGGCAGACGCGGAAAAGAGTCTGTCAGCCGTCTCTCTACACGCTATCTTACTTCTATCACAGCCTCAACATCCTCGTCAAGCTCTTCGGCGAGCAGCTCTGCCGCCGCTGTTGCCGCGCCACGCTGTTCCTCGCCCAAAACAAGCTTTACCTGTGTTATATCTATGCTGTACAAACCTGAAATATTAACGATAACATGAATTTCTTGGGGATAAATTCCGTTTTCATTCATCAACTTATACAGCTTGTCCGACAAATCCTTGCATATTTTCTTTTGCAAGGATTTGTTGACTTCACCCGAAAAGCCTATGTAATCAGTGTTTACGCCGATATTGTAGGCGTCTGCGTCCAGAGATAGCTCCGTACCCGTCAGCGCCGAAGCGCAGGTAAGCAGGAACACACACACCACAAGAAAAGCTATCTGCTTTTCCGCCTTATTTTCGGGAACAAGCATACGGAACAGTGCCGCCGCTATCGCCGCTATACATACCGTAGTAAGAAACTGCATTTTAACGCTCCTTTTATTTTCCCGCGACCAACAGGATTATCACCGCGAACGTGTTCAGCAGCAAAAAGCAAACCTGTACCGCAAGAATTATCGCCATAACTGATTCGCAGCTTTTAAACAGCTCAGAAAGCTCCTTCAGCCCGAATATCTCCCCCGCGGAACGCGCACACATCATTGCCAGCTTATAGCAGCCAACGGTTATAAGCGTGGGCAGTATTATCGCCGCAGCAGCTATTATCCCATATGTACCTATGCTTCCCTTTAGCAGCTCCAGACTGCCCTGCACTGAGCTTACCGCGTCTGATATTGTCCCTCCCACAATGGGAACTCCCGATGATACCATAAATTTCGCGGCACGTATCAGGGTATTGTCCGATGAAGCCGCAACTATGGTTTGAGCGGACAGAATGCTCATAAACACCGTCATAATAAGCGTCAGACCCCACACCACAAACTTTTTTATTATCTCTCCCAGTTTTGCAAGATTAAGCTGCGGATGTATAGCTCCCGTAACAGAAAGCCCCATTACCGCACCGCACATGGGCGCAAGGAAGTTTACAGCTAACTGAGAGAAAAGCTGCGTTGCCGCAAGAGATGCGGTATGAACCGCAGTAGCAGACATTGCGTGTCCGAGAACCGCCGTTACGGCAGCAAATATCGGTATAAATATTAATATAAAATTTGCCGCCGCGCTCAGCATCGTAAGCGTTTCATTAAGCACTTCCCAGACGGCGGTAACAACTATCCCCGCCCCTGCAAGAACTCCCACAGCCGAAAAAACACCCTTAAGACCGCCGCCGTTATCTGCAATGGAATTTGCCAGTGCACACAGCAGCACCACTCCGCACAGCGACACAAGCAGCTTCAGCGGCTTAAGTGCCCTCTCCTTTATCATATCCCATATAAACACCAAAACGTCTGTAAAGCTCCATGCCAGTGCTCCCCCGTTTTCGGGGGTTATTCCGCCCTCCTCCAGCAGTTCCGCTGCCGTTTCGGGAACGGCGCCCTCCAGCTGCTCACGTCCGTAATCGAACCCGTCCGAGCCGACCTCCGCAAAAGCGCTCACCCCTATTGCAAACCACAAAAGAAGCGCCGCGGCAATTGAAACTATCCTTTGCATTTTTTCTCCTTATTTTGATTTAAATTTCCCTCACCACTTCACCCGCCTTCTGCGGATTCCGTTAGACACGCCAGCGAAGCTGCGTTTCAGTGAAACCCACCCCGCCTAAACGGCAGACTGCGTAAAATTCCCGCGTGGGCGAACTGTTTATCCTTGTTTTCAGTATCTTTTGCGTCTTAATTTTCCGCACTTAATTCCCCATCAGCTTTGTTACCAGTTCTGCCAGACTTGTGAATACGGGCAGCGACACCACCAAAATCGCGGCACGTCCCGCCAGCTCCAATTTTGCGGCAATGGCGCTTTCGCCGGCATCGCGGCAGCAGTCAGCGGAAAGCTGGGTAACATAACAAACCGCCAGCGCCTTAAGCAATACCCGCGCAAACTCACTATCAATACCCGCCGACTGAGTGAGCGTATTAATCGCCTCTATCGACGGCGCCAACATCGATATTACCGCTCCAAGAATAATTACCCCGCATGCAAGACCTATGCCCAATGCCGCTTCGGGCTTGTACTGTTTCACTACAACGCAAAGCACCGCGGATATTACAGCTGTTCCCGCAAGTGATATTATATTCATTTCAACACTCCAGTATAAACGTCATGACATTGCTCACCAAAGTCCGAATACATTCTTTATGGTGTCAAACAAATCCTCTATCGCGGGAATTATCATCATCAGTACTATTACCAGACCCGCAACCGTCAGCATCATCGCCTGCTCATCGTGGTCGGTCTTTTTAAGTATAAGATTAAGTACCGCCACGATTATGCCCACCGCGGCTATCTTGAAAATCAAATCCAGTTCCATATAAACCGTCCCGTTACATAATCAATACCGCCGCTCCTATTCCGCAGAGAGCGCCCACGGAGCGAAACAGCTTTCCTTTTTTCGCAGATTCCTCGGCTGCGCTCCTTCTGAGCGCGTTCAGCTTTTCGGAATGAAGCCCTATCAGCGACAGCTGTCCGCTTATATCGCTGGTTCCGAGTGAGCGCCCCAGCGAAAGCATAAGTTCGCTCTCCTCCGCGCGGCAGTACGGAAGCGCACAGAGTCTGCCGCACGCACGCTCCCACGCGGATTTTATATCATTATCGCAGCAGCACTCCCTCAGAATATCCGCAAAGCCACCCTCCGCCTTTTCACACAGGATATCAAGAGTAGGCGCGGCGAAGCGTATTTCTATCTCAAATCCGCCCAGCATACGCGACAGTTCCTCCAGAAATGCCGCTCGGCGCTTTAGAAGCAGACTTTGACGCGCTCCATAAGCAAAGCAAAGCAGAAATGCCGCCAAGGCAAGTATGGTTCTCATTTACAATTCCTCCGAACGGCGGATATCAATAAGACGACCCTTTTCCCCTATAACTGCCGTATAGTCAAACATGGGAAGCAGCCCGCAAATTCCGCTCCTCCGCTTAAGTTCCGCGACGCTCTCCGCATGAGCGGAGGCTATCAGCTTAACCCCGCAGAACAAACACTGCTCCACTGCCTCGTAATCCCGTCCTATCTCGTCGCATATTATTATTTCAGGGCTTAGAGAGCGCAGCGCCAGAATTATCCCCTCGGACTTGGGGCAGCCGCACAGAACATCGGTGTGCTGCCCTATATCCAGCGTGGGCGTACCCCTCACGCATGCGGAAATTTCGTTTCGGCTGTCTATAAGCGTTACCTTATGCCGCTCTCCGAGAATACGCGTCATATCCCTGAGAAGAGTTGTTTTTCCGCACATCGGTTTCCCTGCCAGCAGCAAAGAGTGTGGACGGTCAAATATCCTGCCGCACAGTTCCTCTGCGCAGCCTATTACCTGTCTTGCGATACGGATATTCAGCGATGAGATGTCCCGCAACGTTTCAATTTTGCCATCTCTCAACACTGCAGTTCCGCATATACCCACGCGGTGACCGCCGTCAAGGGTTATGTATCCCTCCGCTATCTCGCTGGTATAACTGTGTACGGAGTATCTGCAAAGCTCCGCGAAGCAGTTTGCAATATCCTCCGCAGTGAAAGGTTCTGAGCAGGTCTGCATAGCGCCGTCGGCGGTAACCGCCACCGCCCTGCGCCCCGCTCTCAGGCGTATTTCCGCCAAGTCCCCGCGAAATCCCGTAAGCCTTATTTTAGCCGCCGCGGTTTTCAGCGGTATTTCCTGTCCTTTTGCCGTAATCATACAGCGCTCCTTTCGGGGGTAGTAAGAGTCATAACGTACTATGTCCTTTTACCCTGCCTTTTGTGTTAATTAATCCTATGCTGGGATTGTCCGAAATAGAACGGAGTATTTTATATGGAAATTAGACATAAAAATCCCGACACGAAATTCATGTCGGGATCATTATATAAAAATTTCTTGCGTGGAAGTTACGCTGCTCTTTGCAAACAACGCTTTTACCTATTTATTATTACATTGTGAAAACTTTTTCTGCTGATATCAGCATTGCCCGGACCCAAAAGTGACAATTTTCCTGTAATTTTTGAGCGCTTCAAGCCATTTCGCATGCTCTGTCGGCTCAAAGGTATGCGTCAGTCCCGAATCAATTATGATACGACGCGCCGCTGCTACGTTCTCTATCTCTCCAAGAGCGATAAGCGAAGCTATTCCGTTTCCGAGAGCGGTTGCTTCAGTGGGACCAGCCACCGCTGGGATACCGCAGCAGTCCGCGGTAAGCTCGCACAGAAGCTTATCCTTTGTGCCGCCGCCTATCATATGTATCCTGTCGTATTTTAAGCCCGTAATTTCGGATATGCTTTCAAGAGTAAGCGCAAACTCGCAGGCAAGGCTCTGATAAATGCAGCGCAGTATCTCTCCCATGCTTTCGGGGATGGGCTGACCGGTTTTCCGGCAATACTCCCGAATTTTAATCGGCATATTATCGGGAGCAACAAATGAGCTGTCGTTAGGGTTGATAAAGCTAACAAACGGCTCAGCCTCGCGCGCCGCCTGCTCTAAGTAAGCAAAGGTATAATCCAGTCCGTCCTTGTTATAGTAGCGGCGGCATTCCTGTATAAGCCACAGACCCATGATGTTTTTGAGCATAATGGCAGTGTCACCATAGCCGCCCTCGTTGGACAGCCCAAGCTCCATTACCTCTTTTGACACTATCGGGCGTTTCAGCTCCGTCCCGAACAGCGCCCACGTTCCGCAGCTGATAAATACGAAATGCTCCTGCTCACTCGGCACAGCAAGCACCGCCGAGGCAGTATCGTGCGACGGGCAGGCGATAACGGGAACTCTCTCGCAGCGAAATTCCACTGCAAGCTCGTCCTTAAGACCGCCGTAAACTTCCCCTGGGCGTATTATTGGGCAGAATATCAGCTTCGGAAGACCCAGACTTTCAATTATTTTAAGATTCCATCCCTTGGATTTCTGGTCAATAAGCTGTGATGTGGTGGCTTCGGTGTATTCGTTGCGGCACTCCCCCGTAAGAAAGTACGCAAACAGGTCAGGCATCATCAGCAGACGCTCCGCACGGAAAAGCATGTTGCGTTCATGACGTACTATATAAGCAAGCTGATAAACGGTGTTTATGCTTTGCGGCAGAACGCCCGTCTGCATGAACAGCGCCTCAGCGGGAAGTATTCCCGCCACCTCATGCGGCATATCGTCGGTGCGGCTGTCACGGTAATGCACAGGTTTTTCCAGCATCTCACCGTCACGCACAATAAGCGCGAAATCCACTCCCCATGTGTCAATGCTTATTGCGTCAAAGCCTCCGTTAAACATGGCGAAGCTGATTCCTATTTTCATCTGCTCAAAAAGCTCATCAATATCCCAGCGAAGATGTCCCGCTTCATTTATTGGAGTGTTAACAAAGCGGTGGACTTCCTCCAGAAGCAGCCTGCCCCCGTCAAACATGCAGCGCATAGCTCTGGCGCTCGAAGCACCGAAATCGAATACTAAAACAGTTTTAGACATAATTACCTCCGATTTGGAAGAAGGACGATTTCAGGTATAAAAGACATGAAAACGCGCCGACTCCGCCGAGCCTATTCCATTCTGTTTTCTCCAAACGCCTACTTCTGAGCGGAATATTTTCTGTATCCCGGATGTCTGATCGGGAATCCCTTTGCAAGCTCACAGCATTCCTCTATCTTTTCCATGGGCAGATCGTTTGCGCCGCCAAGCTGCCTTGCCACAAGGCTTACCTTTGCGAAGTGCTCCAGCGTTTCCATGCGATAATATGCCTGTGTTATATCTATACCCACGGTCAGTGCGCCGTGGTTTTCCATTAGTATGGTATCGTG
Organism: uncultured Oscillospiraceae bacterium; assembly: GCA_910577365.1. Lineage (GTDB taxonomy): Bacteria > Bacillota > Clostridia > Oscillospirales > Ruminococcaceae > CAG-115. The sequence goes on along the minus strand of CAJTMU010000006.1, from coordinate 46,435 downwards.
ATTTTCAAGATAGGGCAGAATATTGTCCGCAACGCCCTGCGAACCGGGGGTATCATATGGAGCGATAGGCACGCAGCCCAGAAAAATTATTGCCTCGGGCATGGTATAGTCATCAAGAGGTATATGCGCAATGGCAAAACCCGTAGCGGTGGGAGGGTGCGCATGAACGACCGCGTTCACTTCGGGACGTGCCTCATAGCAGCGCAGATGAACCTTGAACTCCGACGTGGGCTTATAGCCAGAGGCTTCCTCCACCACCTCGTTTTTGGCGTTCATTTTAATTATCATTTCGGGTCTGAGGCTTGACTTGCTTGTCCCCGTAGGAGTTACCAGAAAATTTCCATCGGGAAGCCTTACGGAGATATTTCCGTCGTTTGCCGCGACAAATCCAAGCTGCCACAGCCTGTGTCCGACGTCGCATATTGCCTGTTTAAGTTCTGTTTCTGTCATATTTTGATTTCCTTCCATTTAAAGCAGCTGTGGAATGCATTCTCAAAAACGCCCCAATGCCGCAGTAATCACTTATATTATTTTATCATTTATTTCACCAAAAGTAAAGCACTTTGTAAAGGATTTCTTTTGTGCATTATTCACAAAAATGGTATTGATTATTTTTAATATCTATATGCCTTGAATAACTTGTAATAATTCGGATTTTGTTGTATAATGAATATAAATAGATTTCAGATGACTGTAAATGGGTAGGTTCACCCCTAACATTTATCTGACACGGAGGTGCGATATAATTGGGCGATATCAAGTGGATACCCTTGGAGGGAATGGAGCTGTCGGCGGTCAACCTTGCGGCGGCTGAAAAGCTGCGCAAATTCGGCTTTGCGGTGATATGCGGAGAGTTTGGCTCGGAAAAGCTGACAAAGGCGGGGCTTTGTATCTATGATGTGCTGCAGCAGAAAGAAAACCCCAACATACTTCTGATAACTTCAAGCATGGAGCTGTACGGCTGGTACAGAATACTTACAACGGGAATTGGCGCGGATTTCAAGATCATCACAGAGGCACCCGATGCTCTGGCATTTTTCAGCGAAAGCTGTCCTAACCTCTTTCTGATGTCCTCGGAGGCTCTTGCAGGAAAGAACGTACTGAAGACAAAGGCAGGAGACAACTTTGTGTGGGATCTGATAATAATCGACGAGGAGCAGAATGCCTCTGTCCCCGACTACGATTATTATAGAAAGAATATCAGCTGGAAAAGCGAAAAGCTGCTTGTTACCGCTCCATTCCCCGCAAAGAACGACGAAGACAGCAGCCGTCTGGCAGCGCTTATCTCGGGTATCTTAAAGGACGAATCGCTGGCAGAGCAGACAAAATATCTGGCGTTCGGCATGGTGGTTTCAGAGTTTGACGAGGACTGCGCAGCGATGAGATATTTTGACAAGCGTGTATACATCGGCGAACTTAAGCGAAACATATCTTTCTGCGATTACAGCTTTAACTCAGACACGGTGAGCAGTCTGCGCAGAAAGGTAGATTTGCTGACGGGAAATCCCGTATATCGCTACGGCGGCAATATTTTTGAGGAATACGACTGTGAAGCGTACAAGCGCGTTTATCAGAAAAGCGTCTACACCCGCTCTGATGTTGAGGATCTTCGGGCGTTTGACAAGAAGCTGGACAGCTTTCTTAACCTGATGGACGACATCCTTAAAGAGGAGAATCGCCGAGCTATCATATATTGCTGCGATAAAAACACCGTGGATTTTCTTAAAAAAGCGCTTAGCTGTGTGTACAATAACGATGGCATAATACGCGCCGCCAAAGGTGAGCTTTTCCGCGCGGAGGATATCAAGAGAAAATTCCGCGTTGACGACAGCACTGTATACCCAAGAATCATAATCGGTATGGACGGCATGGGAGCCGTCGGAGAAGGTCTGGACAGGATAGACTGCATTATAAATTACGAGCTTCCCTCCTCTGCGGCGCTTCTTGAAAGAAGAATGACGCGTCACGGCTCGGCGCGTGAGGCGGATAGGCAGTTTATCATATTCCGCGATGGAAATGGTCTTTTTGACTCGCGGATGCTTGACAAGGTGCTGTATGGCGGCATAGAAAGCGGTTTCTGCGGGGAACTTCCCACAAGAAATATATTGCTGGATATTCCCGACAAGGGAAAGAGCCTTAACAGCGTAATAAGCGACCTTAAATATATTTATAGCTTCGCCGTTGAGGTTGACAGCTGTTTTGACCTTATAAAGAGAGTAAAGTGCGAATATATACATCTCGGAGCAAAGGATATCTCCAACAGCAAGCAGCTCGCGGAGTTCGCACAGGGGCTGCTGGAAAGGCTGTACAAGCTGTTCGGGCTGACGGAGGATTCTTCTGAAAGCGAGATCTCCGAGGCGATAGAAGCATTAGACGGACTTTGCGTGATACGTGACGGCAGGCTCGAAAAGCTGCCCTCGGAAACGCTGACCGATATGGCGCGAGGCTTTGAGGATGAAAGCTACAAATCCCAACCGTTTGCATCAGAGGCTCTGAACGGACTTGCGGAAGCAAAGGCGGAGATTGATGCCATGCACGACAGCAAAGGATATCATCTGACAGTTAAAAATCAAGTGAATGAGCTGCCCGACTGTGTGAAATACTCCGTTCTTTTCGGAATATGGCGATATAGAGTGCGCGAAAGGGATTCACAGCGATCTTTCAAGGATTTTGTTAAAATATTTAACGACGGAATGTAATTAGAAACAGCTGCCGCAATGGCGCGGCAAAAACCAATTGATACCGTAAACACCCCGACCGTGCGGGGGGATCGTATACTAAACAAAAGCACCGTACGGAGAAACGAGGCAAAATTGTATGAGCTTAAGCTATGAGGCTGTGGAAAAGCTGCTTGGCGACTTTTTTGAACGACACACCGCCAACGATAAAGAGGGTATGAATGCCGTTCTTGCGGATATTCAGGAAAAGCTCAGCTCACGCGAAGTCGACAGTGAGCCTTTCAAGCAGTATTTTAACAATATGTACGCCGGCAGAGGCGCGATAAATGTAACGGGTATGATGCAGGATTACCCGAGAGAATCCATTATGCGCGAGCTGCTGCAGAACGTTTTCGGCTGTGATTACGACAGCAGCGACATCAAAGTGATGATAGAATTCCTTGACGAGGGACAAGTAAAGCTGACCTACAATGAAACGGGATTCAGCTTGGAACAGGTGTTCTACTATCTTTCGGTGGGCAGAAACGAGGGCATTTCAGAGCGCGAGGGCCGCTTTGGTCTTGGCGCGAAAAGCGTCTTTGCGAACGTTGATTGGTTCAAAATGCGCTCCAACAACTATTCCTTGCGTGTTGTAAACGACGAGGGCACTCTTAAGGTAAGAGAGCTTGACCTTACCGCGCCCATGTTCAAGCATACCGAAGTCGTTTTCTCGCTGGACGAAGCGGATCAGCAGAAGCTGCATGAAAATTTGGTTACGCTGACCTCAAAAAAGGGAGATTATATTAACCTTGTGGAGCTTTGCTTCGCATTTATTAGAAAAAAGCATCTGAAAAGCAGCGATGAGGAGGAATGTCCCTCACGCACATTTAATATTGCAATAATCAACTACGGCAAACCGGAGGTAGTGTATAAGATACAGGAATACCGGAAGGATGAAAATTCTGTTACCAAGATACGCTTTTCAGAAAACGGGAAGAGCGTTGCGGACTTTATCTATGCGGAGCATGACGGGTTTGTATACCTTATTCCCTATGCTGTGTCAGGCGCGAAGCGCGAAGCAGCTAAGGTGATGATGTCAAAATACAACTACTTTTCCACCTTTGAGCTGACAGGTCTTGTCAGAGCTAACAGTCAAAAATTTATTCAGGAGCAGCTTTCCGCCTTTTTCGTAAGCGTTCCCAACAGCTACATAACCAATAACCGCGCGGGAATACGCCACAATTGCCTTGAAGAGGTATCTTCAAAAATTGAAAGCGGCATCATGCGCGTCGTTGAGGAATACAAACGGCTGTTCGTGCTGGAGCTTACAGCAAGAAAGGATAATCCCGAGCGCTATATACTACGCCCAAAGCAGTATGTTTTTGAATTTTTCTACAACTATATCAACACCAGCACACTTGTCAGCGGGCTAAAGGAAAAATTCTGCGACGGTATTTCCCTGCTTATGCCTGACAGCGAGGAACTGGTATCCTTTGCGGAGCTGCGCGAAAACGGTATATTTACCGAGCGCAGCGAGGTATCAAAGCAGGAGCATGAGGATGGCTCGGCAGCTAAGATGCTGCTTGACGATATAGAGCAGCTTAACAAGTGGTATGACATCGACTCCAACCATGTTTTGCTGGCGCGGTACAACTGGGGCGATCTCGCCTCGGATGACGAGGGCAGCGAGTTTTTGTACGCATTCTGCTGCGGAGAAAATACCTACTTTATGTCCTCCGACGGAAACCGCCAGATAAACGATTATGATTTAGGGCTTGGCTTTAAGAGCATTATCGGGCGCAAGCTGGAAAAATGTATCGTAAACGGCGCTGTTGCGGACGAAAACGCGCTTGAAGAGGCTTTCCGAATAATAGACGAAATGTTTGGTGAAAGCTACCGCATAGCCATGAAGTACTTCCAATTTGTTATAACCGCCGGCGCCACCACAATTCAGTTTGAAATATCCAAAATAAATATTGGAAACTTCAAAAAGGCTTACGACGTTCTGGCGGCTCACGAAATGCGATTTGAAAATCACCAGATATACAATCAGGTCGTAACACTGTTTATGAACTCCTTTACCAACGGAAAGGACGTAATGACTTTCCTGCGTGAGATAAAGGGTCAGGGCGGTGAAGTCACACTTGCGTTGGATATCAACAAGCGCTATCGCTTCTCAGCTTATGGAAAGCAGTTCATGATACCCTCCAACATCACCAACGCCGACCTGCTTGAGATAGTCGGAGACGTTTACGCGCTTATCGACAGCGGTTTGTTCCTTAACCGCATGTTTGACTTCCCCTATACCCCCGCGCGTTACAGCTTTGACTCCGAGGAAATACTTGCGGCACTGCCTGAGAGCGGCACGGCGGAGAAGATTGATACGCTGCTTGCAAAAGTATTTGTATGCGATTTGGGACTGGACAAGTTGGCTCTGATTGATAAAAGCAACAAGCTGCTGAAAATCGTTGATATCTCGGAAAAGCTGGATAACGACGATAAAGAGAAAGCCGACAGGTTCGTTATACTGCGCGACGGAGCACCTAAGCCTGTGTTTGCTGGGTTCGTGGAGTTCCTGCTTACGGGAGAAAACAAAAATGTTCTAAGGTCGCTTTTCTCCAGCACAGAGGAGCCGAATCTTGTACTGCTTGACCAAATACCGTACTACTTTAAGCCTATTCCTACCATCACCCGCAGTGAATTTGACTTCCTGCGAGGAGAGGTAACAAGAATTGCCGACTATAAGACTAAAAAGGGTTACAGAAATTATTTTGCTCGTGATATAAACGCAAAGCTGTTCGGATATGGCGGCGTCTGCCCCTGCTGCGGATACGAAACGGACGTGATAAACAGCTTTGTGATGAGGAATTTTACCATTGAAATGCTTAACGGCGAAAAGGAACAGAAATTTAACTTCTCGCTGTACCTCTGCTCGAACGACGCAAACGCGGCGGGCGGCTGGATAATAGACGATATCAGCATAGGCGGAATGTCACCGTTCCTATGGCTGGAAGAGATATCTCTGATAGAAAAGATACCTGCGGAATTCCTTTACTGCCGCATAAAATACCATCCGCAATTCACATATGACATCTGCGAGGCAGCCGCGGATGAACGGGGAGCGTTCGGCGGAAACGTTCACGACGGCAACGAGGAGGTTATGGATATAATCCTCACACCGCTGCTTGCAGCAAAATGGTTCGATGATAACTCAAAGGCGCTTTCTTCCAGACTTAAGGCAGAACGAGAGGCTGAACACTCCAACGAAGATGCCGACGTGGTCGAAAAAGCGTAATAAGCTAACCGATAATGCTCCGAATCAAGATTCGGACGGAAGTATTGCTAATCTCTGCGGAAAACGTCACATATTTATACAACAACCGCTGCAATGACTATGACATTGCAGCGGTTGTGATTTACAAATAGAATGCTGAAAATGCATTAAGATCATGCCCAAAAGGTTGCCAGAAACTTTTCGGTTTTATGTCATTTTCACGTCAGATGACTGTTTGCCAGGAATTATTCAAAAATCTTTGAGAAAAGATAAAAAAATTTAAAATTTTTAAAAAAGGTATTGACAAATTATGCGTAAAGTGATATAATTATTAAGTCGCAGAGTTACGGCTTTGTAGATGTTTGTATGGCGGTATAGCTCAGTTGGCTAGAGCACTTGGTTCATACCCAGGGTGTCGTTGGTTCAAATCCGACTGCCGCTACCATATGGCCCGTTGGTCAAGTGGTTAAGACACCACCCTTTCACGGTGGAATCGTGGGTTCAATTCCCGCACGGGTCACCATTATAGTAATTGGTTATGTCAGTTTTGCTGATATTTAAGATTTCAGTACGACACCTAATTACTAACAATTAATAAATGCGCCAATAGCTCAGTTGGTTAGAGCAACCGGCTCATAACCGGTCGGTCCGGGGTTCGAGTCCCTGTTGGCGCACCAATATTTAGGGGTATAGTTCAGTTGGTAGAACGACGGTCTCCAAAACCGTATGTCGAGGGTTCAAGTCCTTCTGCCCCTGCCATACCGTTAAGCCGCACTCCTAAAGGATTTGCGGCAGTTTTATTTATACGACGGAAACACCATTGAAACAGCCTTTTGACCACTATTTGCCCACTACAAGAAAAATTCAACTAAAATCGAGCGGCGATCCTTGAACGGTTCGCCGTCTTTTCTTTTCTGCTTTCGGGAGTGCTTGAATGCTGTATGGTTTAACCGGTGATAGAATAGCTGCTGCCTCATCTGCGGACTGTATCGCGTGTGTGTAAATGTTGCCGGTGGTTGAAACGTTGGAATGCCCCAGGCGTTTGGACACTGTTTTGATAGGCGTGCCGCTCGCTATGAGCAGGGTTGCGTTTGTGTGCTGCAGGATATGTATAGAGCAGTTGAGCAGATCGTTATGCTGAATGAAGCAATTTCACAATTTTGCTTCACAAATAATCCGCCCGAAGCTGCCCGCAAGCCGCCTTAAGACCCGCCCCGAACTCCCTGCGCCTTGTAACAACAACGCCGTTCTTTTTAAGAATATCATAAAAAATTGCAATATCCTCGGGAGCACTCTTTTTAAAACCGTTATCGGTGGGATTGTAGGGAATAATATTAACGTAAAAGCTGCGGCTGCCGATAAGCCTTGCAAGCTGCTCAGCGTGTTCGGGACGGTCATTGACACCGCCCAGCATAACATACTCCAGTGTAACTCTTCGGCCTGTCTTTTCCGAAAAATGCTCTGCCGCCGATAAAACTTCCGACAAAGAATAAGCTTTGTTTACTGGCATTATTCTGCTGCGAAGCTCATCGTTTGGTGCATGAAGACTTATCGCCAGATTATAGCTGCTCGGAAATGCAGCATATTCATATATTTTGGGCACAATTCCGCAGGTGGATACCGTGATATGTCTGCGACCTACGGCAAGCCCTTTATCAGCGGAAACTATTTCGCAGAAATCTTTCACAGCCCCGAAATTGTCAAACGGTTCGCCAATGCCCATGACCGAAACACCGCCAATCTCCGAACCTATGCTGCGCTTTACCGACATTACCTGCCCCACTATCTCTCCCGCTGAAAGATCGCGGCGTTTTTTCAGCCGTCCGCTTTGACAAAAAGCGCACCCCATATTGCAGCCCACCTGCGTGGAAACACACAGCACGTCGCCAAACTTCTGGCGCATAAGCACTGTTTCAACATACTCCCCGTCCTCAAGGCGCAACAGCAGCTTTGCGGCGTCGCCTCCGTCCGACGACTCCACGACCTCTGGCAACACAAATTTAAGATCCCGCTCCATTTGTTGGGTTATCCTGTCCGCAAAACCAAGCTCCGCAAACGCCCTGATACCTTTCTTATATATACCATCATACACCAGACCTGCCTTGAACGGATTTTCCCCTATCCCCTCAAAATACAGCTCCAGCGCATGCTGCGTCATTCCGTATACGTTCATCTTGGCTCCTTGTTTAATATTTTTCCACTCCAACGCACTATTCAAAGTTTTACGCAAAACACCTTATTATACTGCTTGGCAGCAGCGCAAAGCCTTAGTTATCCTGAAGTGTGCTTCGGCAAAATGTCTCTTTAGGGTAATGTAAAAACTGCCGCTGGACCGCTCCGCTTACATATTCATTAACCCTCATGAATCACTCTCTGTCTCTTAAAAAAACTTAGCGCGAAATGCTTCACCACTGCCTTGTCAACCATTTCCCACAGCCGCAAAGTGCAGACCGCGGCTCTGTATGTCTATTTTATACTTTATAAGCCAAATAGTCAAGCACTTTTTTAAAATTGTATTGACTTTTTTACACGATAGGTTTAAAATAATATCGTACGAGGACGTATCCGCAGCGCAATATTGCCGCATATAGTTTTAAAGCAACGGGATTCGGTGCGAAAACTGTACAAAATTAAAAAGGAGTTATGCTACATTACGTGAGCATTGTAACAAATATGAAAATCGAACACGCCGCCCTTTACGTAACAGATCTTGAAGCAGCGCGTAATTTCTTTATAAAATATTTCGGTGCAATTGCGGGTGAGAAATACCACAACGCCGCAACGGGTTTTACGTCATATTTCCTTTCTTTCGGCGAAGGGGCTCGGCTTGAGATAATGAACCGACCGGGTCTGCCCGATAGCCCTCAAATTTCACTTGGATATTCGCACATTGCCTTTTCTGTAGGCGGAAAAGACTGCGTTGACACGCTTGCAGAACGCCTCGCGACCGATGGCTTCAAGGTCTGCCCGCCGCGCATTACGGGTGACGGCTATTACGAGGCAGTCGTTATGTTTGATGGAAGCGCCGTTGAAATAACCGAATAAAGGAGCTGTTATGTATCGCTTTAAATACTCTGAAGATAACAAGCGTTACCACACGCTTTATTACCATAATCTGCACACCTATGGCAGCAGGGTGTTCAAGGCAGCCATAGACGCAGGCTTCAGCTGTCCCAATATCGATGGTAGCAAGGGGCGCGGCGGCTGTATCTTCTGCGCAGGAGGCAGCGGATATTTCACGGACGGCGCACTTACCCCCGCGGAGCAATTCCGTCGTGAGAAACTGCGAATCCGCGCCAAATACCCAAACGCGAAAATAATCGCTTATCTTCAGGCGCACACCAACACTTACGCTCCTTTTCCGGAGCTTGAAAAAGTGTATACCGAGCTTATAAACGCGGGAGCATTCGGACTTGCCATAGCAACAAGACCGGACTGTATAAATGAGGAAACTGTTCGGTTTCTCGCCTCCCTGCCCATTCCTGTTACAGTGGAGCTTGGGCTGCAAACTGTCCACGACGCCACCGCCGAAAAGATAAACCGCTGTCACAGCTATGAGGACTTTCTTGCTGGGTATTCGCTTCTGCGCGAACGTGTCAGGGTCTGTGTGCATATAATCAACGGGCTGCCTGATGAAAATGTGGAAATGATGCTTGAAACAGCTCAGAGGCTTGGAAAGCTTCGTCCCGACGGAGTAAAAATACATCTGCTTCATGTCATACACGGAACACGGCTCCATAAAATTTACGAAAGCGGTGGATATACTCCCTTGACAAAGGAGCAATACATTGACATAGTTGTGCGGCAGCTTGAGCTTATTCCTCCGCAAACGGTAATAGAGCGTGTTACGGGTGACGGTGACAAAGCCGCTCTTGCTGCCCCGATGTGGAGCGCCGATAAAATTTCTGTGCTTGGCGGAATTGACAAACGTCAGCGTGAACTTGACACATGGCAGGGTAAAAATTATGATTGAGATAAACAGGGAACTTAAGATAAGCTTATATCAACAGATCTACGAAAATATAAAGCGCGATATATTTACGGGGCGGCTTTGCACGGGCGAAAAGCTGACGTCAAAGCGCAGGCTTGCTGAGCAGCTTGGAGTTAGCCTTATAACCGTGGAAAACGCCTATGCGCAGCTTATAGCTGAAGGATATGTCAGGGCTGCGGAAAAAAGCGGATACTTTGTGCAGTATAACGGCGAGATAATACCGCTGTCGCGCCTTAGCGGAAACACTTGTTTTGACGAAGCCGCCCGAAATGAGAACGATTCGCATCTTAAGGGCGGCTCTCGTCTTGGTGAAAAGGCTGCCGAAAAAGATGAGAGCGCCGCTCCGACAATAACTGAATCCGCCGAATGCTTTCCGTTCACAGTTTGGGCAAGGCTTATGAGATCGGTGCTTCTTGAAAAAGGAACCGCGCTTTTACAGCCCATACCCAACGGAGGCGCAGCGGAGCTTCGCTCTGCCGTTTCAGATTATCTCTACCGCGTCCGCGGATTTTACGTGCCAAGCGAGCGCATAATAATCGGCTCAGGCACCGAGTATCTCTATAATCTGCTTATACAGCTTCTTGGACGGGAGCACAGCTACGGCACGGAAAACCCGGGATACCGCAAACCAATAGAAATCTATCGGCTGAACGACGTAAGGAGCGAGCTTATAGCCATGGACGACTGCGGAATGGATGTTAAGGCTTTGGAAGAAAGCGGCGTTTCTGTGGCTCACATCTCTCCCGCCCACCACTTCCCTACGGGAACCGTAATGCCCATATCGCGCCGTCGCGAAATAATTACATGGGCTAAGAGCGGGCGTAAAGAGCGCTTTATAATAGAGGATGATTACGACAGTGAATTTCGTTGGAGCGGTCGACCGCTGCCTGCTATGTTTGGAATGGACGACGGCGGACGCGTGATATATGTCAACACCTTCTCACAGACTATCGCACCCTCAGTCAGAATAAGCTATATGTGCCTTCCCGAAGGTCTTTACGAACGCTGGCAGGAGCGCATGGGATTCTATTCCTGCTCCGTTCCTGCCTTTGAGCAATACACGCTGGCGCGGTTTATTTCCGAAGGGTATTTTGAGCGCCACATCAACCGCTCCAAAAAGCGCTACCGCCGCATAAGGGAGCTTGTTCTGGAGCTTATGGAGAGCTTCGGGGATTCTGTGACAGTAAACGAGGAAAACGCAGGACTTCATTTCACAATAAAAACCGACAATACCGAAGTCAGGGAAAAATGCGCACTTTGCGGCATAACCATCAGATCTATTCGTGAATATTACGGGAACGATACCACACCCGCCGATAGTGAACAAGTTTATGTAGTAAACTACTCCAACGCAAGCGAAAAGCGGCTTATGTCAATCTTAAACTGATTACTGATAGCCGCGGCATGCTGTCTCCAGTATGCCGCGGCTGTCAGTTTTTTTATACTCGCAATAGTTTACCTTTTACCTCACAAAATCATCGCAAAAATCCACATTTAAATCTTAAAGTCAGGTTATTATCATGCCGCATATCCGCCAAACTTACGCAGGATTTTTGTCCTGACAATAACTTGGATAAGAGCTACGCCAACTATCGCACCAAAAACTCCCTGCACCGCATTTCCGCCCACACTCAGCCAAGCTCCCGCAAACCCTTTGCCAAGAAACACAGCTGCATAAAGATAGTAGCCTGCTATCATCCATATTTCCGAAACAGCTCCGCCGACAGCGTAGCCTGCAAGCTTGAATTTCTCCGCGCGCTTTATAAAAGCGTGAACAATAAGCGCCGCCATGACCGCGATAAGACCCTTGATTACAAATGTGCCCGGGATATAGTGCGCGTATCCGGTTAAAGCGTCGGCAAGCGCCGAGCCAATGCCGCCCGCCGCAAATCCGTAGACAGGTCCGAGAACCCACGCCGCTACAAGTATAAAGCAGTCACCGAAATTCACATAACCGCCCAGCGGCGAGGGAATCTGTATAACCATCGTTGCCACACATATGAGCGCCGCGAACATCGCCGTCATACAGATCATAAGCAGTTTGTTGTCCGAATTGATTTTATTTTGTTTCATTGTTTAATCTCCCTGATATGTCTTTAATTTTCTTTTATGTTTATATTATAATCGTTTTTGGAAGTATCTCAATATCCAATTTACCGCTATTTAATAATACCAGTTTTAATAATTCTCAGATTTTTCCGACAGGTATTGACATCTTGTCGGGAATATGGTAAAATAATGTTTCGGCATGACGGAATACCAATTTAGCCTTCCAAAAACGCCCAAACGAACTCATTAATTTGTCAAGCACAATTTCTAATTTTTCAGCCAAATAGCTCAAATCATTGACAAGATTAACACCCGCACAAAGCTTTTTAACAATGCGGGAAACTTCAAATTAAGGTCAGGAGAAGATATGAAAAATAATCAGATTTTCAGGCGCGCTATATCGCTGGCGGTGCCAATGATGATACAAAACGGCATAACCAACGCGGTAAGCCTGGTAGACAATGTTATGGTAGGAAAGCTCGGAACAGAAGCTATCACTGCGGTATCTATCGCAGGACAGCTTATATTTGTGTTTAATCTGGCGATTTTCGGCGGACTTTCTGGACCGGGGATATACGGCGCACAGTACTACGGGCAGAAAAACAAAGAGGGATTTCAAAGCACAGTGCGAATAAAGCATATGATAGGTCTGGGAGTACTTGTTTTAGGGCTTTGCGCATTTATTTTCGGAGGAGAATTTCTGATTGACCTTTATCTTAGGGGAGAAAGCAAGGATATTGACCCTGTGCTTACGATGGAGCACGCAAAAAGCTATCTCGGAATAATGCTGTGGGGACTTCCCGCCTTTGTTCTGACCCAGATATACGCTGGAAGCCTGCGTGAAACAGGAGCTTCGCTGATGCCTATGGCTGCGGGGATTGTTTCAGTGGCGACCGATGTTGTGGGGAACTATCTTCTTATATACGGAAAATTCGGTTTTCCGCAGATGGGAGTAGAGGGAGCGGCACTCGCGACGGTCATATCCAGAATAGCGGAAATGCTGATAGTGATAACTATTACATTTATAATGCGGAAAAAGCACGACTTTGTTGTCGGGCTGTACAAAACGATGCGTGTTCCGCGCGACATAGCTCCCAAAATCATTCAAAAAAGCCTTCCGATATTCTTTAACGAGTTTTTGTGGGCGGGCGGAATGGCGGCGCTTACGCAGTGCTACTCAAGGCGCGGGCTGGATATAGTGGCTGGATTGAACATATCCAACGCGCTGTGTAATCTTCTTAACGTGGTGTTCATCGCTTTGGGAAACGCGGTAGGTATACTTATAGGACAGACGCTCGGCGCTTCGCGGTATAAGGACGCGAAGGAAGAGGCGTTTCGCATGATGTGGTTTACGGGCGGGGTTTCTTTCATTCTTACAGTTATCCTTATATCAATCGCAGGAGTTTTCCCAAGCCTTTATGATACCACAGAGGAAGTGCGGAGCTATGCGACCTTCTTTATTGTTATAACGGCACTGTTCTTTCCGCTTCAAGGATTTCTCAACGCGCTGTACTTCACCTTGCGAAGCGGGGGCAAAACGCTTGTCACGTTTCTGTTCGACAGCGTGTTCACATGGATCATTGCCGTACCTGCAGCGGCTCTGCTGTGCAGCCTTACCTCTCTGCCCATTCTCGCGGTTTTCGCTATAGTTCAGTCCGCAGACTTTATAAAAGTAACGATAGGATACATTCTTATCAAAAAAGGTGTGTGGATAAGCAATCTTGTTGACGAAAACAGATAGAAAGTATTTGCACGCCATCTTAAAAGCGAATTTTGTATCAGAATTTCCGATTATTTCGTGACAAATACTTGAAATACATACAGTATACCCATGGGTTTTTAAACAAAAAATTTGCATCACATATTCAATCTTTTCAAGGTTTGCAGACACCCCAAAGCGCTCTTGAACAGCAAAATACCCCCGGAAGATCCCGGGGGTATTCGATCTGAATCAAGCAAATTACTTAAGCTCGATCTTAGCGCCTGCCTCTTCCAGCTTAGCCTTAAGCTCTTCAGCCTCAGCCTTGGCAACGCCCTCCTTGATAGCCTTAGGAGCAGCCTCAACCAGCTCCTTAGCCTCCTTCAGACCAAGACCGCAGATATCCTTGACAGCCTTGATAACAGCCATCTTAGCGTCACCGAAGGAAGTGAGAACAACATCAAAGTCGCTCTTCTCCTCAGCAGCAGGAGCAGCAGCGCCGCCAGCAGCGGGAGCAGCAGCAACAGCAGCAGCGGATACGCCGAACTCTTCCTCAAGTGCCTTTACCAGCTCGTTAAGCTCCAGAACAGACAGAGTCTTAACTTCTTCAATCATAGCTAAAATTTTCTCAGAAGCCATTTTAATTTCCTCCATATAATATGTTATTTCCTACCCGCGCACCCGCGCTGGGCAGCCATTTTCACGGTCTATGCCGCGCCGCGGTCAAGCCGCGATTGCCTTAAGCGGTAGCCTCGCCCTCGGACTGCTTCTTCTCGATCTCGCTGATGGCGATAGCCAGACGCTGTATCGGAGACTGAAGCATAAATACCAGCTGAGAAAGCAGGGTCTCCTTGCTCGGCAGTTTAGCGTAAGCCTCAACCTCTTCCTTGCTGATAGCCTTGCCGTCAACAAATCCAAGCTTGATAGAGAACTTGCCGTCGGACTTTTCAGCCTTTTTGTACAGCAGCTTGGGGGCGATAATGATATCCTCTGCGGAGAGCGCGATGGCAGTAGTACCGCTGAATGCGCTTTCCAGACCCTCAATGCCCGCTGCCTCGCAGGCACGCTTGAGCAGTGTGTTCTTGACAACAAAATAATCCACGCCGTTTTCACGCAGCTCCTTACGAAGCTGAGTATCCTCTTCAACGGAGATACCCTTGTAGTCAACCAGAACGCCGCCCGCGGCATTCTTGAGCTTTTCGGCAAGATCCGCGACAAACTGCTGCTTCTGAGCGAGTATGCTTTGACTTGGCATTAAATTCACTCCTTATTCAGAATTTTTGCTGTTTCAAAGCGGGGAAATAAAAATCCCTTTCCGTTTTCGGAAAGGGCACGAAAATTCCATATTGCGAATACTTCGATATCCCATTCCTCGGCAGGCGCAAAACGCATTATAGCCTTACGGCAACCTGCTGTCTTTAGAACAGCATATAAATTATACCACACCAATATTTTTTTGTCAAGGGGTTTTTCAAATTTTATGCACTTATTCTAAAAAATTTTCCTCAGTGCAATAACTTGCTTTACAAGCTGTTAATAGTCCTCTGAACCGCCAATACTTCGCTCTGTGTTGACAGCTCAAAGACTTGAGAAAAACTCATGCTCGGATTGTAATGGGATTTTGGCTTACAGCGGCTTTCTGTCACCCTCTTTTATTTTAATATATATTCGCGCTTGCGCACGACTTTTTTATCATTATCGAAAAGCAGGAGCGCACGTACGCTCCTGCCCTTTATTATGCGAAAATCACGCCCGTTTATTTACCGCCCTACCGCTTCGCAGTGGCTTCCGCCCCATTCCACCAGCGTAAACCCGTTCCGCTCGTAGTGCGGGAGTACCTGCGGCGGTATTTCCACAAACTCATCGCACGGCTCAAACGTCATAAACACACGGATAACGCTGTCGGGCGCGGGCGAAACGGTCAAAGGAACGCTTCGCGCGTAATCCTCGGTGTGGAGGGTTATCACGTTGTAGGGACTCTTTTGCAGCTCGGGCAGCCAGTAGATGATAAATTCGTTCGCTTCTCTCGCGGTAAGCCCTATCTCAAGCAGTTTTTCGCGCAGGAACGCCGCTGAATCCTCGCCCGCGACGCACCAACCCCTGCCCGCTTCGAGAACGGCGCTTCCCTCGCCCTCCCAGTAAAGGCAGTAGTACTCGTTGCCGTCCTTGTCGTAAAGCGTTCCGTCGGGAAGCGCCGTCACGTTCCAGCCGTCTCCGTAATCGGGGTAAGCGCAGGTCAGCTCGCCCTCGGGCAGCTCCACCTTGACTGAAACCTCGGTTTCCGTTTCGGGGTAGAGATAGATAACGGGCTTGGCGTAATCTCCCAAAAATCTGTATTCATAGGATTGGCTCGCGGTGTTGTACTCGCCCAGATAATAGCTGTCCACCATGTACGCTATATTGTAGGAAAGCTCGCGCTCGGTAGGAGAATATCTTTCCGTAAGACTGGGATTCCAGCCTTTTATATGAGCGTAAGGGCTTAGCCATTCGCTGTAAAGACCATGCGTTTCGGTAATATCCGAGCAGTAGTCCTCACGTATCATTCCTATCAGCTCCCACATCTCGCCCCAGTAAGAGTACAACCCGTTCCATTCAAGGTGAGTATCGGACACGGGACCCTCCTGTCCGGTAATATCCTCGTGAATGACCGTGGGCACGATAAGCTCTCCCATAAAATAATAATCGTATTCGTAAGAAAAGTTGCCGTTATCGTCCAAGGGAGTTTCGCTTTTTATTTCTTTTGTCAGAATATCGGTCTTTTCCAGCTTGTCGCCCACAAGGCGGTACACGAAATCCTCTCCGTAATACGAGGTGGAGAACCAGCCCTTTGTCCCGTCGGGGAGCGTTTTAAGCCCGAGAGAGTTGTATATGTCGTAAACGACGATATGCGCGCTTGGGAAAGTGTCGATATATTTCAGCCCTCCGTTCTCGATACGGTAGACCGAAACGTCCGCGCCGATTTTTACATATTCACTTGTGTCGCGCTCTGCAACGTCCGAAACCAGCAGCTCGGGAGTGCCGTCGAAATCGAGATCGAGCAGAGTAATGCCGTGGGTGGTTTCCTTGTAAAAAGTATCGAGGTTATCCATTACCGCGTTATACACCTCGGTCATCGCGGGGTTTTTGTCGGGGTTATCGTCCATTGTGAACGTCTTGCTCAGCGCTCCCTCAACGTCGTCCGTTATGGGCGTTATTTTGTAAATATCCGCGCCGCATTGATAGCCCGAATCGAAATCGTAATTCACGTCAAGACCGCCGAATTGGACCTTCGCGTAAATGAAGCCGTTACCGCGGTTTTCAAACACTCCGGCGACGCCCTCCTCATCTATGTTCGTACAAACCGCTGCGAAGCTGTCCATCATCACCTCTTTGCCGTTTATGTCAAAGGTGAGGTGCTCGGGATTTTTCGCTATCACGGGTATTCCATACATATACGCAGGGTCGGGGATAAAGGTTATCGACCCGTCCTCGTTCAGCGCCGCAAAAGCGTTCAGCGTTATGTCTTGGTCGAGCGTGTAGCCTAAAAGCGCATTTGAGACCTCGAGCACTACCTCTTCGCCCCTGACGTTCACTTTTTCGATATCAAAGCTCGCTATTTTTTCCTTAAAGAAGCTGTAAGCGGATCTTTCCTCCACCTCGTCGAGAGTTATGTATTCCGAAGCGTATACCTCGCTTTGGAAACTCGTTTTTTCCTCGTCGGTGAGAGCTATCTTCCTCGTGGACTCCCTGACGTTCAGCTCGTCCGCCACAGACAGCTTCCACTCACTATCACGGGAAAATTCGTAATCTCCCAGCCTGTCGCTTTTGTTCTCCATGTATCCATTCAAAAATGTATTGTTAAAAGCGAGAGATGCGTCCCTGAGCTGTATAAGCGAGGTGCTTATCAGCGTAAGCTCCTCCTCGGGCTGAGATTCCTCGGTGGGTGTAGCGGTCTCGGTATTTGACGCGCTTTCGGTGCTGTCCAAGTTAACCGCATTTTCAACGCTCTCCAAGCTCTCTTCCATACCTCCCGTGCTTTCCGTTGTCCCCGCGGATTCATCAGGAGTTTGAGCACAGCCGCTAATAAACAGAGCGATACACAAAAATAAAGGCATAAATCTACGTTTCATATTAAAATTCCTTTCCGTATTTTATTGACATATTTGGGCTTCTGATTGTTATTATAAGCCATAAAAATTAAATTGTAAAGAGGTTTTTGGAAACTGTAACCAAACTGTAATTGATTGTAATCGGTTTGTAATAAAAAGCGGGAGCAAACAACGCGCAGCCCCCGCCTACTTACCTTATGAGAACATTGCCGTAGAAAGATACCTCTCACCTGTATCGGGCAGAAGCACCACGATATTCTTTTCCTTGTTTTCGGGGAGCTTGGCAAGCTGCAAAGCCGCCCACAGCGCCGCTCCCGAGGAAATTCCCACAAGAATGCCCTCAGTTTCTGCGATAAGCCGACCCGTCTCGAAAGCGTCCTCGCTTTTAACAGTGATGACCTCGTCATAAACGCTTGTATCCAGCGTTTCGGGTATAAATCCCGCGCCTATGCCCTGAAGCTTATGCGCGCCCGTCTTGCCCTCCGAAAGCACTGGTGAATCTTTCGGCTCGACGGCTACGACCCTTATATCGGGATTTCTGGATTTAAGCAGCTTTCCCGTACCACTCAGCGTACCGCCCGTTCCTACACCCGCGACGAAAATATCCACCGCGCCGTCCGTGTCCTCCCATATTTCAACGCCCGTGGTAAGCTCGTGCGTCAGCGGGTTTACGGGGTTCGTGAACTGCCCCGCGATAAAGCTGCCGGATATCTCCCTTGAAAGCTCCTCCGCCTTTGCGATAGCGCCCTTCATGCCCTGCGCCCCGTCCGTCAGCACCACCTCCGCGCCGTATGCTTTCATAAGGTTTCTGCGCTCCACGCTCATTGTTTCGGGCATGGTGATAATAATTCGGTAGCCCTTCGCGGCAGCAATCGCCGCAAGACCTATCCCCGTATTTCCGCTTGTCGGCTCGATTATCACGCTGCCCTTTTTGAGCGCTCCGCGCTTTTCCGCGTCCTCTATCATCGCCTTTGCTATTCGGTCCTTGACGCTGCCCCCAGGGTTGAAAAACTCCAGCTTGGCTAAGATTTTCGCCTCAAGCCCTTTAAGCTCCTCTATTCTTTTAAGCTCCATAAGCGGAGTTCTGCCTACCAGTTCCGTTATTGATTTGTATATGTTCATATGCTTCTCCTTTGTGTGAATTTTCTTAATTATAGCACTTTATTCCTATAATGTCAATAGGCTTTTGGGACTTTATAAATTATAATCATCTCCGCTCAAAATTTTATCCCCCAAGCAGCCCCGAAACCGTACGATCAAATGAAGGTAAAATCGACGCAAACTGTTTCCCGTATGGCAGTGTCTCTAAAAATCTATTTAATGATAAATTATCTAAAATAGAATAAATAATATAATAATTTGGCAAGATTTTGCACGAAAATGTCATAAAATCCTCTTGAAAAAAAAGCGTATATGTGATATAGTTATAGATAACGAGTATTCCCGAAACGGGATACAATCGAAAACGAAAGGAAATGAAACCCATGAATAACGTTCCCGAAATCAAGATTGGCATTGTTGCCGTTTCACGCGACTGCTTCCCCGAAACTCTCTCGGTAAACAGAAGAAAGGCGCTTGTAAAGGCATATGCCGATAAGTACGGCGCTGCCGACATCTATGAATGCCCCATATGCATCGTTGAAAGCGAAATTCACATGGTGCAGGCGCTGGAGGATATCACAAAGGCGGGCTGCAACGCGCTTTGCGTTTACCTTGGAAATTTCGGTCCCGAAATTTCCGAAACACTGCTTGCCAAGCACTTCGACGGTCCTGTTATGTTTGCAGCGGCAGCTGAGGAAGACAGCAGCACTTCACTTATCCAGGGACGCGGCGACGCTTACTGCGGTATGCTGAACGCTTCCTACAACCTTAAGCTGCGCAATATCAACGCGTATATCCCCGAGTACCCCGTAGGTACGGCGGAAGAAGTCGCAGATATGATAAACGAGTTCCTGCCTGTAGCAAGGACTATCGTAGGTCTGTCTCAGCTTAAGATTATTTCGTTCGGTCCGCGCCCGCTCAACTTCCTCGCCTGCAACGCGCCCATCAAGCAGCTTTATAATCTGGGCGTGGAAATTGAGGAAAACTCAGAGCTTGACCTGTTTGAGGCGTTCAACAAGCACGCGGGAGATCCCAGAATTGCCGAGGTAGCTGCGGATATGGCAAAGGAGCTTGGAGAGGGCAACAAGATGCCCGACATTCTTCCCAAGCTCGCACAGTATGAGATAACCCTGCTTGACTGGATCGAGCAGCACAAGGGTTACAGAAAGTACGTTGCCATTGCCGGCAAGTGCTGGCCTGCTTTCCAGACGCAGTTCGGCTTTGTTCCCTGCTTTGTCAACTCCCGCCTGACTGGACGCGGTATACCCGTTTCCTGCGAGGTTGATATTTACGGAGCGCTGTCCGAGTTTATCGGTACCTGCGTAACTCAGGACGCGGTAACGCTGCTTGACATCAACAACTCCGTTCCCGCGGATATGTACAACGATTCCATCAAGGGCAAGTTTGATTACAAGCACACCGACACCTTTATGGGCTTCCACTGCGGCAACACTTGCAGCAGCAAGCTGTCAAAGTGCAGCATGAAGAACCAGATGATAATGGCGAGAAGCCTGCCCGAGGAGGTAACAATGGGTACGCTGGAGGGCGATATTATCCCCGGCGATATCACGTTCTTCCGCCTGCAGTCCACCGCGGACGCTCAGATAAGGGCGTATGTGGCTCAGGGCGAGGTTCTTCCCGTTGCCACAAAGAGCTTCGGCTCTATCGGCGTGTTCGCAATCCCCGAGATGGGACGCTTCTACCGCCATGTTCTTATTGAAAAGAACTACCCGCACCACGGCGCCGTTGCTTTCGGACATTGTGGCAAGGCTCTGTTCAACGTGTTCAGATATCTTGGTGTTGCAGATATCGGATTCAACCAGCCTGCGGGTATGATGTATCCTTCCGAGAACCCTTTCTGCTGATTTAATATCGTTACAGTCCAGAGATGTTTTATATGTTGAACGTTGCGATTTGCTTAAATCATGCATAGGAACTGCGGAAACGCCTTAGCGGCGATATCGCATACACGAATATTTAATATTGCTATCCCGCCCATTATAGGGCGGGATTTAGTCTATATAAAAATGTTGATCAGGGCAGTTTTATTTAAATTTGAAATTTTCCGCAAACCGTCTGACGCGGTACACTCTGCTTCGTGGAGTGTACCGCGTCAGACTCTTGTGAAAAATTTTCTGCGCCAACATTGCGTTCCTATAAATTTTTCTTATTAAGGCACTCTCATATTTAAATCGTTCATGTGGGCGCGTTTTGAGGATGCCGCCGTAGAAAATTTCCCTCCTGTCGGTTTTCCGATGCTTTCCGAATGCAGCTCCGCATGCCCAGATCTGACTGTTTTATGTTGCCCGCCGCCCTCCGTTGGCTCCCCGTACAGCTTTTCAAGTTTGTTCATAGCGCTTTTTCTCAGCAGAAAAACCCTGCGCTCAGACATGGAAAGATCAACGGCAATCCTTGCCCAGTCCTTTCCGAGAAAAAAATAGCTTTCCATTACCGCCCGCTCCTCGCCGCCAAGCGAGCTTAAATATACCAGTGCACCGCGCTTGGCGTCTACCGTTTTGTCTATTTGTTCGTTAAGCTCCCGTTCCAATGCCGCCAACTTTTCCGCAACGCTGCCTGCGTACTCCGCGGAACCGCCCGCCGCTCTTTCGACTATCCTGTGCAACCGCTCTATATGCTCAAGCTGAACGCCTATTTCCAATTCGCAGACCCTCGCCAACTTTAACTTTTCATAAAAGTCCGCCATACCCCACCTCCTTGATTATATGGCTTTCAGAGATGTGCAAGATATAAATTCCGCAAGACAAAACTACTTTATATGACTTGGTCAAACCCACAAAAATACCATATAACGTGTTTGCGTATACGAAAAAACGAGTTTTGCTCATCTTTATATGTCTTTTTATTTTAATTTTATGCGTTCACAAGTCCGTTATCTCATGAACAATTATAGCACAAGCTGACCAATTTTGTCAAGTGGTTTTGCAAAATTTTTTATTCGTCATATTTTCTTGGGCGGACAATATATATTAAAAAGAGCCTGTTCGGAAGTATTATTATGGAGAAAATGTGTATGACAGTTGCGCTTGCGGGAAATCCCAACTGCGGGAAAACAACTCTATTTAATCTGCTTACTGGAAGCCGACAGCACGTCGGAAATTTTCCCGGGGTAACAGTGGAGCGGAAAAGCGGTCTGGTCAAAGGTTTTAATGATATTGCCGTGATTGACCTGCCCGGGATATACTCGCTTTACCCCTACTCACCCGAGGAAGTCACGGCGCGCGACTATTTGCTCGGGGAACACCCCGACGTTATCCTCAACGTTATAGATGCGGGCGCTCCCGAGCGTGGTCTTTATTTAACTTTACAGCTTGCGGAGCTTGGTATTCCCATGATAGCAGCTTTCAACATGATGGACGAGCTGACAGCAGAGGGCGGCAGCGTCAATTTTGAGCTGATGTCCGCACGACTGGGTATCCCATGTATTCCCATATCCGCCTCAAAAAATGAGGGGATAGACTGCCTTTTAAAAACGGTGAGAAACACATCGGGAAAAAATCCTGCTAAAATATGCTACCCCAAAAGTGCCGCAGCAGTAATTCTTGAAGAGATAGAAAATATAGTGTCACCCAAGACCCTGCTGCCGCCGCGCTATGCCGCCGTTCTGCTTGCGGAAGGAAATGTAAGCGAAGCGGCGCACGCTGTCGGGCTTACTAAAAGTGAAGCTGAGCAAGTAAGGATTTTCAGGGATGATATGGAGCTTCTTTGCGGCGACTGCGCAGAGGCGGTCGCGGATATGCGTTACGGCTTTATAGAGCGGATCTGCACGGAATTTATTGTCAAAGGCAAGGGAAAAGAAAAACGGCGCTCTGAACGCATTGATGATCTGCTGACCCACAGGGTCTGGGGAATACCGATTTTTATCAGCATTATGCTTCTAATTTTCCTGCTTACGTTTTCCGTTATAGGCGCTCCGCTAAAAGAATTGACGGAACAGTTTTTTGGATTTGGCATAGACGCGCTGAGCAAACTGTTGGAAG
Source organism: uncultured Oscillospiraceae bacterium (assembly GCA_910577365.1). Lineage (GTDB taxonomy): Bacteria > Bacillota > Clostridia > Oscillospirales > Ruminococcaceae > CAG-115. Next base: position 23,578 of record CAJTMU010000006.1, on the reverse strand, counting down.
AAACAGGCACAGTCCCGTGGCTAAAAAGCCTGATAACCGACGGAATTTGTGCGGGAGTAGGGAGCGTTCTTTCATTTCTGCCAACCATAACGATGCTTTTCTTCTTTCTGTCGCTGCTGGAGGACAGCGGCTATATGTCGCGGGCGGCGTTTATGCTGGACGCTCCGCTGCGGAGTATCGGGCTGTCTGGGCGCTCCTTTGTTCCACTTCTATTGGGCTTCGGGTGCAGTGTACCAGCAATAATGTCCACTAAAACCATTCCCGATAAGCGAACGCGATGGCTGACTATATTGATTACTCCTTTTATGTCCTGCGGAGCAAGGCTTCCGGTTTACGCGGTGGTCACCGCCGCGGTGTTTCCGAAGCACGGCGGGGCTATAATTGTGGGACTGTATCTGCTGGGAATAGGTGCGGCGGCGCTCACAGGGTTTATAATGAAAAAGGACGCGGGCGGCTTTATAATGGAGCTTCCACCTTACCGCATGCCATCTCCGAGGAGCGTACTTCTGCTGATGTGGGAGAAAGCCAAGGATTTCGCAGTGAGGGCATTTACGGTGATACTGCTGTCAAGCGTGTTGATATGGCTTTTGGAAAGCTTTGATGTGCGCTTCAAGCTTGTTTCAGACAGCGGTGAAAGTATTCTCGCGACACTCGGCATGTTTGCCGCGCCGATATTCGCCCCGCTTGGATTCGGAGATTGGCGCATCTGCGCCGCACTTATAACGGGAGTTACCGCGAAAGAATCCGTCGTCAGCACTCTATCAGTGCTGGGCGTGAATATGTCAGAAAAGTTCACACCCCTTTCTGCGATATCTTTTCTGGTGTTCTCACTGTTGTATATGCCCTGCACCGCGGCATTTGCCGCCATGAAAAAGGAACTTGGACTAAAACAAGCTATACTCGCGGTCGGTTATGAGACTGCCGTTGCTTACGCTGCCGCGCTGGCAGTGTTCCAAATCGGAAAACTGCTGTGCTGAAAATTATTGGTGTCAAGATCATCGGCTCAGCAGATGGCTGATCTTAATTAAAGCTACAATAAAAAAATTACCGTAAACCGGTAATTACAGCCTATATAGAAAATGTTTATCTGAGCTAACTTATTTAAATTTGAAATTTTTTCGACCCGTCTAAGACAGCATTACTCCGCTTCGTATTGCTGTCTTAGGCTCTTTCAAAAATTTTCTGCGTTAACATTGCATTGCAATAACCTTATACACAAACTGAAATAATCGTAAACCGATAATTTCAGCCTATATAGAAAATGTTTATCTAAGCTAACTTATTTAAATTTGAAATTTTATTGACCCGCCTAAAACAGCAACACTCCGCTTCGTATTGCTGTCTTAGGCTCTCTCAAAAATTTCCTATGCCAACATTTAATATTGCGGGTCATTTTAAATTCTATTTTTCAGTGCTGAACAAGTAAGCAGTGCTGTCCCTGCCAAATCCATCAAGGTATACTTCCGCTGTCCAATACTTATTCGGATAGGGAATAGCAACGTTCTGACCGAGAATAATATTACGTGTTATATCATACATTGCGTCACTGTCAAAGCCTTCCTGACGGTGCATAGAATCCGTGTCCCCCGAAAATTTAGCGAACGCAAACTGAGATATGTACGGCGCTCCGGTAATGCCATTATGCTTAATAATAAAGTCGATATGCGTCATACCCTCAGGAACGGGCGTGTCTTGCTTGAAAAAACGTCCCCACACTCCATGACACCGCTCAACATCGACACCTTTTCCAAAGTGATGAAACAGGATCATATCATGGTCGAAGCCGCAACAGTATTTGTACATGGAATCAAGCGTTCGTATTAAATCATGCAGTTCCCCGACGTTTTCCGACATATCTTTTTCCAGTCCAATAAAGCGGATTGCGGGAAGCCTTATATATTCAAAGCTTTCTACCTTAATGCCGTTTTCAAGCTGCTGAGATTCCGTAAGTCCGGGCATAAAAAGAGTCCACTGCACCGAAGCATCACAGTCCTTAAGAAAATTGATATAGCCGAATATGTCTACACTGTTTACTCCTTCCGCTCCCGTATTTCCACCTGCAAATTCAACTCTAATTTCTGGATCATACAGCGCGGTAAAATCACCGAAAACTCTCGCTACCGTTTCCTTTAAGCAATCCACATGAGTGTTGCCTGTTAATTCATCATCAAAACGATTCAGCGCGTCGAACACCGAAGCGTTTACTACACCATATGGCACAAGCTCGGTCAATTCAGCTCTGAGCACCTTGTTTTGCTCAGAAAAACATTTGATTATACCAAAAAAGTATTTTTCGTTTTCTCTTATTTCGCTTTCGCTCCATTCGCCGCTTTTTAAAATCCATTCAGTCAGCTCGTCAAAAACTCCCGGGTTTGTGTTTCTTGCGCGCAGTGCCCATTCGGTAATATAACAATATCTTTCTTCTGGTGTCTTTAATGAAGCACTTTCATCTCTAAAATACCAGCTAAATTTCTCCGATAATGTCATTATTACAATCCTCCTTTTTAAAGTCAAAGTTGCCTATTTATAAGTGTTTTACAATAAAGCCATCTTTACATATATTTATTATAACATAATTAGAATATCATTTACAATATTTTTAAAGCAATATGTTTGTATTAGAGAAAAAATTTTAAAAATTATTTACAAGCTCAATTTAATGTTGAAACCCCGCAAAAATACCGAAAAAAGATATCTGCGCACAGTGAACTGACATCTGTATATGTGCTGAAATGCTTCGCTGCCTGCTGGGACACTCCAGCATTTCCATCACTCAGATTTATTTACATCTCTCAAGCAACTACTCGCTCATCAGAGCGCGGCACAATTCCCATGTAGACAACCTCAAGCATAAGATTGTGTAATTTGCACAATTTTTTTCAACAAGTTTTCCCGAGGACACCCTGATTTCAAGGGTCATGTAAAAAATGCCCGCGAGCGCAATAAAAGAGCGCCGCAAGCACATTCAAAAAACGGCTTTACGGCGCTGTTTTATGGTGATCCACCCGGGAATCGAACCCGGGACACCCTGATTAAAAGTCAGGTGCTCTACCGCCTGAGCTAGTGGATCACAAACATTACATTTAGCGAGTCACTTATATTCGATTCGTCACATATGCAACGTTAATATTATATCAAAAAAAGCTGGGTTTGTCAAGAGCTTTTTGTATTTTTAAGCAAAAATTTCCGAAAAGTTTCCGAAAACATAGAAAAGCCGCCCAAATCAACAGGGCGGCTTTTCGTTTATAATCAGTTATTGGCACGATTGTCAGGTGTTTCTGGGATAATTGGCGGGGGTTCAGCAAAAATTCCTTCAAAGGAAATATCATCATAGGATATCTCATCATATGATGTAACGTCTGGCAGCTCCTCAAAGTGTGTTGGCTCAATGGCCTCAGGTTCCTTTGTATGCGCGTCAGGCAATTCCTTTATAACGGCCGGAATATTCTGTCGCATATCTGACTGAGCGACCTCCGCTATAACTGCTGGGGTATTACCACCGAAATTTTCGTCAATAAAGCTGCTGAATGCCAAGAAAGCATCATGCGCAGGCTTGGGCAACGTTTTTCCCATTTCTGTCTTAGGATCATCAAGTTCATTGGGTTCGCCGTATTCCACCTGCTTTGCAGACTCTAAAGCATGATTTTGAAAATAAACCAATTCTTCGCCGCCGTTCTGCATAACAGGCTCGACCTGCTCCACCTCGGAATCTGATTTCCCAATATTTTTAATATAGTTATCCGTCTTTTGCGCATATTCCTCGCCTAATTCAGTTTCCTTTGAAAATTCCGACAAAGGCGCTGCAAAAGTTGAAGAAATTATTTCATTCGTTACGGATTTCGGCGGTTGGGTTTCTCCAAACTCTGTCCGCGCAGAAACACTATCGTCCGCTTGAAAAGGCTTATTTTCCGGTTCGGCAGGAATGTCGTTAAATACCGCAAAGGGTTCAAAATTACCTTCCGCATCTGTTTTTTCAATAGAATGAAGATTTTCCAACGACAAATCGTCCTTACACTCGCTACCATCGTCAATACTTTTAACCTCGGATATCATCATAGTGGACGTCTTAAAAGATTCATCTTCAGATGAATCCTCTATTACCTCGTTTATCTCATCAATAGAATCGCTCTCATACTCGTCAAACAGCTTGAACGGGTCTTCTTCGCCATCCTCGTTTTCTTCGGAAGAGCTAATATTTTCGGGGCTGTCGGCACTGTCGGAATCCTCACTTACGATTTCCTCGTTATCCTCTTTAATATCGGGGCGCGATGACGGTTCATTGCCGTTTTTTATTGCAGCAACTCGGGCATGACGCTTTACCTCAGCGCTTATAAGCAGCATTATCAGAAACAGCATTGCTCCGCTGGATGAGAAAATCAATCCAAGTTCAAGACCAGCGGGGAAAAACCTTAGCGTTACGCTATGGCTGCCCTTTGAGATATCCAAACAAATCAGCGCATCGTCCAACGAAGCCTTTATTTCTGCCGCCTCGCCGTCAACATATGCCGTCCACCCCTTCTCATAAGGTATAGTGGTAAACAGTGCACAGTCTTCTTCAGCGTTTACTTCAATATTCAGCTCGGTTTGTTGTGAATTTACCTCAACACTTGTCTCTTCGTTAAATTCTCCCATTATATCAACAAAGCGCTGCAGGGAATCACTGTCAATATAATAAAACTGAGGATTCTTGAAATACAAAGCATCCTGAAGAAGATCTATCCTCAGATTAAACGTTTCGCCCTCATCATACGTACCCAGATATTCTATGCTGTAATTCTCATTCATGTAGTAGTTTGAAAGATACTGATCATTTATATACAGCTGAGTTTCCCGCTCATAATCCGTCGGGAGGTACATATAAATTGCACCGCTTTCAGGCATGGTAATGTCATAGGATATCCACGCGTCTCCGTCGTTTATCTTACGGAAGCTGGAATGAGCATCAGTAGTTTCTCCGACGGTTATATTATGACTATCAAAAGATACTGAAGAATTGGACAGCGTCCTGAATACCGTCAGCGCCTTATTGCCGGTCAACATTGAAGCCAGACGATTCTGCGAAAGGAATGGCGAATACTCGCTGAAACTATAGCCAATGATTTCCTTATCAGCAAGATACGCGATACCCAGCGCGTCCTCATTCTTGTAAACCGTAACGTTAAGCTCGTTCTCAATCGGAACTTTATTTTCATACGGCACATAACATTTATACTGCGAAAGCACATATTTTACTCCGAAAATATCGTCCGTCAGCATCGTTGCGCCATCATAACGGGTATAATGCTCCCTTGCGGAAAAGCCAAGGGATTTCAGAAGCTGTATAGCTTTTGAATTGAGCGTGCTGGAGCTGTGGCTCATTCCATACATTCTCAGTGCTATCGGATCGTTCACACAGCGGTGATAGGTCTTTTCCATACGGTAAAAGCCATCGTCCATCTCGTGAATGGCATCGGTTATTTTTCGGGAATAAGGTATTGTTCCGAGATAGGTTGATCTGTCCGAAAAAATTATGTCCTCGTCCATATCAAACAGGGTAAGCGCGGTGTTAAGCAGCATTTCAAGGCTTACCAGCACTGTTATCGTCACTTTTACAAACATATGACCGCCGAATTTTTTATACACTGCCGCCATTATGCTCATTACCGCAAGCAGAAGCAGCGGAATGACAATAATAAGATTTGTGTCGTAAAATTCGTGTCCAGCGTTGCAGTCAGAATACAGCAGCATTCCCAGAAGAATCACAAATGCCGTGCCTATCGCTCTTGGACGGAGCTTTTTTATACCGTCAAACGCCTGTGCTCCAAAGATCCAAAGCAGGAATATTACAAAAAAGCTGTACCTATACGGCAGCCAGTTCGGCATTTGTCCGCCGTGCCACAGCATATCTATCGGTCGGATATACATTGACAGCACAAGAATCCCAATCAGTATTCCGCCTGAAACACGCTCCCGCGCGGAAAATCTCCGCGAAGCGAAATAAGCCGCCGCCATCACCAGCGCCAGCGTTCCGCAGTACAAAATCGGCAATCCCTCCATGCGCACCGTGTCATAGGTGGCGGGAAACAACTTTATGAAAATATCCGCTATATTGAAGTTCTCCACAGGGGTAAAGTCAGGAGTGCTGAAAGCAAATTTACCGTTGGAAAGGGACATATAAACCGGCATTATCATAAAGCAGGACATCAGAATAGCTGCCAGTGAAGAAAAGCCGTACACCACTATCACCGAAGCTCCCCGGATCTTTTCCGAGCGGTTTGAAAGAATAAAGTACACAAAATAAAGCGCGGAGAATATCCCTATCATATAGCCGATATAGAAATTTGTCACAAAAACATACAACAGCGACAAAACGTACAATGCAAAACTCTTTTTTTCACACAGGCGCTCTATTCCCATAATGACCAGCGGCAGTCCCAGAAGACCGTCCAGCCACATGGGGTTCATGGTTTGCACGATAAAGAAGCCGCACAGCGCGTACATCACCGAAAAGGTAACGGCGGTGCAGTTTGAATATCCGCGCTGCTTTTTCAGCAATATTGCTGAGGTAAGCCCCGCCGCGCCTGCCTTGGCTACCATCATAGCCATAAGACCCTCGGTTATCATCTTTCTGGGAAACGCCCATACTATCCAGTTAAACGGGCTGGCAAGGTAATAGCCGATTATCCCCGCGAACTCGCCCGAAAGATTTCTGCTCCAGCAGTAAAAAAGGCTCTCCTTCCCCGCCAGTACGTCGTACATATAGTCAAAGTAGTAAACGTACTGCGCGTTGAGGTCGAGCGAAAGAACCGATCTCTCCCCAAAAGGATAGATACCAAATATAATATATGCCGCAAAAAGAACAGCAGCGGGCAGCAGCGCCGACACAAGCAAAATATAATTCCTTGTAAAAAAATTACCATTTTTCGCCTCGCTCAAGCTCGGCATACCCGATCCGCTCAACCCGCTCAACTGATTCATTCCTTTCGCCGCATTCTTTTAGTATATTCCGAAATGATATAGCGCGGTCTGCGCTTGATCTCCTCGTAAATTTTTGACAGATAAAATCCGATTATGCCTATCCCTATCATAAGGCATGCGCCCAGTATCAACACCAGCAGTATCACCGTGGTAAAACCGTCGGCTGCGCTGCCGCTGAAATAGTTAACAAGAGTTTGTATCCCCATCACCACAGCAAATATCCCAAAAATTACGCCTATCAGCGTGATTACGTGCATGGGGAAATTTGTAAATGAAGTAACGGAGTTTATTCCGAAGATAAAAAGTTTTTTATAGTTCCATTTGGTTTTTCCCGCGTTACGTGGCTTTACGTCGAACTCGATATGCTCTGTGCGGAAGCCAACCCAGCCCGACAGTGCCCTGAAAAAAGTCATTCGCTCAGGCATTTCGTTCAGCGCATTCACTGCTTTTCTGTCCAGCAGCTTGAAGTCGCTTGCCCCGTCCAAATTTATCCCCGATGAAGATCTCATAAGCTTGTAAAAGCCTTTGGCAAAGAGCTTATAGAAAAGGCTTTCGCGTCCGCGGGAGGACTTGCGCGCCTCCACAACCTCTGCACCGCGTTCCCACATACGGTACATCTGCGGTATAAGCTCCGGCGGGTGCTGAAGGTCGCAGTCAATAAGCACCGCACAGTCGCCCTCCGCCGCTCTGAGTCCCGCGAAAATTGCGCCCTCCTTGCCAAAATTCCGCGAAAACCTAAGACCTCTTACCCGCGGGTCATCTGCGTTAAGGCGGCATATCTCTGCCCAGCTTCCGTCCTTGGAACCGTCGTCGGCGAAAATCATCTCAAATTCAATTTCCTCGGCATCCAGTATCCCCGATATAACCTCGGCGGTATTCGCGATATTTTCTTGCTCGTTATATGCGGGAATTATTACAGAAAGCATCTTTTCTCCTTATTTTATTTGAATTTTCCACATCACTGCACCCGCCTGCCGCGGGTTTCATTAGCCCGGCGATAAGACATCGTTTCACACCTCCTTACCGCCGGCATTCAGAAAATTCCTGCGAGGGCGGTTTGTAGATGTTGGCTTTCACAGCTTATTTCAAACCAAGATCTTTATGGCGTTTTTTATTACTCGCCTATTATCTTCACTACAACAGATTTTTCACGGCAGCCGTCAAAATCCCCGTACATGATATACTGGCGAGGACCAAGATCAAGCTTGCCTTCCGATATAGGTATAGTTACCGACGCACCCAATAGTATCTGCTTCATATGAGCCTTCCCCGCGCTGGTATAATCCACCATATAATGCACCTTGCACTGGGTGGCGCTGCTGAGAAGTTCCGACCAGTCCTTATAGAGATTTTCACGGTCGTTTTCCAGAAAAACCGAGGACGTGGTGTGCTGCGAAAACACCACACAAATACCCTCGCTTATGCCGCTTCTGCGCACGCATTCCTCCACCTCAAAGGATAAATTGCAGTACTGTTCCTGTGCCGTTGAGGTCATGGTAATCACATGCCTGAAATTTTTCATCGGAATTTTCCGTCCTTTCTGCCGGTATATATCAATTGTCAATTCCAACGGATAAACTCTGCCGTCCGATCCGGAATCAAGCGCCGTCCCGCTCCCCTATTGTTAACGTTCCGGACTCAAGCGATGCGAAAATGCTCCGCCTGCCTCCGTTGAAGCTGTATTTATAACTGCCGTACACGTTGCCATTAAATAGCTCAGTCACGCACTCTCCCGTATCCGTTTCAAACTCCAGGACCACCGAGCTGTCCTCAGGTATCAGAATATCCGCGTTGCCGCTTCGGGACTGCACCGAACTGTCGTGCACGACCTCGGCGAAATCCAGCAGGATATTGCCTGTGCTTGTAACCAGATTTACAAGTGAAGCGTTATCCTCAACGGATATATCACCACTGTTGGTTATAATCGTCATTTTTTCGCAGTCTGCGCCGCGTACGGAAACATTTCCTCCGCCCGTATATACGGTAATTTCACGGTATTTCTCCTCGGGCAGATACAGATATAAACCAAATTCTGCCTCGCTGCCCGCGAAAAGAGATATCACAAACTCCTCGCTCTCCCTTATGGTCAGCCGATTATCTCCAAGCTCCAAAGCAAGCGGAACTTCATTTTTATACGCCACACGGATATTTTTGCCGTCGTACGGTATTATTTCAACATCCAATCTCAATATCTCTATATTGATATATTCGCACATTGGGAATGCTATATCCCCCGTCTGTGCCGAATCGTGTTCCGCGTTGCGGAAATAATAGGCAAAGCATCCGAAAATCATTGTCAGAACTGCTGTGACAGCCAGAAACACATTGACCTTTTTCTCCATTATCCGACCCAGCCTCTCAGCCTGTCACAGCGACGCTTTATTTTTAAAAAAAGCCGTGATACCATAAACCCAGCTTTTACCGCAAGCAGTCCGCAGAAAGCAGTGCCGCAGGCAGCAGCAAGCCCCCCGAAAATCATCAGCTCGGGAGCCAGCTGAGTAATAATAAAATCTGCTTTAAACAGCTTAATAGCAATACCAAAAACCCCGAAAATGATTCCCATTGGTATTCCCACAGCCGCCAGCGTCAGAAAAAGCAGCATGACCGCAAAGGTTGTCAAAAAAACTATCATATAGGCAAAATAAGCCGCTTTGACTTTAAACGAAATAAAAAAGCGTTTTATCGCGGCTTTTATTTTCACTTTTCCGCCAATCACGCGCTCGGTTAAATTGTCGCTTTGAATGGGATACTCCGCCATATCCTCCGTCCGGAAACCGTTATCCGCGCCGCAATTTTCTTCGGCGGAACGGATTGTATTGTCATCCGGCGTTTCCCGAAGCTCTTCCACGGCTTTTCCCCCTTCGCGCTGAAAATACACCAAATATATTTTACCACAAAACCTTCTTTTTGTCAAGACTTATTCTTTATAGCCTGTATTTAACACAGCGTACGCAGTAATACGCAATAAACGCAGTAATATATGTGCTGAAAGATGTTTAACAGGCTCTTACTAAAAACTGACAAAAAGCCTGCGGTTTTCCGCGGGCTATAACCTATATACAAAATGTTGATCTAAACTGAACTATTTAAATTTGAAATTTTCCGCGACCCGCCTGAATGTGCAACACTTCGCTTCGCTGCGTGTTGTACATTCAGGCTCTCGCGAAAAATTTCCTGCGTTAACATTGCGTTGCATTAACTTTTACTAAAAGCTGAAGCCCGCAGTTTTCCGCGGGCTAAAGATTAAATTACATTCCCTCGACAAGCGCTTTCGTATCGCGCGCTATAAGCAGCTCTTCGTTGGTGGGAACCACCCAAACCTCTACCTTGCTGTCGGGAGCGGAAATCCTGCAAAGCTTTCCATTCATTCCCTCATTCTTCTTTTCATCCAGCTTGATGCCAAGATATTCCATATTACGGCAAACATCCGCGCGCAGATCATCGGAATTCTCTCCGATGCCGCCAGTGAAAATAACTGCGTCCAGCCCGTTCATTATTGCCGCGTAAGAACCGATATATTTCTTTATTTCATACCGCAGCATTTCACCAACCAATTTCGCACGATTATCTCCATTTGTTGCAGCGGCAGTAATATCTCGATTATCGCTGGATATTCCAGAAATTCCGAGGAAGCCTGATTTTTTATTAAGGTAGTCGCTCATCTCAGATGGTGAAAGACCCAGCTTGCTTGCGATAAACGTGACCGCCGAAGGATCAACGCAACCCGAGCGCGTACCCATTATAACGCCGTCAAGCGGCGTGAATCCCATGGACGTGTCAACGGATTTTCCGCCTTCTACCGCCGTTATGGAAGAACCGTTGCCAAGATGACAGGAAACTATTTTCAAATCCTTGATATCTTTGCCCATCGCGTCCGCCAAAGCCTGTGTAACAAATCTGTGAGAAGTTCCGTGGAAGCCGTATTTCCTTACATGATACTTTTCGTAGCACTCATAGGGCATGCCGAACATATATGCCTTTTCGGGCATAGTCTGGTGGAATGCGGTATCGAACACAACGACCTGCGGGGTGGTTTCGGGGATAACCTTTTTGCAGGCTCTCAGCGCCAGCGCGTGGGGGTGATTATGTACGGGAGCAAGCTCCGAGAGGTCGTCTATCTGCTGAATGACCTCGTCGGTTACCAAAGTGGTCTTGTCAAATATTTCCGCGCCCTGTACGATTCTGTGACCTACCGCGGAAATCTCGCTCATGCTCGAAAGCACGGCGGCGTCTCCCGTCGTCAATACCTCAACCAGCTTCTCAAACGCCTCCGTATGGGTCGGGAACGGGCAGTCAGTATCCACCGTTCTCCCGTCAAACGCGGTATGCTTGATGTGACCGTCAATGCCGATCCGGTCGCAGTTGCCCTTGGCAATGACACTTTCATCCTCCATATTGATAAGCTGGTACTTAAGGGAAGAGCTTCCCGCGTTGATTACAAGAACTTTCATACAATTATTTCCTTTCCGATATAATTAACAATCGTCCGTTTATTATCACGAACGACAAATTTCCTATAATATTGTAGTACTTTTTGAAAAAAAAATCAAGAGGTTTTCAAAAAATAATTGATTTATTTGCGATTATGGTGTAAAATGGTAGGGTAGAAAGATTTAACGAACAGAGCATTTCTCTTGCGGAATTAAAGTCTTACCAATAAAATAAGTAAAAGTGACGAAAATTGAATTCAACGCCCACACAGGAATTATCCGCAAGCCGATTTAAAAGCTCAGACCATACAGTGTAGCGTAACTTTAAAATTAAGGCTGGCTTAAGCTTCCGCAGGCAGATGAATTGGTGCGGAAAATTCAAATGTAAATTAAAGGAGAAAAAATGAAGGTAGCAGCAATTATTTGCGAATATAACCCGTTTCACTATGGGCATAGGTATCTGATTGAAAAGACCCGCGAGGTGGGAGCAACCCATATCGCCGCTGTTATGAGCGGCAGCTTCACACAGCGCGGCGATTTGGCTGTTTTTGACAAGTATATAAGAGCGAAAACGGCGTTGGAAAACGGCGTCGACTTGGTCATTGAGCTGCCGACGATGTACAGCCTATCCGCCGCCGAGGGCTTTGCGGCGGGAGCAGTTGGAATCATTGAAAGTCTTGGGTGCGTGGATATGCTGTCGTTCGGCAGCGAATGCGGAGAACTTTCCGCGCTCAGGGAGGCATCGAGTGCGTGCGAGTACGCACTCCATACAGACAGCTTTCACGGACTGATGAAAAGCGGTTACAGCTATCCCGCAGCGCTGTCGGCTGTGGTAAAGGAGCTATACACGGACGACGTGTCGGATGTTCTGAAAAGTCCCAACAATACTCTGGCAATAGAGTATCTTAACGCTCTGGACAGCATGGGCAGCGCAATCGAGCCGTTCACCGCGGCAAGAGTGGGCGCAGCTCATGACAGCGACGAGGCGGCAGAATTTTCATCGGCATCGCTTATCAGAAAGATGATATTAAGAGGAGAGGACTATTCGCGCCTCGCTCCCAAAATCGAAGCGCCGAATGCCGATATAAAGCGGCTTGAGCGAGCTATACTGTCTCGGCTGAGGGCAATGCACAGAGAGGACTTTGAGCAGCTCTACGATGGAGCAAACGGGCTTGCGGAAAGGCTGTACAAAGCTGTGAGGAAGGCGGGAACGCTTGATGAGCTTTATTTCCTTGCCAAGACAAAACGGTACACCCTCGCGAGAATAAGAAGAGCGGTGTTATGCGGATTTCTGGGGCTTAACAAGGGACAGCTTCTGACTCCCAATGCGTATATTCGCGTACTTGGTATGAACAAAAAGGGAAAGGAGATACTTTCCGCGGCGAAATGCAGCCTGCCCTTGGATACCTCTCTTAAAGCGCTGTCAAAAACAAGCCGTGCAGCTCACAGGCAGGCGGCTTTTGAGGAGCGCTGCGGCGATCTTTATTCACTGGCGTTTGAAAAGCCCGCGCCCTGCGGCAGAGAGCTGACCGCAAAGCCCGTGATAGTTGATTAGTTTTTAGTAATTAGTTGACGTGCTCAAATGGGCAGCAACATAAAACCCTCGCAGGAATTTTGCGCAAGACGGTGCGGAAGCGCGACCCGCAAAGTGGAGGGAGCTTACATGCCGATGCCAACGGGGTCTTTGGCAAGACAGAAAACGCAGTGGTTTGGAAAATTTAAATTAAATCATAAAATTTTAAGGAGGTTAAAATGGTACAGATAACGGAAATCAACTACAAGAATTTTGGAAAATGTATTAAGATGGATAACGGCGTCGCAAGTGTCATTGTAACAGTAGACGTCGGTCCGCGCATAATATCGTACAGTCTTAACGGAAAGGAAAACGTTCTTTTCGAGGACGTTGACAGAGTGTTTTCAGACGACGGCGATGAGCTTAAGGAGATGTTCGGCGAGGACAAGACATGGTATATCTACGGCGGAAGCAGGCTATGGAGCAGTCCCGAAAGCTACCCGGAAAGCTATTACCCAGACAACGACCCCGTTGAATACAACAGCCGTGAGCCGAATAAACTTGAAGTGGGAACGCTTCACGCGCGCACGGGGCAATATCACTCCATTACGATAGAAATGGAGGAAAACACCTCAAAGCTGAAAATTGACTATGTGATAAACAACAGGTCAGGCGCAGTAGTGACCCTCGCGCCGTGGGCGCTCACGGTATGCGCGGCGGGCGGCGTGGAGATATTCCCGCAGAACAGGCGCGACAACGGACTGCTTTCCAACAGACGGAATGTTTTCTGGAGTTACTCTGATATTAACGACGACAGATTTTTCTTGGGAAATAAATACGGAACTTTGCAGCAGGTGCCGGGCGCTGAGGGAAAATTTAAAATAGGAATGAACAACGAAGATGGCTGGGCGGCGGTGGTCAATAAAGGGCAGATTTTTTTGAAAAATTTCTCCTACGCAGACGGTCACGAATATCCCGATTACGGCTGCAATTTTGAGACGTTTACCAACGGCATTTTTCTCGAGTGTGAGAGTCTCGGACCGCTCACAACGTTCAGCAAACCGTATCACCGCGCTGATCTGACTGAAACGTGGGAGCTTATCGAGTGCGAGGAGAGCTTTGACAGAAAAAACGAGGAGAGCATAGACGCGTTCGCGAAAAAATATTTTCTCGGAAAATGCAGACGCTTCATCTGCGCCCGCACGACAATGACGCATACGTTATAACCGAAAGGAACAGCTATGAGCCTTTACAACGAGCTTCGCGGGAAGCACCCGCTGTTTGTTTACCACAGCTTCGCCCTTTCCGAGGGCGCTCTGGAGTTTCACTTCAGCATTGACGAGTATCATTTTTATCCCCGCTGGGAATTTGACAAGGCGCTGAGCGCGGGGAAGTATTCCCGCGAAAAAGCGGAGCGGGCGGCGTTTTCGCTTGGAATGGCGGAGCTGGTGTCCTACTGGAAGTGCGCCTGCTGCCCGCGCGTTGAGGTTCGCTGCGGCGGGCTGGCGGAACAGCAGAAAAAATGGTGGAAAAAGCTTTATTTCAACGGTCTGGGGGAGTTTTTTTACCGAAACGGCATAAAAGCCGATTTTGAGGATTTTATGACAATAGAAGCGCCTGAGCCTGCTCCCCTGCCCCACCATAAAGCGGAGCTGAACGGAGTTCTCGTTCCGATAGGCGGCGGCAAGGACAGCGTGGTTACTGTGGAGCTGCTGAAAAAGGCGGGGGCGGATATTTACCCCTATATCATCAATCCGCGAGGCGCGACGCTCGGCTGCGTAGCGGCGGCTGGTATATCACCCGAAAAAATAACGGGGGTGCGGCGAAGTATCGACAAAACGCTGCTTGAACTTAACTCAAAAGGATATCTCAACGGACATACACCTTTTTCGGCGGTGGTTGCTTTTTCGGCAGAGCTTTTCGCAGTGATGGCTGGGCGGAAATATATTGCACTTTCCAACGAAAGCAGCGCCAACGAGGTCTACGTTGACGGAAGCGAGATAAATCATCAGTACAGCAAATCCACCGAGTTCGAGCGCGATTTCCGTGAATATTGCGAGGAGCTGGGCGAAGCTCCCGAATATTTCAGCCTGCTTCGCCCATGGAGCGAATGGCAGATAGCACGGGAATTTGTGAAATATCCACAGTATTTCGGAGTATTTCAAAGCTGCAATCTTGGGTCTAAAACAAATGTATGGTGCGGCAGCTGCGCGAAATGTCTGTACGTTTACATTTTGCTCGCGGCGTTTCTTGAGGATAAATCCTTGGAGGATATATTCGGCTGCAATATGCTGGATAAGGCGGAGCTTTCGGATATGCTTGAGGGACTTATCACCGAAGGGCGCGACAAGCCGTTTGAGTGTGTGGGAACAAGGGACGAAGTGCGCCTTTCTCTTGAAATGGCGGCAAAGCTGCGCGGAGAGCGGCTCCCCGCGTTACTGCTGCGTTACAGGGAGCTTTATCCGACGTTCGAGCCGGTCGACCTTTCGGAATTTTACGATAGTGATAACTTTGTTCCTGAAGAGTTTCGGCGGCTGCTGACAACAAAACAAACGAGGGAATAACTATGGAATTTGATGTATTGAAACCCGTTTTTGACGGCAAACGCTGCGTTATTCTCGGCTTCGGGCGCGAGGGCAGGGTTTGGCTGGACATTCTTAAAAGGCTGGGCTGCTGCGCCGAGATAGCGGTGGCGGATATAAAGCCGCAGGATATCAAAGGAGTAACGCTGCACTGCGGAGAGGATTATCTTCAAAGCTGCCGCGGCTACGACCTTATCCTTCAATCCCCCGGGGTAATCATCAAGGACTTTCTTTCGCCCGATGACAAAGCGAAAATACTCACCCAGACAGAGCTGCTTCTGCGGCTGAAGCCATGCAGAATAATCGGGATAACCGGAACAAAGGGAAAGTCAACCACTTCGGCGCTCATACATCATTTTCTGTCGCGGTGCGGATTTAACAGCATGCTTGTGGGGAATATCGGCGTGCCGCCTTTGGAGCGTCTCGAAGAAATGTCGGCGGACACGGTCGCAGTGTGCGAGATGAGCTGTCATCAGCTGGAATTTGTGCGGCATTCTCCCAATATAGCGGTGCTGCTGAACATCTTCCCAGAGCATCTTGACCATTATGTCAGCTTTGAAGCCTACGCGCAGGCAAAGCGGAATATCTGCCGCTTTCAAGGCGCAGGAGACACAACAATAGTTAATTCGGATATCTCTGTTGAGAGCAGTGGGAAGCTTGTAACCGCCGCATTTGGCAAGCCCGCGGAAATATGGACTGACGGAGAGAAAATTGTGCATTTTGGAAAAGAGATACCAAGAGGTGATATACACACCAAACTGCGCGGTAAGCATAACCTTTACAACGTCGCGGTCGCGCTGACAGCGGCGGTCACGGCGGGAGCGAAGCTTAATGAATGCCTTGAGGCTCTCAAAAGCTTTGACGGTCTGGAGCACCGTTTGGAATACGTTGCGACGGTAAACGGCGTGGAGTATATTAACGATAGTATAAGCACTATTCCCGAAGCGTCGATAGCGGCGGTAAAAGCCTTTGATGATACCGACTGCCTTATTCTTGGCGGAATGGACAGGGGTATCCCATATGATATCCTCGGGGATTTTCTTAATACGGGAATTGTCGGGAACGTTATTCTGCTGCCCGACAGCGGCAAGCGCATAGGCGCGCTTATCGCCAACTCCGAGGTGAACGTTGTCCACGCGCGAAATATGGAGCAGGCAGTCAGCGAAGCCGCAAAATGTGCGAAGCGCCGCGTTATCCTTTCCCCTGCCGCCGCAAGCTATGGCTTCTACAAGAATTTTGAGGAGCGCGGTCGGCACTTCAAGCAACTTATAAAAAATATACAGTATATAACCGGCAACCATCAAAAGGAAGGCTCAAATGACCGATAAAGATAAGTATATAAACCAATTAAATAATATTAAGGTAGGGAACAGTATTACAATTTATACGGCACAAAATGTCACATTACCTATTTTATTAATCACCCGCGTTAATACCGATTACTATACATGTTTATTCCGGAGCGAAACGCAGATTATGTATTTGGTTGAGGATCTATTATTTGAATCAAGTTTTCTCTCTTATATTGAACATAAGCTTTCCGACCCCAAAATGCATATTACCAAACGTGCCGCATTAAGCGCCATTGATAAATTTATTGAATGTAATGGGGATATATCACAGTGTATTGAATGGATAACAGACATGAATTATTGAGTGCAAGACCACCGGCAAATCCGGTGGTCTTGCACTCGCCCCATAAGGGCGTAATATAGGCAGCGGCTCTCACCAGTTTGTTGTCATTTAAGAAAAATCAGTTGATGCCACGACTCTTGAAATCTCTACGTTATCGGCGCTGTAAACGCTGTTTTTTGAGGATATCGTATAATACACGCTTTTTTCATTTTTGGATAAAAACAGATAGTACTCACTGCCATCCTTAACGCTGTCATAGAAAAGAAGCACACGAATGATGTCGGGAACGTTGCCCTTATAGCTTTCAATAACATCACAGTTATAGATACCCCTGTCGCTGCCCGTGCGGGAAGGCTCGCCGTTTACCGTAACTTTAACGATATATTCAGACCCCTCGGCGATCTCTTCGGGAATGTCGGAATGAATGTAATCCTTAAAGAAAATTTCCGACGTATCCTTAACGCTCGCCGCAAGAGCCGCCAAGTTTTCTGCTGCGGACAGCTCGGACGGCGCGTCCGCCGTGATATCCCCTATCGACACGTTTTTGATTCTACCGTCCGTATCGCAGGGAATAATTATATGACCCGTGACATTGTAAAACGGGTGCTCGAAATAAACGCTGTTGATATACAGCAAGGGAAGTATGTACTCCCCCTCATCAAACACAGGCTCAAATTCATCGCTGAAATCCTTGTCCCAACGTATTCTCAGCTCATCGTCCGCGCTTCCCTTGTAAGTATCGACAAGCTGCAAACGATACTCGACATAGTCTTCAAATTCTTCCAAAGATTCATATTTCGCACGTACAACACAGTCGCTTTCGGAGAGCGCTTCCTCAAGGGTGATCTGTTCTACCTCGGACCATATTACAAATACGGTATCGGTATCATTCCGCAGATCCGAAGTTTCAACGCTCAACCCGATGTCCTCGCGGGTGCTTATTATCGGCTCACTGCTTTCAGCTACCGCCTCGGCATCCGACTGTGATTCGATTGATATCGCGTTATCTGAAACTATATTGACTGTCGGCTTCTCCTCCACAGCACAGCCGGTCATTGCCAAAACGGCTGCAAATACCGCTAAACGTGATTTATTCATTACATATCCACCTTTTTAGAGCGATCACTTTATCTCATCATAATTCCGAATTGCCGGAAGCCCTTCTCCGGCTTCCGACAATTCGTGTACAGTATTTGAGCCAATAAATTATGTTGGATCTGCCGAAAACTTTAGATTTGTCCAAATATTTTTTCCAGAACCTCACAGCATTCAATCTTATTTTTTAGCAGCTCCTCCATATCCGCGATAGCGTCCTCGTCCCGCGGGTCGTAGCTATTGGGGTCATTTGCCTTATCCTTTATTGCGTCAAGAAACCTTGCCTGTACTTTAACGGAGTACATAGCCATATCGGCAAGACTATTACAATCCGACCAACCGAAATCTTCCGTGTACGGAGATTCTATCGGATTTTCCGCCCATGCCCTTATATGACCAGGAATAACAGCGGGATATTTTGTAACGGCAGTTTTTGTGTCATTCGGTGAAAAAACATTCAAATAGACCAAATCGGCATAGAAATTCTGCATTTCCGAAGAATTGTCTTTTTTATTATGCAGCGTTCTGATATCATGTCTCGACTTAAGCCATTCTATCTGTTCATCTGTGATATCGTGCGTTGGCTTGCGCTGTTCGAGGGCTTCTCCGTGGATATCAAGGTATTTCAGAACCTCGTCAACTGCCGAATTACCCATACCGCCGTCGGTTATCCATTTATCGGGAACAGAAAGGGCGCTCTCATTTTGGGAAATACTGTTGTTCAAAAACGCGCTGAATTCCTTACCGTTTTCCGCTCCGGCTGATTTTATTTCTTTATGCATTAAATGCATGCTGTCATAAACACCACTAATCATAAACGCTTCTCCTTATCCTACTGTGATATTGCCGGAAAGGTTTCCACTGTATCCACCTGTACCATATACTGTAAGGCTATATGTTGTTCCTTTAAATCCGGTTCTCCAACCGTAACTGAAATATACATTACTCATAGAGCTTCCGATAACCTCATTATCAGACTTGAGTTCATAACCTTTCAACCCTGAACCGTCTATGCTAATATACAGTCGAATATAGAAGCTTGTTGCCCCTGCTTTTCTCCACTCGTCAACAGTGCTTCTGGGTATGGAAATGTTATAAGGCGAAGTATTACTTCCTTCACGAACACAACTGCTGACACCCTCAACAGGGACATAGTTATTATTTTCAAATTTATATGGTATAACCTCAAGTTTTGTACCCCAGATTCTGCTTATAACATGAGGCTGTACCAAGTCATCATCGTCCACATTCTCTGCGTATGCGGTCACAAAAGAAGAGCCGATCATAAAAGCAGCAACCAAGCAGCTGATTAAAAATCTAACAAAATCACACCTTTTAAAAATTCTTGCATTCATAAAAATTTCCTCCTAAAAATATTGTACGTAATAGATATCCATGTCACTGTGAATTTAACCCGTGAAAAACTTTATTACAAATATCACCACCATTTCATTTTAACAAATTCCCAAAATGCCACCCCCCTTAACATTAAATATCTCTCTTGTAACACTAACAAAACAAACCACCCGATTATGACAGAAATTTTATTTTTTTGAAAAACGCCAAATAACAAAAACGCAAGCTATTTATATAAAAATGTCGGCGGCGCGGTGGGATAACCCCGTAAATCGCGCCGCCGACCTCAGGAAAAGGGAGCGGATATATCTTAAAGCGTTTTACCGCTCTAAGTCAATTATACGTTGAACAGAGTTTCACCTTTTCCATATCTGCCGGAAGCCATTCTCCGGCTTCCGGCAATTTATGTACAGTATTTGAGCCAATAAATTATATTGGATCTGCCGAAAACTTTAGATTTGTCCGAATATTTTTTCCAGAACCTCACAACATTCTGTCTTGTTTTTTAGCAACTCCTCCATATCCGCGATAGCGTCCTCGTCCCGCGGGTCGTAATGCTCAGGGTCCATTTGCTTTATCCTTTATTGCACCAAGAAACCTTGCCTGCATTTTAATGGAATATAAAGCCATATCAACAAGACTATTACAATCCGACCAACCGAAATCTTCAGTATACAGTGATTCTATCGGAAATGTTGCCCATGCAATAATATAGGCAGGAATAGCATGAATTATTGAATAAACTCCTGTCACGACACATGATATGACACCAGCCAAAATTTCAAACAGCATAGGCGGCATTTCAAGGAGATCATGGGTAAATTATAAAAATAAACTCCGTGCTGCCCACGGCGCTCTGCTTGTTTGGGAGAGAGATAAGTAACAACACATATGTTTTCTTCCAGTCCCATATAGTTAGCAAAACTTGTAGAACGACTTGTGCTGTTTCATTGAATTAAGTTTAAAAAATGTAATATAAGTGATTTGATACTCTATGATAATGTTCGGTTACAATATATACACTTCCCGCCCGATTTAGTATGTTTTTCAAGTACATAACCATCACATAACCCGCAATGCTTTTCGTGATATGTTGCATTTCTGGATTTATAATAATATTGATTATGGGTATTATGTTTCCCAGAAATAACAGCTGCACCATTAACATCATAAACTGATGGTTTTGTCATACTCCAATTTTGATAACCCATTAGGCATTCTTTAAACGATGAATCATCAAAATCGCTTGATAAATCTTTTAAACCAATTGCATGACCTAATTCATGGGTTAATGTATATTGTATGTTTGTTCTTGTCTTACTACCATCACCAAGTGTTGCTGCATTTAAATTTATCCGTACAGTTTTTAAATGCTGACCGCTGTCTGTTGCAGTATAGCATGTGGTTTTACTTCCGTAAAGCATAGTTTGTGCCCAGTATTGTTCACTCGTATCCGAAACAGCACATATCATTACAAGCGTTTTTTCGTTATTTGTATCAACGCTTGGATAATTTATAAGTATCATCAACCCTTGAAATTTTAATTGGATACGTTTTATTAAATTGTGCTGAACTCCATGCGTTTATAGCGCCCGTAACACAATCTTCAATATCCGAAAAAGCGCCATAATCCGCAAGCGACGAATGACACTTTACGTATATTCCGTGACCGCTGCTATGCCTATTGGGTGATGTGCTGCCCTCAAAAATATCCCACTTTGTATCTGCTACTTTATGTGTCATTGAATATAATGAATCATGGGCATATGCCGTTGTAGAAAAAATAAAAGACATAACAACAGCCGCTACCACAACAAAATATTTTCCAACTTTCATTTTGTCAGACCTCCTCGTTAAATACGCTGCCCACTTTCTGCTGTTCCCAATCGCTGCGCATAAAATCCGCAAGCTCGTCCAGCAACATCTCTTTGCAATATACAACGGGATTTGACGTGGTACTGGTTATCTGCATTTCATTTATATCTTCGCCGATCGGAAACAGCTTACCGTTTGCAAATCTGTTTCTTGCCATGTATCTACCATCATCATCTGTGTAAACATCAAATCTAAGCATAAAGTCTCCCGTCGTCTGTCTTAATTCACAACCCGCTTCGCTTTTTTTCAATGCCGCGCATAGTGTTTCTCCGGGAGCGTAAAGAGGATCGCCTTTGACCTGCGTATAGGGATTTCCCGTTTTCATCAGAAGATAAACCGTTTCATTTATATCTGTGTCCATGATAATATCCTTGATCATAGTGACCTCATACACGGTATTATTGTCAAAATAGACCTTATCCCCGTCAGCGTCAAACTCGGGATCAATCGTTCCCTCGTAATAGTCGGCGAACATATCAAACCAGCCCTCTATATCCTCGCATTCCGAAAGGGTAAGCGCTTTGTTTACCTCAATTAGATAATAAGAATCAAGTCCGCCGTTGTCGGAATTGGAAATCATTTTGATGACATCGTCATATTCCATCGGCGCTCCGACTTAATTTTGATTATAAAAGAAGTCTGTGAAGTAATCGTCGTAATACCCGTTTCCTTCAATAAATGTGTTGTCCCGAGAGCTGCTGTCCGTATCCTCGAGCGTTCCGATATCGGTATATGTTTCATTTACATCGGAAGTAACACTCATAGATGTATTTTTCGCCGAGCAGCCTGTTATTGACGCAAATAACACAATCAATACCGCTGCAATTGCCAATCTTCTGTTCATGATTAGCCTCCTATACTTTATATTATTTGGCATATGTAATGCCTAAGTCCAAAATCCAAAGGGGCAAGAATTTGTTTTCTGCCACGTCCTTTCCACATTTATTTGTACATCTCCCCGCCTTGCCGCTCCACAAACGCCAAGGCTGTCTCTGTCACCTCCCGTCGGAAAACCTGGCGGTTTTCCCGTTCTGCTACAAAAACAAAATGAATAATACTACTATGACAGCTTTTTAAAAGAGAATTTTATAAAATATGCGCAATATTTAACGGCTATTTCAGTGATTATGCAGCACCAAGACCTATTTATAATTTTTAATCGCAAAAGCATACAATTTTCAATCAGCAGATAAAAAAGAGGTCAGCAGGCGGACACAGCGGGACATACCCGTCGCATCGCGCCGCTGACCTTCGGAAAAAAGGGAGCGGGATATATTAAAGCGATATACGCTTTAAGTCAATATTTATTTACGGATGCCGGTTGCCGTTACACATTGAACAGCAGCTCGTCATAAGTAGGATAAGGCCAGTACTCCTCGCCGACGATGGTCTCAAGCTCGTCGGCTACCGCGCGAAGGCTCTGCATAAGCGCGAATACCTCGTCATGGTATGCCCTCGCCATTTTCTCGGCTCCCTCCGTCGCCTGCGCCTTAAGTATCGCGTCAGAAAGACGGGCCGCGTTTTCGCTGAGCGCCGTCGTCAGGTCGTTCACCTTGGTGGCTGTCGCCATCTCCACAACAGGCTCTATACCAACCGCTTTTTTGCTCGCGGCGATATCGCAAATATCCTTACCAAACTTCATTACCGCGGGAAGTATCTCAGTCTTTGCCATATCGGCGGCGGTAAGCGCTTCGATATTGATGGTCTTAGAATAATTTTCAAGCAGAATTTCTTTTCTGGAATGAAGCTCTACCTCGCTGTATACGCCGAATCTGGTGAACAGCTCAACATTTTTCGGCTCGGTAAGGCAGGGCAGAACATCAACAGTGGAGATGAAGTTAGGCAGACCGCGCTTCTCCGCCTCTGCTTTCCATTCATCGCCATAGCCGTTGCCGTTGAATATGACTCTCTTATGCTCTTTGATGGTCTTAACAAGCAGCTCGTGCAGGGATGCGTTGAAATCGGAAACGCCCTCAAGCTCATCGGCAAACTCTTTGAGAGAATTTGCGACAATCGTGTTGAGTATGGTATTCGGACCGCCGATATTAAGGTTCGATCCAACCATTCTGAACTCAAACTTGTTGCCTGTAAACGCAAAGGGAGAGGTTCTGTTTCGGTCGGTAGTATCCTTGGGA
>CAJTMU010000005.1 GCA_910577365.1 uncultured Oscillospiraceae bacterium | reverse complement strand
CGGACGGCAAAATTTAAGCCGCACGTTGAGGAAAATTTTTGAATTATGAACAGTAAAATCATTTCAGATATCGGAGAATTTATTTTTGTAAATCACGAGCCGCGGAAAGCGGATATTATATTTCTGCCCGGCGGCTCTGACCCTCTGCCGCCGGAGCGCGCCGCGGAGCTGTACAAGCAGGGCTATGCGCCGCTCCTTATGCCCTCGGGCGGGGTGAGCGTAAAGCGCGACAGGTGGCCGGGAGTTCAGCGCAAGGCGGATATTTATTCGGGGGATTACCACAGCGACTGCGAATTTTACACCGACGCGCTTAAGATCAACGGTGTTCCGCTCTCCGCGATAATTCCCGAGAACAAGTCGGGACACACCCGCGACAACGCGTTTTTCTCGCGCAATACAGCTGACGGATACGGGCTGAAAATAAAGACCGCGATAATCGTCTGCAAATCGTTTCACGCCCGCCGCTGTTTAATGCTTTATCAGCTCGCGTTTCCTGAAGCGGAGCTGATAGTCTGCCCCGTGGACGTTTTTGGGATTACTCGCGGTAACTGGTTTAAAACGAAGCTCGGCACGGAACGCGTGCTCGGCGAACTTGCGCGCTGCGGCGGTCAGTTTGTCGGAGATATCATGCGATATCTGGGCGTTTCCGACGGTCTTGAATAAAATGACGCTCCTCTGTTTCGAGTGAGCGTCAAAATGTATTTAAATGGTTTATCTTTTTTGCTTCTTTAAATTTATGTTGACAAGGAGTAAATGATTTAAAAAATTTCAAAATTTCCTCAATCACGCTCCGTTTGCTGTCGCTCACTCTGCGCGATTGAGGAAACCGGTCGAAATTCCGCTGCGGCAACATTGCGTCGCTTTAACTTTTTATACAGACAGTACGCTCCCCGAAACAGGGGAGCGCGTTTTTATCAATTATGCTTATTCCGCCGAGCGACCCATAATAATGCCGCGTCCGTTGGTACCGAAGTACACCTGTCCGAAAACTCTCATATCCGCCGCGAGGGAACCTCCGATTGCGCCAAACTCGTGCTTGTCGTCGTTTATTCTCAGCCAGTTTTCGCCGCCGTCTGTGGAGCGGTAAACCCCCAAGATATCCGAGCCTTTAAGTGTTCCGATAACGTACATCGCAAGGGGAGCGCCGTCACTTTCAGCCTTGCCGAGGGCGAGGTTTGAAGCGGCGATTAACGAGGGATATCTGTAAAAATCATCTTCCCCCGCGCCATAATTGCTTATGCGATATAAGCCGCCTGCGTTTGAAGCGATATACACTGTTCCCGCCGCGGAGGGGTCGGGGATTATCCTGCCCGAAGCGGGCGTCATCTGCTTGAGAGACTCGAAGCTTCCGCCGCGGTCGCGGGAAATATAAAGCGTTCCGCTGGCGTATACGTAAAGCGTATCGGGGTCAATGCAGTCGCTGCATATCGCGGGAGCGGCAAACGCCTTTTCGACCGTTGACCATGTTTCACCCAGATCGTCGGTGCGGTAAATGCGGGAGTCTTTGTCGTTGACCCAGTATATCGTTGAGCCGTCGGCGTTCACCGAGACAGTTCCCGCCTCACCTTTGCTGCCCTTCGGTTTTCTTGCGGTCCATGTCTTGCCGTAGTCCGAGGATATCTCAATGCTTGTGCTGCTGCCGCTGCGCGCCACAATATTCGGGCTTTTCCAAGCAAACGCGATGGAGTTTGCGGAGCCCATTGAGCCGTTATTGTTCTGATTGTCGGGTACGATGTCCACGTCCTTATGTGAAAATCCGTCTAAATCACCCATAGCGGAGTAAAGCTGAACCTCTCCCTCAGGCGGAGCGGCAAGCGAGAGAACGCTCGTCTCTTCAAACCCCTTGCTGACAACCTTGAAGTTGACTGTTCCGCCGCTGTCCCAGTCGGAAAGGTTGGTGGTGCGGAAAATAGTCGCGCCCGTGCCGTACATCATATCGTTTCCGTCAAAGGGATTTATCGCGATATCGCCCATCATCCAGCCGAGCTTTGCGGTTTCGCCGCCCCAATCCAGCCACGGTGTTTCGGAATAATCGAGCGTGAACTTCCTGTCCATGCCGTCGCCTGTGAAAATGCTGTCCCATGTAGCGCCGCCGTCGAGAGAGCGGTAAAGGCAGTCGTTCTCGTTCGCGCCCCATTTTCCTATTGATGATACCGTCAGTATATCGGGGTTCTGAGGGTCTACCTCAATGTCTCCAACGCCGTTGGTAAGCATATCGGGGGTGACGTCCTCCCATGTCCCGTCAGCTATGGTGTATTTTTTCAGTGAACCTGAGGGCACCTGATAGGGTCCTGCGGCGGTTCCGTTCGCAAAGTACATATGTCCGTTTCCGTCGGAAACTCCGTGGTAGGGGAAAACGTCGTTGGGCTGTCCCTCCAGCGGCTCGAAGCTCGCGCCGCCGTCCTTGGAGCGGAAATAGCAGCAATTCGTGCCGTCCCCCGCAACGCCGACATACAGATCGTTGTTGTCGTCAAAGGAAATGAAAGTAACTCCGAAAGTATAGCCGTCCTCCTGCTTCAGCTTTACCTCGGGCAAGGGGAGCTTTTCCCATGTCACGCCGTAATCCGTGCTCTTCCATAATGTACCGTTGCGTGCGCCGACATAAAGGGTCTTGTTGTCTTTGGGGTCAAGTTCGAAGCGGTCGCCGAAGCGGTTAGGCTCGTTTCCGCCCGCGTCAAACTCCATAGGCACGCGGTCCCAGTTAGCGCCGTAATCCTCGGAGCGCAGGATATAAGCGTTGTTTATCTCCAGCCAGCCCTTGGTGTACATTCCCGCGAGAAGATAAACGCGGTTAGGCTCGACAGGGTCGGTTATCAGACCGTCTATACCGTAGAAGCTGTATTCGTGCGAATTAAATTCGTCCGTCAGAGGTATCCATGTCTGGGTGTCCTTATCCAAGCGGTAAGCTCCTCCGATATCGGTTCTGGCATAGATAAGCCCTTCCTCGCCAGCATTATAGTATATCTCGGGAGTGTATCCGCCGCAGCCTATCGCCACGTTTCCCCATGTATAGGGAACGTCGCTGCCGGAGTCAGGATTTTCCGTGCCCGGGTTTTCACCGCCGCTGACATCGGAATTGTCATCGGCGACTGAGCCTGAATTATTTTTACAGCCCGTCAGCAGGACCGCTGCCGCCATAAGCGCGGCGAGTGTTCTTTTTTTCATTTGCGTTTCTCCTTTATAAGAGTTGTGCAGGGAAATTTTAATCCCAAGTCTTTATCTTATATTATATCAGTAAAACGTTTACATTTCAAGAGGGGAATATTTCACAAAAACAGCTCGAGGATTTTGGGCGATTTAACCAAATAAAAGCGTTTGCTCTTTTGTTTTTTATACCTTGATGTGTAAATAGCTCTGATTGTTATTTTGTCAGAATCGGGTGTAGATTTGGATTGTGTTAAGAAATTTTAACATTAAATACTGACTTTTTCGCTTGACATTATTTGATATATTATGCTATAATGATAATTAAAGCAACACCGCACAAAGCCCGCCGGCATTGAGCTTGTACAATCTGACGAAAAATCTGACAGCGCAATCTGCGCACAAACTTTGTGCGGTGTTGCCTTAAGATTATTACCCAATCAATTATTTTTTAACGAAAGGAAAACAAAAACATGAAAAAAACAACAAGAAGAATTACTACTTTCTTTACCGCTGCCGCACTGACTTTAAGCATGACGTTGACTGCGGCGGCTGACAGGGCACTAACTTCTGTGGCATATGATTATGCCGTTGAACCAAGGTCAGCCTCAAACATCAAATGGCTGCATGAGCATTATCCCCACGGCTCACGCTTCACCGATTCATTTGATAACGCAAGAGAATGTATGGGTTTTGCGTACTATTGTTATTATATGTATAATGACGATCATGTGAATGAGACAATAAAAGATAGCAATGATTATGGAATATACTATTCATTGGCAAGCGATAGCGCTCTGGAAAATTTCTTAAGAACAGCCGGTACACAAAGTTATGTAAGGGGACGTACTAAGAGCAGATCCGTTCATTCCATTTTTATCGTAGACTACTCAACAAGTAAAAAAACCGTTACGGTTTATGATTGTAACATGGACAACAACTGCGGCGTAGAGTTTGCTACATATTCGTACAGTGAATTTAGGCAACATATGAATTGGGTATTGTTCTGCTATACATCCGACGGCGTTTTTTTAGATTACACCGATTTTTAAGGAGTATTTTATGAAACTTACACGCATTTTACCGTTTATTATCCCGATAGTTCTTACAGCCTGCGCCGATAACACCGTTTCAGAAAGCATAAGCGTTTCCGACAGCCTGCCCATAACGGAAACCGCCGCGCCGGAGAGCGCGGAAAGCGATAGCTCCGACGCAAGTACGACAGACAGCACAGAAACAAATTCCGACACCGATTATATAGGTATCTGCGGTGAGGTGTTTGAGCCGGAAATGTTTAAGGAAGACCCTGACGCCGTTCTGAACATGTATCTTTATTATCGGACGGATTACGGTTATACCGCATTGTTTGACGGAAGAACCTATAACAGCTATAACGACCCCGAAAAATTCGACCTTGAAAATTGGGAATGTACCGAACGCTGCGAAGCGGCAAGCGGCGGCTATTTCATTATAAATAAGGGAGATAAGATAGGAAGTCTCACCTGCACTGACGCTTTTGCCGAGTATTACGTAAATGACGTAAGTCCTTTGAATGACGCTTTCGGTTTGATGAGTTCAAGCGTATGCTTTGAGGGGGAGATCGAGGTAACGGGGTATATAGACCGCTACGACGGAGACGAGGGATATGTGGAGGAGGGAGAACTGCACTTTTATCCCGACGGTGAAAGCTGGCAGGAGATGCCTATTGAATATAACAGTGGTTACCTGTTATATTCCTTAAAGGATGAGAGACTTATCTACGCACCGTTCAGAATAAGTCTGGGTGTCGTATCCGATTATTCCGCTCTTGACCTGGAACGCGAAATACCTCAGGGCTCTACGGCGCATATGAAGCTGGTTCTCAAGGATCTGCAGCTTAATTATGTCAACACCAATTTCGGCAGCTATACGATAAGCACGGCGACCATTGTTTCAGCCGAGAAAATCGATTGATATGCGCCGTTCGGCGAACAAAGATTAAAATAAAAGCCCGGGAGTACGAATTCCCGGGCTGATTTTATATTGTCTGTACCCGTTAATTGGTACAATCGGGCATTCCGATATTTTCCGCCGCTTCATTCCACAACTTTTCATCGGTGACGGGAAGCCCGCGCTCCGCGGCGAGCCGCTGTACCTCGTAAAGGCAGTTGACCGTATAATTCACTCCGTTGCGTATAGTCGCGATAATTCCCCTGCCCCATACGCCGCTTTTCCGAAGCAGTCCGCTTTCGTGAAATTCCGCTACCTCGCTTTCAATATCATATTCCACCGAAACTATCTCCGCGCGCCATTCTCCGTTGTACTCCAGCTTGGCAAACTGCGCTTTGGTCTGACCGTTCTGCGGCATTCCCAGCGCGCCCCCGTTCACTATCATCTTATTTCCGCGGCGAAAAATATACGGCGTGTGAGAGTGACCGCACACCATAAGTCCGCAGTCCATCTCTTTTATAACGCGCTCCGCCTCAGGCGTTTCGGCGTGGAACAGATAGCGGTTGCTTTCGGGAGAGCCGTGGCAGGCGATAAATGCGGGGCAGCCTCCCGTCTCTATTCTCATTGACACGGGCATTCCCGCAAACCACTCGATATCCTCGGCGGTAAGCTCCTCAAACGTGTAAAGAAGCGCTCCGCTTTTTGAGCCGTATTCCCACCCGCGTAGATTCTTGCCATACTCTATAATATAGTCTTCGCGGTTGCCCCGTATAAACCATATGCGGTATCTTTGGGGTATGTTCCTCAGTATCTCAACGGTTTCCCTCGGGTATGGGCAGTCGGTGACATAATCCCCCACAAACACCAGCCCGTCATATTCCTCCGCGTAAATACGCGCCAGAACCGCTTCAAGCGCTCTGTGATTTGCGTGTATGTCACCTAAAACGGCTAACCTCATCTTTTCTCCTTATTTTAATTTGAAATTTCCCGCGACCCGAGCAGGCGCACGCGGTACTCGCTTCGCTGCGTTCCGCATGCGCCTACTCTCTCGCGGAAAATTTTCTACGTGGGCAGTTTGTGGCTCTCTGCTTTCGCCGCCTTTGAACGCCCCTTCTCCGCCGAAAACGGCGCGGGAGCGGAACGTTTTCTCCCTCCCCCTTATCGGCTACCAGAGTCCTTTTTCGTGCGGACAGCCATTAGTTGCCCGCGCCGCCCTTAACTCTACATAGCATCCGCATTTTCCGCAAGTACCGTTTACCAGCATATCACAGCCGCGGCATATTTGCAAGCGCCTGCCGTATTCCTCGGCGGAGACCCGCTGTTCTTCGGGAATGGAGGCAATCCTCGCGGTTATTGCACGCGAGATATCCTGGTCCGAAATATCCTCAAGCAAGCACCGCGGACAGGGCTTTTTTCCCTGCGCCATTTTATCAGCCCTTAAGGGTAATTTCGGCAACCGAGCACGCGGGCAGCGCCACGATCGCTTTGCCGTTTTCAACCCTTACGTCAAGCGGCTTAATAATCACGCTTTCGGGATTATCAAAATCATTGTGCGCATGAACCTCGCCGCTGAGAATACGTCCTTCGGCAGTCTTTACGTCAAAGCCGTTTATCTCTACGTCAAAGCCTCTGTCAAGCGCGCAGTTGGAGAGAGTAACGGTTATTTCGCCGCGCTCGTTCACGCTTGCGGACTGGGAAATGCAGGGAACGGATTCGCTCGCTTCTTCGTTTTCGACATGGGAGTAAATGAGCGTCGCGTCCTGATGGTTCTTGTAAAGGTCGAACACATGATAAGTCGGAGTCTTTACAGTAACATTACCCTCGGTGAGCAGTACCGCCTGAAGAACGTTCACCGCCTGCGCGATATTCGCCATATAAACGCGGTCGGAATGAGCGTTAAAAATATTGAGGTTTATTGCCGCCACTATCGCGTCGCGCATGGTGTTCTGCTGATACAGGAAGCCCGGATTGGTGCCCGGCTCAACGTCGTACCATGTGCCCCATTCGTCCACAATCAGTCCAACCTTATGCTCGGGGTCATAGCGGTTCATTATCTCGCTGTGGCGGCATATCATAGGCTCGATGTAGAGCGTGCTTTTTATTGTGCTGTAATATTTCGCGTCGTCAAATTCCAGTGCGCTGCCCTTGTTCTGCCAGTCGCCCGATGGAATGGTGTAGTAGTGCAGAGAAAGCCCGTGCATATTATTGGGACCAATCTTCTTCATGCAGACTTCAGTCCAGTTGAGGTCGTCCGCGTTCGAGCCGCTTGCTACCTTGAACAGCTTGTTGCCGCCGTATTCGCGGCAGTAGGTCGAATACTGACGGTATAGGTCGCAGTAATATTCCGCTGTCATGTTTCCGCCGCAGCCCCAGTTCTCGTTTCCTACCCCAAGGTACTTCAGCTTCCAAGGCTGCTCACGGCCGTTCTTTTTGCGCAGCTCCGCCATAGGGGATATCCCGTCGAAGGTCATGTACTCTATCCACTGAGAAAGCTCCTCCACCGTGCCGCTGCCGACGTTTCCGCTGATATAAGGTTCGCAGCCCACAAGCTCACAGAATCTCATAAACTCATGCGTGCCGAAGCTGTTATCCTCCACCAGCCCGCCCCAGTGGGTGTTTATCATCTTTTTTCTGCCAGACGGCTCGCCTATTCCGTCTTTCCAGTGATATTCGTCCGCGAAACAGCCGCCCGGCCAGCGCAGAACAGGAAGCTTTATCTGACGAAACGCTTCCACAACGTCCTTGCGGTAGCCTTCAATATTGGGAATATCGCTGTCCTTTCCGACAAATATGCCGTCATAGATACAGCGGCCGAGGTGTTCCGAGAAGTTGGAATATATCTCGCGCCTGATTTGACTCCGCTTGTCCAGCGGGTTTAAGGTAAGCTTTAATGTTTTCATGGCAGTTTCCTTTCAGTCCTTTTATTTCCCGAAGAGCGTCATGCTCTCTTAAGGTTCTTATATGTTTATATTACCACCTTGACAAATATATTTCAATGATGTATAATATCAAAAAGACTGACATATCCTACTTTTTTCTTTTGGAGAGATTTTTATGAAATGCGAAACTGAAAGGCTGTTGCTCAGAGAGCTTGAATATTCGGACATCGACGCGCTGAGCGCGATATTGCGCGATGAGGAGACCATGTACGCATACAACGGGGCTTTTTCCGAAAATGAAACTCTCAATTGGCTTGAAAGGCAGCTTGCTCGGTATAAGAAATACGGTTTCGGCTTGTGGGCGGTGATTCTTAAGGAAAGCGGGGAGATGATAGGCCAGTGCGGACTTACCATGCAGCCGTGGAAGGATAAGGAGCTGCTCGAAGTCGGGTATCTTTTAAACAAAAAATATTGGCATATGGGCTATGCCACAGAGGCGGCGAAAGCGTGCAAAAGATACGCATTTAAAACACTTGACGCAAGAGAGGTATGCTCAATTATTCGCGACACGAATATTCCCTCGCGCAGGGTCGCAGAGCGAAACGGAATGAGCGTTACCGACAGTTGGGTCAAGCATTACCGCGGAGTTGATATGCCGCATTTGCTTTATACGGTAAAACGGGAGATTTTATTATGAGTGATTTGAACGGGAAACTTAGATTAAAGGATATTGTTTACGATATCGCGGACGTCAGCCTTTCAGCCGACAGCTGCGACGGGGAAATGTATCTTTTTCCGGAAATAGAGGCGAAGTGTTCCAACGAAAACGTTGAGTATGAGCTGCGCTCCGTGCGGCTATACCACAACAATGGCTTCAATACCCATACAGGAGCGTTTGAGGAGCTTAAAGGCAAAAAATTCGTTTGGGAGGACGAGGAGAACGCCGACGGCGAGGAGGCGGGCACCTTGTATGTGCTGGAGCATGAAAACCTGTCGAGCGGCACTATCGAGATAACCGATATAAGCGATGGTCTTATGACTATATACTGGAGCGGTCTTGCCAACGTTTACTGGTCGGAGGAATACGACAGCGATATTCCGTTTGAAGCGGAGTTTACCGTAAAGCTCCCTGAAATTCATTATACCGTTGACGCTTTCAAGGCGACAAATGTAAAGATCGACGGAGATACCCGGCTTGAAATACTGAACCTCGACGAGTTTAACGAGGAGGTAAAGCGCGTTTCGGAATCGCGGCAATGGGATGATTTCAACACCGTGCTGAAATTTAAGCTGATACATCTTGGCAAAGATTATTTCGGTGAGGTCACTTTTACAAACGGCAAGAACAATTTCGTTACCGTCTTTGACGAGAGCTGTCCGCGGAAAGCTGCTTTCTCGGGTGTTGAATTTAACCTGCGGGTCAATTATGAAATGTTTACGTTCGATATAGATTGACGGGTAATTATTATGATAAAATTTATGGTTTTCGGAGATCTTCATTATGACGATGTTCCCGATGGCGACAGACGAATCGCCGAATTGCTGGCGCATGCCGAAGAAACAAAGCCCGATTTCATCATCTCGCTGGGCGATCTGTGCTATCCCGCTGAAAAGAACAAAGCGGTTTTGGAAAAACTCTGCTCCGCAGGTATACCGCTGTATCACACCATAGGCAATCACGACACCGAGAACTGTCATCTGAAAAACACCCTGAAATTTTTATCAATGAAAAATCCCTTTTATTCATTTGAATACGATGATGTTAAATTTATCGTTCTGAATTCCTGCTATTTAAGCAGGAACGGCGAGGAAATCCCATATCTTGGCAGAAACTACAAAGAGAACGGCGCGATATACCCTGTTGTTCCGTCTCATGAAGCGGAATGGCTTAAAAACGAGCTGAATGATGGCAAGCGCCATATTATTTTCTCGCACCACAGCCTTGTAAACAGCCATAGGGACAGGGGAGTAAGCAACAGAAGCGCCGTAAGGGATATGCTGCGGGACAAAAACGTTCTTTTATGTATGAACGGACACGACCACGGCGACGACATTAAGGTTATTGACAACATTACATATTACACGGTAAATTCAGCCTCGTATATGTGGTGCGGCTTTCAGATAATGGCGTCGGAAAAGCTGATGAAAAAATATGGATATCTCAACGGATTTCTTTTTTATAAGCAGGCTTTTTGCGTTAATGTTGAAATTGATAACAGCGAAATAAGAATATCGGGTATGGACGGCGAATATATGTCGGTCACTCCCGATGACGTGGAATTGTATGACTATAAATGGAACGGAGTATCCGTAAAACCGCAAACAAGCTCATATGTTATAAAACAATAAAATTTTTTGAATTACGGGATAATAATGGGTGGAATTTCAGGTGAAGGGGAAGATATTATGGCTGGTGGAAAAGCTTTCAGACAGTGTCATATTATATAAATTGAGATAAGTACCGCGGCAATCAACATAAATCATTATTTTAACGAGGACATGATAATGAAGCTTCACTCTTTGGGGATAGATTTCCGTCATGACAGGGATTTTCTTATTGACCGTCCGAACGGTTCGGGGGACAACCTTATAATTATTTTCAAGACCTCGGCTGTTGTGCGGCAAAACGGAATTGTCCAAACGGTGCCCGCGGGCAGCGCCGTGGTGTACTCCAAGGGCGAGCGGCAGTATTACGGGGCGGCGGGCGCGGAATATATAAACGATTGGGTGCATTTCGAATGCGACGAGCGCGATACGTTTTTTGACAAGATAAGGCTTCCCTTTAATACTGTTCTGCATATTTCTGCGGGCGGCACTGAGGATATTCTTAATATGCTGAGCTTAGAGCAGGTGTCAGGAGGGGAAAACAGCGGGGAATGTGTTGACTTGCTGCTCAGACTGCTGCTGGCGAAGCTGGGGGGCGCGGGCGGAAGTCCGCGCGGAAATTTCCGTTCCGTTTCGCTTAAGGCTCTGCGCGCGGAGATTTACCGCGATCCCGCCAGCTGCAAAAGTATCGCGGAGCTTTCCGCGCGGCTGGCGCTCAGCCCGTCTTATTTTCAGAGTCTGTATAAAAAGGAGTTTGGGGTAAGCTGCTATGAGGATGTGCTTGCCGCGCGGCTTGAGCGGGCGAAATATTATCTTGCAGACACTGCGATTTCTGTCAAAAACATAGCGGAGCTTTGTGGATTTGAAAACGACACACATTTTATCCGTCAATTCCGCCGACGCACGGGAATGACCGCAACACAGTTCAGAAACCGTGCGCAGGGCTGACAAGTCAGTACAGACTGCACAGTTTTTGACACGGATTGAAAGTTGTTATCGGGAAAATTGCAGAAAAAATACCTACCCTCTTGAAAATAGCCCCAAAATATGATAAAATAAATTTATCGGTTTGAGATATTATTTCAGACCGACAGCTTTTGCAAATTCGGGTTTTGCCTGAATTTCACAATGCCCACACAGGGCAAAAATCGAATACGGTGTTGTCTTTGCTAACCACCGATAAAAAACAAGGAGAAATTTTATGTCAAAAGAGGAAATTTTCAACATCAGAAACCTTGCCCGTCTTGCGCTTGTAGCAGCGCTGTACGCGGCAATGACGCTGGCTGTCCCGGGGCTTGCTTTCGGCGCTATCCAGTTCAGATTTTCGGAGATACTCGTATTGCTCTGCTTTTACCGTAAAGACTACTGCGTATCGCTGATCTTAGGCTGCTTTATAGCGAATCTTTTCAGCCCATTCGGATTGTACGACATTATTTTCGGAACGCTTGCTACGGCTGCTGCGGTAATTCCGATGTATTATGTCAGGAACATATGGCTTGCGTCGGCGCTTCCGATAATCAGCAACGGAATTATTGTCGGCTTTGAGCTTTTTCTTTGCGGAGAGCCGCTATGGTTCAGCATGGGCACGGTTGCGCTTGGTGAGCTGGTGGTTATTACGGTTATAGGCTGCCCGCTTTTCAGATTCGCGCTGGAGCGGAGCAAGCCCTTTATGCAGGTTCTCGGCGCAGATAAACAAAAAATTGCACCAAGAAAACTCGCGGAGCAGAAATAGAAATTATCATGCGCAGAACAAAAGAAAGAGGTCGCCCGTTCCGAAAGGAGCGGGCGGCTCAATCTATGCAGTATTTTTAAAAATAACAATTTGTTTTATAAGAGCAACGCTGCGACGAATCACCTAAAAATTAAGAAGTCATAGGCGCTGAAGGCAGGCGTAAAGTGACCGGCCACGCATGAATTTCCCGCAATCCGCTGTGAAAGCGCAGCCCGCAAAGCGGGCGGAGCTTTTACGGCAGGATAGCGTAAACTACGCTGAGTTTTTTACAAAACTCAGCGTAGTTTGCAGCGGTGTGGGAAATTCTTTTAAATAATTAGCCTTAGGTCACCATTTCTTAAAAGCATTTCTGCTTTTTGTCAACCTATCTAATAGCATAAATTATTTTTTTCTTTATTAATTTTAAAAGTTGTAAAGAACAGGCGGTGTTTTGTTTATCAGGCCTGCTCGTTAAGCACCTCATCTGCCCTCGCTACAAGACCGTCTATGCGCTTTGTAATATCCGTAACATCGCCCATAGCCGTGCTGATATCCTCTCCGCGTCCGAGAGTTTTTGTGATGTTGCGCTGCATATTGTTTACCATTTCAAGAATGTTCTGCATTTTTTCGGAGATGGTCATAACTATGTTGTTTACAGTGTCGATATCCGCAAATACCAGCGCATTGCTCTCCTCTGCTTCTGTAACGGCGGTCTGGGAATGCTCCGCAAGATTGCGCACTTCGTCAGCAACGACTGCGAATCCTATTCCCGCTTCGCCTGCGCGTGCTGCCTCTATACTGGCGTTGATGGCAAGGATATTTATTTGACGCGCAATATCGTTGATGTTTTTCGTCATTTTTGAGAAACCGCTCACGCTTTCGTTGATAGAGCCCATTGCGCTGTTGATGTTTTCGCTGAGCAGCCTAAGCTCTTCAATAACTCCCGAAAGGCTTGCCACCTCGGAGTGGTTGACGTTATTGAGCTTTGCGATGCCCTCCGTAGCTCCGCTAACGCTCCCAATATTTTGCGTAAGCATGGAAACCACTTCACCAAGCTCTGCGGTAATCTGACCGATAGTTTCGTTTACCTCCTCGATATGGCGGCGGTGATTTGCTGATTCTTTAAGGGTATACTGTGCACAGCTATGCAGGGAGCTTGTCCCTTTTATGATTGCCTCTGCCATTTTGCGGCAGGTAGGAAACCCGCAGGCGTGGCAGTTGTAATTGCGCTCAACCTCGGTGTTCTTGCCCATTTTTGTAAGCATAGCATCAATTTCGGCTTCTGTTACCCTGCGCTTATTAAGTTCCTCCGGCTCGTAGCTTCGCATAAAGTCTGACAGCTTAAGAATTTTATCAAATTTTAAAAACGCCTTGTCCCTATGCTTGTAGTCAAACTTTACCCGCTTTGTTCGGGCATATTTTTCTACGCTGTTGATAATACCGCTCGTACGATAGACGGACATTTGAGTGCCTATCGCCGGACCGCTTCCGCAGCCGTCATCGCAGGAAAGAACATCGAATACATCGGGCAGATCACGTCCGTCAACGCTTGAATACATATCAAGGTTACGATAAACGCTGCCTACCCCTTCGCTTGTAATTACATTAAGAGAGGGCACTTCCAGTTCCAGACACGCTTTAAGACCACCCGGTCTGGGATAAACCGCTCCCATCGCGCCGACGGTTCCCGAAAACTCAAATGAGGAACGTCCCTTCAGCTTGTCCGGGTCGCTGCCTTCGCGTTTCATAAGTTCGCCGAGCCTTTTGAAGGTGACATTGTAGTCCACTATGCCGGTTTCCTTAAACTCATCGCCCTTTGCGATGCAGGGTGACAGAGCCGCTATCCTGCGGGTTTCTCCCAGATATTTGCGCAGATAAACAGCAAGGCAAAGCATTGGTGAGTGAACAGGTGAAAGGTGTGCAAGAGCATTATGGCAGTATTTTTTTATGTAATTCACAATGGCGGGACAGGGCTGCGAAATAATTTTTTCGCCTTTGTGCTGCTCCATATACCGAATGTGACCCCATGTGCAGATATCCGCGCCAAGTGAAACGTCATAAATCTCCCTTACGCCGTGTTTTTTTAAAAATTCCAAAACGTGCCGCCAGCTTCCGTTAAAGGATATCTTTATCGCCGGAGCCACAATAAGAACGATCTCTTTTCCGCCGCGCAGATCCGACCAGAATCTCTCCGTATCGTCCTCATAGCTTCTTGCGTTATGGCTGCACGCTTTTATACAGGCACCGCAGCGTATGCACTTGCTTTCGTCGATATCGAAAACGGTTTTGCCATTGCTGTCCAGCACCCACTTGTTTGCTTCAATCGAAGGACATACGCGTATGCAGCTGTTGCAGGCAACGCATTTTGAGCTGTCAAAAGTAATCATTGATTTGCCGGTTTTCCTTTCTTAAACTATGCGCCCTCACATGACGTTAAGTGAGAGCGCATAGAATTATCATTACAATGTCTATTTACTTTGCGTAATCAATGACGCGGCTTTCTCGGATTAGATTTATTTTAATCTGACCCGGGTATTCCATTTCGTCCTCGATCTTTTTGGCGATATCTCTTGCAAGCACCGTCATATCGTCATCGCTTATCTGCTCGGGCTTAATCATTATGCGAACCTCGCGCCCCGCTTGTATCGCGTAAGACTTCTCGACCCCGCTGTATGAGCAGCATATTTCCTCAAGCTTTTCAAGACGCTTAATGTAGTTCTCATAATTCTCGCTTCTCGCCGCGGGACGCGCCGCGCTTATTGCGTCAGCAGCCTGCACCAGTGCGGCTATCACAGTTCTGCACTCGACATCTCCGTGGTGAGCTTCGATAGCGTGAATTACTTCCGAATTTTCCTTGTATTTCTTGCACACGTCAACGCCTATCTGAACGTGAGAGCCTTCTATTTCGTGGTCAAGCGCCTTTCCGATATCGTGCAGCAAACCTGCCCTTCTTGCGAGAGCCGCGTCAACCCCCAGCTCACTTGCCATGATTCCCGCAAGATGCGCCACCTCAATGGAATGATTCAGCACGTTCTGACGGTAGGAGGTTCTGTATTTAAGACGACCAATAAGCCTTATAAGCTCGTGATTCAGACCGTTTACATTTGTTTCAAGAACGGCTCTTTCGCCCTCCTGCTTTATGCGAAGCTCAACTTCTCTGCGAGCTTTCTCAACTGTTTCCTCAATGCGTGCGGGGTGAATGCGTCCGTCCTGTATAAGCCTTTCGAGAGCTATCCTCGCGATCTCCCTGCGAACATGGTCAAAACAGGAAAGTGTAATGACTTCGGGTGTGTCGTCAATAATAAGGTCAACGCCCGTCATGGTCTCAAGAGCGCGAATATTGCGCCCCTCGCGTCCGATAATGCGCCCCTTCATCTCATCGCTTGGAATAGCAACGACAGAAACCGCCGTTTCGGATACCGTATCCGCTGCAAGTCTTGCGATGGCAAGGGATATGTATTGCCTTGCCTTTTCGTCGCAGTCATCTTTGAGCTTCTGCTCGTAAGCGGATATCAGAAGCGCCTTGTCGTGGTTAAGCTCCGTGTCGAGCAGCTGCAGAAGGTGGTCTTTCGCCTGCTCCGTGGTAAAGCCCGATATCCTTTCCAGAATATCCATCTGGCTTTGCTTCAGCTGTTCCGCCTCGGCTACCTTTTCATCGGCTTTCTTGTGCTTTTGGTGAAGCTGCTCCTCCAGCTTTTCAAGCTTGTCGTTTTTCTTGTCGAGGTTTTCCTCCTTCTGCTGGATTCTGCGTTCCGAGCGCGAAACCTCGCTTCTGCGCTCCTTCAGCTCCCGTTCTGCGTCGTTTTTAAGCCGCTGAACCTCTTTTTCCGCGTTGGTGCGCAGCTTGTAGATCTCATCCTTTGCCTCTACAAGGGCAGTCTTTTTCATCGTTTCTGCTTTTTCTCCTGCTTCCTCAACGATGCGGGCAGCCTCTTTTTCCGCCGACTCAAACTGAGCCTCGGCAATTTTTATCCGATGCTGCACACCAAGCCTGAAGCAGATAAAGCCGCAGACTACCGCGCCGACAAGGAGTGCTGCTATGCCGATTAGCACAACAACAAACAGTGGGATATCCATCCTTAATTCCCTCCTTATGATTTCGGCGGGATAAATATACAATTTTATGGAAAAGCTCGGCGATACAGCCGCGGAAAGCTCTCCCGCGCCAAAAACACGCCGCGCCGCACACCGCCCGACCAAAGCCCCCAAATTCGTCTTTGGACATAACGGCAATAACAGACCGGTCTCATACCCTCAGCGGGCATTGAATGTTTACAATGAATAATTTTGATTCCCGTATTCCGTACTTCCTTTTATTTTAAAGAACGCTTTCAAGGAATAACAAAGGCTGTTCTCCTATTATATATTATGCCGCCGCCTGAAAAATAACGTACATATATCAAGGTAATGTTGGTCTTTACCGCGCCTTTCGGCTAAAGACCCGTCCGCGCTTTTCAGGCATATATCTCCGAAAAGCAGCCAAATAAAAAATGGCAATTACCAAATTAATATAATAAACGTGAGCCAACACCGCGGAAAAGACATCCAACGGATAAGCCTATTATTATTTTACTATATTTTCACGAAAATGTCAAGGGTAAAGAGCTATTTTTTATACCAAAATGCACATATTTTTATCCCTTAAACAGCATATTTCGATAATCTGTTTATAAATAATCATTCAGGACAAATGATTTAAAAAGAATTTTTTGAATCGTCGCATATTAGGCTTTGACCAAAATTGCATTTTCGGAGAATTCGGTTGCTTGTATAATATAGAGTCTGCTATAATAAGCATTTAACTTAATTTTGCTCAAAAAACTGCTTCACCTATATGCAGGTTTTTGAAAAATTTTTGTGTATGCATTTTGCGGAAGTATGTTTCCATTTTTTTGAGTACTTGTTTTTGCAGCTTCGGAAAATGTCAATTTTAATACAAAAACGAATACCGCCCTTGTCGTGCCGTCGCAAAAGCCGACGATCGCCAAGGGCGGTTCGCTTAATCGTTAAAAATTGTTTTTGCCATATCCGCGCTCAAAGCGGCAAAAGCTCCTGCCATTATGCATAGAAGCTGAACAGCGAGCCAATGCTGAAAGCGTAGTTCGGCATACTGAAAGCGTTGTAGGTGAGCATTCCCTTGCCGCTGGACAGAGAACCTATCTGCTCAGCTTTCTGCGCTATCTTGTTTGAAAATCCGTAGTTACCGCCGAAAGTAGTCTTGATATCCAGAGCCGAAACCTTGTCGCCGAGGCTATCCTTATTAAAGGTCAGCTTGTTGTCGCTGCCCAGAGAGAAACCTGCGCGCTCGAGAGAACCGTTAAACACCTTTGCGGTATTCACCGTCATAACGCCCTTCTGCAGCACTGCTGAGTTGTCGGAATTGCCGACATTCTCAATCATGCTGTTGTAGCTGTCCGCGAAATTTTGTGCCAGCTTCGCATACTCGTCCTGATTGTATTCTCCGCCATATTTAAGCTTGTTTGCGAAACTCGTCATGTCGTCCGCCGCATTTTTCGCCTCGCTTGTGGAGGTTTTCAGCGCTACGGTGCTATTTGCGGTGTCCTTTGCGTCGTCGGATATGCCGAAAACACTCTTGTAGATATTTGAATACTGCTCCTTGAAATAGTCGCTCTTGTTTTTGAGCGTGGTATTCATTATCTTGTCAAGATTAGCCTGCGCAGAACTCGAAGACATCTTGCGGGATATACTGCTGCTCATACCCCCGCGATATCCATAATTGGTCATCGCCTTAGCCATCAGCAGCTGCGTTGAAGCCATATTGCCTACTGTTGCCATAAAAACACCTCCTTAATTTTATATCAAAGCGGTTCAGCCCGCTTTTCTTACTATTGCTATGGGAGTCTGGAGAAGACCTTGGTCAAGGGGGTTATCTTTAAACACCTGCGCCGCAAATTTTTCCTCTACCCCACGTGATTTTCCAAGAACATTCACACCGATATCGTTGGCATCAATAACGACCACCTCTGCGCCCGTATAGTCCTTTAAGTGCTCCGCCACCTCGTCGGGCTTGTCGGGAGCCATTTTGGCATAGTGGTCGTATGGCGGAAGATTGTCTTTGCTCGGACCGTCAATGGCACGCGCTTTCATGCCGCAGATATTATAAAACACTCCTCGCTTTCCGAACAGCTTCCCTATTGCCGCGCATATTGCCGCGAAAATTACCTTGATCCTGCCCACATCTCGTATGCAAAGCTCCATAGACTGTGGAGCGGCAAGTCCCACTCCGTAATTTGTTCTGATAACGAATCTTGAAAGAAATCTTGCCAAACGGCTTACCTTTATCTCTTCTATCGGAAAGGCTCTCCCCTGAGATATTGCCACAATTTTCTCCGATATTATGATAGTGTCGCCCTCCGTCAGATAATCTCTGACATATTTGTCCATTATTTCCTCAAGGTTATCGTCTTTGGTTATTACATGGGTTTTGATCGGATAACGGGCAAACCTGCCGTAGTCCGTATCAATTTCAAGGCTTTTGCCCTCGTTGGGCGTAAAAGGTATCTCCATTTTTTTCTCCTGTTTTTATAAATTCTCCGCGCCGCGCGGGCTGTTTCCCCATTAGATGCTGTCTGAAGGCTGCCGTGTTCATTTTGCGCCGTAGGTTTGCCTGTATTCCCTCATTTTTCCAACATACTCCTTGCCGGGGATAACGCCGCTTTCAAGCGCGTCAATGATATCGTTTATTGTGACAATCGAATAAACCTTTACCCCGAACTCGTCGAACACCTCACTTACCGCCGACTTGTCAGAGTTAAGTCCCTTTTCGTCACGATCGACGGTGATCACCATGCCCTCTATTTTGACGTTGGCAGCGCCCGTAAGCTTTGGCATTACCTCTCTGAGCGCCTTTCCAGAGGTCATAACGTCCTCAATAATCACCACTTTTTCGCCGTCTTCAAGATTCTTGCCAACAAACATACCGCCCTCGCCATGGTCCTTGACCTCCTTGCGGTCAAAGCAGTAATTAGCGTTTATACCGAATTTATTATATAGAGCTACCGAAGCCGCTACGGAAAGCGGTATTCCCTTATAGGCAGGACCGAACAGTGTGTCGGGTTTAAGCCCGTGCTCATTTATGCATTCTGCATAAAATTCCCCCAGCTTCGCAAGCTGAGCGCCTGTTTTGTAGTTTCCCGCGTTTATGAAATATGGCGCGATACGCCCGCTTTTCAGCGTGAACTCACCGAATTTCAGCACGCCGCTGTCCACCATGAATTTGATAAAGCTCTCTTTGTAAGTCATTCAAGTTCTCCTTATCCGAATTTAAATTTTCCGAACCGCTTTGCTTGACTGTGGCGGATTGCGTTAGTTTCGATACGAACGCTCCGTCCGTTTCGCGGTCTGCGCGTTTGTATCGGCTTGCGGAAAATTCCCGCGCGGGCGATATGGATATATGCTTTCGGCAGCTTTTTATGATGTGCAATTTTTGCGCCGTCCTTTGCTTTAGCCGCATTTATATGTGACAGTATTGCCGCGCTTGATTTTAGCCATACTTATACATTTACATTATACCACAATGAGGATAATATTTCAAGAGGTATAGCGTAATTTTGGGTATTTTATCGGAGAATTTTGCCGAAAAGGCTCTAAAATATTTGTTTTTATTCAAATTTGTGGACTATTAAAGCGACATAGCATATTTATATAAGGAACTTGGTTGTTTTTCAGAGATGATTTCTCCGCTCAAAGCACATTCTATTTAAAATTCAAAAATATCACCAAAAATACACGTTAAAAATTATTTTTTCTATTGACTAATCGTGCATTTTGTATTATAATGAATAGATGGTAGATTAAAATTGGCAGAGTATGCGCGGGCGGGGGAGGTTAAATTCTATAAACGGATTTTTTCAAACCCTATTCTTGTGGTGGCAATGGCGGCTGTCATTTTCACCGGCTGCCAAAGCAGGGATATCAGGCTGTTTTCTGAGTTGTCCAAAAATTCCAAAACAAATGGGGACAAGCCATTTGTTGCTGTTTACAGCTACGATGGCGGTGCGAAGGATACTGCGGCAGCCGCGGATATCATCAATAAGCGACTGAGCGCCGTTTGCGACGGGATTTCGCGCGGACGAAGCATTAAAACCAGAAGCGCTTATGTCTTCAAGAGCGCTGCCTGTAAATTTAACGCGTTCGGATGCGGAATATATAGTTACAGCGTAATGACCTTGCAGCAAAAGCTACGCTCAAAAAGAGCGCGATAAAGCCCGCGCAGGAATTTTCCGCAAGCTGGAAGTTTTGCTCAACAATCGCGCAAATGCTTAAAATAGTTTGTGGCATATTGCGCAAAACTTTAAATCTCAGCCCATAAAGCGGGAGAAACTTTTAAATCGAGGCAAACATAACCCGCAAGAGGCGGGTGAAGTGGTGTGGAAAATTCAAATCAAAATAAGGAGTGAAAAATTTGAAAAGCAGAATCAGAAAGCCTGTATTCTTTGTCGTATTTTTTCTGATAGCGGCGTTTACTGTGCTGTCCACTATGGGAATAAGCACCCGCTACGGAGATACGATCACGTCTTATGTATGGGGACTTGACGATATAAGATGGGGAATTGATATCCGCGGCGGCGTAAACGCCACGTTCGGAGTGCCCGAGGACTACGCGGCGGAGCATGACATCACCGAGGACGACCTCAGTGCGGCGAAGTCAATATTGGAGGCGCGCCTTGTAAGCAAGCATATCAACGATTACGAGGTGTACGTCGATCCCGCCACGAACAGCATAATTTTGCAGTTCCCGTGGCAGAGCGATGATACCAGCTTTGATCCTGCCGAGGCGGTAAAAGAGATAGGTGAAACTGCGCTGCTCACTTTCCGCATGGGCTGGAGCGGGGATATTGACGTTGACGGCAGCTATGAGGATCTGGAGCTTGTGCTAACGGGAAGCGACGTTAGCAGAGCGGGCGTAGGCCGCAGACCAAGCGACACGGGCGGATTTATCTACACCGTAGACCTTGAGCTGAACGAAAGTGGCAGAGAAGCGTTTGCAAAGGCAACCGAGACTGCCTACAACAACAATCAGTCGCGTATTTCCATTTGGATGGATGATGTG
The DNA here is from genome assembly GCA_910577365.1 of uncultured Oscillospiraceae bacterium. Lineage (GTDB taxonomy): Bacteria > Bacillota > Clostridia > Oscillospirales > Ruminococcaceae > CAG-115. Next base: position 55,332 of record CAJTMU010000005.1, on the reverse strand, counting down.
GAGATATCCGCTCCCTCGGTAAGCGCTGTGATAAGCGACGGAAAATGCGAGATATCGGGCAGCTTCGCGACAGCGGAGGACGCAAAAGCTCTGGCGGACAAGATAAACGGCGGCGCGCTGCCGTTCAAGCTGGATATAACCAGTCTGTCCACCATTTCGCCGATACTCGGCTCGGGCGCCCGCGACGCAATGGCGCTGGCGGGGCTTATCGCATTCACTCTTATTGCGGTATTTATGATAATTTACTATCGTCTGCCCGGTTTTGTTGCGGTGATAGCGCTGACGGGACAGGTCGCGGGTATGTTCGCGGCAATAACTGGATTTTTCGCTTTCAACGACGCGTCCTCTCTCACCCTGCCGGGTATCGCGGGTATCATACTGTCGATAGGCATGGGCGTTGACGCAAACGTTATATCGGCTGAGCGCATCAAGGAAGAGCTTAAGGCGGGGCGCACCATTGACGGTGCTGTCAAGAGCGGCTTCCAAAGAGGCTTTACCGCCATTCTCGACTCCAACCTTACGGTTATAATAGTAGCGCTTATCCTGATGGCGGTGTTCGGAACATGGTTCGGAGCTTCCACCGAGGGCACTATCTACTCTTTCGGCTACACCCTGCTCGCGGGCGTTATCATGAACTTTATCATGGCTTGCTGGGCTACCCGCCTGATGACCACCGCGCTTTCAAAATTCAAAGCGTTCAGAAAGGTCGGCTGGTACGGCGTTAAGAAGTCCGAGGTGGTTTCCGCGGACGCTGAAGCGGGCAAGGATACCGTACAGCATATTGACGTAAAGGCTAAAACAAACGTTGATTTTGTGGCTAAGAGAAAGGTGTTTGTCATAGTTTCCGCCTGCGCGTTCGCGGTCACGCTGATATTCAGCTTTGTGCTGGGCGTTGATGTGGATATACGCTTCAAGGGCGGTACGATGATAACTTACAGCTACACCGGAGAAGTAAGCACGAACGACATCAAAACCACCGTCGAGGCTCTCGGCACTCCGCGCGCGACCGTTACCACGGGAACGAGCTTCACGGGTGGGCTGAACACGATAGTGCTTTCTTTCGCGGCGGACGAGAAGATGGACGATGATATGCTGACCGCCATCTCCGACAAGCTGATAGAAACCTACCCCGAAAACGAGATAATCAATATCGACAACACCAATGTTTCCGCTTCCGCAGGCTCGCAGTTCTTTATTTCCTGCCTTGTGGCGGTAATCGTGGCGTTTGTGCTGCTGGTGGTTTATATAGCGTTCAGATTTAAGAAGATAGGCGGCTGGAGCGCGGGTATTATCGCGATATTCTGCCTGCTGCACGACGTAATTCTCACCTATGCGGTGTATGTGTTCTGCGGAATGGCGCTGGATTCAAACTTTATGGCGGTTATCCTCACGCTGCTTGGATACTCCATTAACAACACCATCATCATATACGACCGTCTGCGCGAAAACCGCGCGAAGTACGGAAAGAAGCTGTCCGACAGAGAGCTTGTAAATCTCTCCATCAACCAGACGCTGGCGCGTTCCGTTATCACGACCGCTACGACGGTGGCGGCAATGCTGTGTATTGTTGTGGTATGCTCGCTGATGGGCGTTACTTCTATCCTCTCCTTTGCTATACCGCTCGCGATAGGTATGCTGGTGGGCTTCTACTCTTCGCTGTGTCTTGCGGGTCCGCTTTGGATATGGTGGCAGGACCGCAAAACCCCCAAAGCGTCTTTGGAAGAATAACCTGTAACAGATTATAAAAAGCGCCCCTGAGATATCTCAGGGGCGTAGGGCTTAAAAGAGCGTTGATTTAAGCGGATTTATGTAAATTTGAAATTTTCCGCAAACCGCCTGAATGCGCAACATTTTGCTGCGTATTGTGAATTCAGGCTGCCACAAAAAAATCCTGCGTCAACATTGCGCTGCATTAACTTTTTCTACAAGCTTACGCCCCCGAATTTCGGGGGCGTTTCAATTACAGAAACAAATCCAGAAGCTGCTCTTTGGTTCGCATTCCAACAAGAACGTTTGCGGGCTTGCCCTCCTTGAAAACAATAAGCGTGGGGATATTCTCCACATCAAAGGCGGCGGAAAGCTCCGGCTGTTCGTCGGTGTTGACTTTGCCAACCTTTATATCGGGGCGCTCCTCGGCTATTTCGTCCACTATCGGTGACTGCATGCGGCATGGCGGACACCACTCCGCCCAGAAATCCAGCAGCACGGGCTTTTCACTCTGAAGCACCTCGCTTTTAAAATTATCCTTTGTTATAGTAATTACAGACATTAGAAACACCTCTCTTTCGTATATTAAGTATACCATTTTCTTGAAAAAATATCAAGTGCTTTTTTATAACAATGATCTTCTTGAACAGGTCATCTTATCTAAAAAATTTTTAAATGTGTTAGTGTTGGGAATGGCTTTGTCAATAACAGTGCTATTGCATGACGCAAGTGAAGCGTTGAACTTATTAGTAAAAGTTATACATAAGCCGTAAACAGATATTCATAAGGTAACAATTACATTATATGTTTCAAAACTAATATTTAAAATCGTCATCACTGAATTAAATTATACTGTTTTAAACGTTCTTAATAAGAAACTATATCAGAGAGTATACAAATTTATGACTTAGGGAATGTTTTATCCAATTCAAAAATACGTTGATTCAATAAGCAGTTTGGTTGAGTATCCCATTAAAAATGTGATTTTTTTCTGATAAAAACAACCAAAAAATTTTTATATATTGCTTGACAAATTGTGCAGAATATGTTATTATGAAAAAGGAGCACCGCTCATAATAAAAAACGGAAAACGCTAAAGGACAAAACATATGACTTCAAATCTGAAACTATATGACAGCGTCAAATCAATTTAACCAAGGTGATTATAAAACAGCGGAAAGGGGAGGACACCCATAGAAAAAAACATCAATTCCGAAAAGCGGACTGTCTGCGTTTTTGACGCGGACGGAGAGATGATCGGTTCCACCTACCCAAAGCGGGCGGCGGGACTGGTCAAAAAGGGTCGGGCACGTTATGTGAACGACTGGGATATTCGTCTGAACGTGCCCGACGTAATGAATTTTACGGAGGAAACCAAGATGGATAATATAAATAATAACCTCGGCGAAACAAAGGAAATGATCACAGCATCCACAACCATACTGACCGAGCGTAAAGCTCCCGAGCAGCCTGTAAACAGACTTTTTTTCAGCGCGAGGGAGTGGGCGTTCAACAAGGCGTGCAAAGACAACGTCGGCTCCCGTTCGTTTATGGAGGGTCCCGACGGGATAATCGCGGAAGCGTATATGATAGGCAACTGGAACTGGAACTGGACAGAGATATTGACCAAGCCGCTTATTCTGCCGAAAAATACGCTCCATACGTTCACGTTTTGGCTCAACGGTGGTGAGAATGACCGCAACAACGAGGTGTGCCGCTTTGAGATAGTATTCAATAACGACCATGAAAATCGTTACACATACAATCTCAACAGGAATTTTGTAAAGCCCCTGAAAAAGGTCAACGGCTGGGAGCTTTATGAAATCCCCTTTATCACGGGGGACAACGAGTACACAGAGCTGCGCTTTGTGGCACAGAACGCGCCTATGACGATTTTGACCGCCAAGGACAAATCCGCTTACGCGGATCTCGCGGATACGGTGGACGAGTTCGAGGGTGAAAGACCTCAGCGTCATAATATCATTTTTGACGACGGTTGGCCCAATGATAATTGGTACAGCACGAAAAATTTAAGGGCACAGCGCGAAAAGCGCATGACCGATAAGCAAAACGCCGCAAAGAATATCGATGTTCAGAACTTCGATTTCGATTTTCGCATGAATCCCGCAGCCAATCAGCCGAATCCGGATTTCATATCCGGCAAGCTGGATGAGGTAAGCGGAGTGCTCGACGGAGTTTCGGGAACGCTGGGAGGTGTTTCGGGAATGGTCGGCGGGCTGATGAGCGGACTTCTGAACGGATTGTTCGCGAACGAGCTCCGCGAAAAGGTCGAAGCCGCGATAAAGCTATGCGGCACAGGCAACACCGATGCAATAACCAATATGGTTATGGATTCACTGAATGACCGGCTGGATTTTCTGACCGACCAGATAGAAAACAATATTGAGTCTATGACAGATCAGATAGAAGCAATGATAGACGATGTTGGGGGTCGGCTTGACGATGTGCAGAGTGCTGTCGAGGAAATGCAGGACGCGTATGAGGATTGACCGAGGTATCCATCAAACTTTTAAATAACAGCGCCCCCGCACGGAAATGTGCGGGGGCGTTTTTGCTCAATTAGCGATTGTTGGCAAAGAAAAAAATATGCGAAGCATTCAGAATTTTTTAAAAAGTTTATTTTTATTGCAGCCTTTTTCCAAGATATGTGGTATTATGTGTGAAACCTGTAAATTATGAGGGAAATGGCTGCGTGATAGTCCAATGCTTAGAGCGGTACAATGACGCTTTGGCACGGTTGCTTTCAAAATGCGGCAGCCATTCTCACAGTCGGAAAATTTTTGTTATATGCTTTCAAAGCGCGGCTCAGCAGATTTGAGAGTGATTAGGAAAAATTTTAAATAAGGAGGAGATTTTATGAAAAAAGCATTATCATTAACAATGGCAGCTGCCATGTCCGTTTCGGCTGGAATTGTGGCATATGCCGACACAAACGATTCGGCGAACGCTGTGGTCAGGAGCAAGCTTGCGGCGGTCAAGAACCGTGTTGATATCCCAGAGGAGTTCAGCGAGTTTACTTACAGCGTGAACACGCGTGCGTCGGCGGATATCTATTCCTTTAACTGGGAAACAAAGAATAACAGCGACAGCCGCGGCAGTATAAGCTGTTCCATGTGCGGCAGTGTTATTACAAGCTACACCCTCTATCGCTCGGACTACAAACGCTGGTCTGATTCCGCTAAGATGGCGCAAATGACCGAATCGGAGCTGCACGCCGCGGCGGTAAAGGCGGTAAAACGGCTTAATCCCACCGTTGCAGACAGTATAAGCATTGATGAGTCCGTAAAAATGTCGGTGAACAGCAGTACTGCTTCGTTCAGCCTTACAAGAACCTCCAGCAATATTCCTGTTGCAAATGACACGGGCACAATAACGCTTGACAAGAATACCGGTGAGCTTATATCATTCAATATAAGCTGGCACCCGAATGCGGCTTTTGCGGAAGCAGGCAAGGCTATTCCCGAGGATAAGGCGTGGGACAACTATGAAAAGATGATAGCCATTAAACCACAGTATGAGGTATTCTACAACAGCGAGAGCAAGATCTGGGAATCTCGCCTTGTTTATGTGCAGACGGATTACGGCGATATTAATGCCTTCACTGGAAATAAGAGCAATTTCCAAGAAGACGCCTTTTACAGCGATGAAAAGAATGAATCCATATCCATGGATAGCGCGGAAGAAAGTCCCGCTGCCGGCGCTGAAAATGGCGTGAGTTTCACTGAAGAAGAGCTTAAGGAGCTGAATGTCGAGCTTCCTTACGGCACCGAAAAAGCCGTCGTTGACCTTATCAAGAGCAATAAATACCTCACATGGTCTGACGGAATGACAATGGAACGCTCCTACCTTACCAAGGGCAAGCATTACGCAAACACGGATCGCTATATGTTCACCGCTTCCTTTACCAACGAGGTGAAAGAGGACTACTGGGCAGACGAACCGATGCCTTTGACCGGTTATGAAGAGAGCTACGCCGTACCTTCTGCGACCTCTGTATCCTCTGCGTCCTCCGAAAGAACATATGAATATATGAGAATAACGGTCGATGCGCAAACGGGGGAGGTGTTGAATTACAGCTATTATGATACAAATTCCGAAGCGGCTGACAGCTATGATATGAGCAAGGCGGATGCGCTGGCAAAGGATATAGCTAAAAATCTCGCGCCCTCGCATATAGATGAATATTCTGATTACACAAGCAATTTGTCGAGTTACAGTTATGATGGCATAACCCACTATTCTGGAAGCGAGCACAGTTTTGGCAGAGAAGTAAATGGTATAGCTGTAAGCGGCAACAGTATAAACTTAAGCTTTGATCCGAATATGAAGCTGACAGATTACAGTATTTCCTACAGCGATGTAAAATTTACAAATCCGAAAAATATGCTGACTGCTGAGCAAGCGTTCGAAAAGTTTAAGGCGGATAACGAGCTTACGCTCTGCTATAAAGCAAGGCTGGGCGAGAAAAAGACCGCAACCGTTCTTGTTTACAGTGCCGAAAGCTCAGTGTACTGCGACGCGTTTACAGGTAAGCCCGTCTATGATTGGTGGTATGGCTCAAACAATGCGGAAAACGATTTAAGCGGCATAAAGGATAAAAAGCTGCTGAAAATGACAGAGGCGCTTGACGATAACGGAATTATTGTTTCTGCGGAAAAATTTGGTGAAGGTGATTCGGTTAAGTTGGAGGATTTCGCAAGGTTTATGGACTTGATATACAGAAACGGAACTCCGATAAGCGAAAGTTCTATAACGCTTCCAAGCGGCATAAAAATTGAGGAGGACGAGGATTACGCAGGCAAGACCGTTACCCGCGGCGACGCGATGGTGCTGTACGCTTCCGCTGTGTGCGGAAATAAGGCGGCTGAGCTTAAGGGTATCTATCGTTCGCCCTTTACCGACGTCAAGGACAGCGATAAATATGTTGGTTATTATGCCATTGCTTACGCTTTGGGTGCCACCGGCGAAAAAACGCTCAATCCTTCCGCGGCATACACTTACGCCGATTTTATCAAGCTGGTATATAACAGCATGAAATAGTCTTGTTTTATTGAACATAATGTTCCTTCAATATTTCAGCCCCAAGGCTTATGCCTTGGGGCTTAATCTGTATATAAAGGCTGACCAAATGGGGATTATTTAAAAAATTTCAAGATTTCCGCAAGCACGCTCCGTTCGCTTCGCTCACTATGCGCGATTGTGGAAACCGGTCAGAATTTGCGAAGCAAATTCTGACACTTTTTGAAATTTCATGCGACGACGTTGCGTGAAATATAGGCTATTTTTACAGATTGAAAACCGATAATATTGGCTTATGGTTTTCAATGTTCTGAAAATAGTGCTTAATTCCCTTTTATAATCATATCTAAAATCCTCCTTGCCGTGACTTGTGTTTACAATTTGAAACGAAAGAGGTTCGGTATCAAAAAACAGCCGAAATATGCCATTCAGTTCACGCTCAATTTTTTCAGTATCAGCCGTATAAGAAATAGAGATTACCTTCCGTTTGTGTTTAATACTGCTTTTTAGTCGGAATAAAGGCGGGATTACATCTGTATATGACTTGTCCGCATAGCCGTTTGCGCTTGTCCAACGGGCTATGCGGACAGGAAATTATATTTTTTTCTCCGCTGTTTTGAATTTCAGCACGGTCCGCGCTCCAAGTTTTCCATACCAGCCATAAAGATGAGTCTGGTGGATAAAGCACTGATCACACCCTCGCCGTTTAAGCTCTTCCAGCGCCAAAGAAACCATTTTAAGCCCGATGCCTTTTCCGCGCGCTTCCGGAACAGTACCGACACAGCCAACGCTGCCTGTTCTGATATTTTCCTCAGAAATAAGACAGCACTCGTCATCTCCGATTATGCAGAAGCTGACAAGCTTTCCCGAAAGATCAAAACCGCAGAAATATTCGCCCCCGCCGTCAAAGTATTGAACCCAGTCGTCGTCTACCATGCCCACCGCGGAACATATATCCGTTATATCGTTGTAAAACCCGAATTTCGCACCAACATCGGACAGTGGGTCGTGGTAGTCCAAAAGCGATATTTTCATTTCGCAGTATTCGTTTCCGAGGGTATAGCCGCGCTTTTCAAAAAAGCCGTTGCTGCCCTCAACTGCTCCATAAAGAAATCCGCCAAGCTCTGACTTTTCATAGCCTTTTCCGCCTATTTCGTTCTCGCACATTTCTAAAAGAGTGCTTCCCGTGCCTTTTCCGCGATAATTGGGGTGAACGGCAAGAAGCATTATTGTATTATCCTTTACAAGCGCAAATCCGCCCTCGGCGTTAAAACGTGCGCAGTTGCTAATTTCGGAAAGCTCCTCAAAGAGCTGCTCGCTCAGATTTAACATGGGAAAGCACGCGCAAAATATTTCATATTCCGTCATATGCGTCATCACCTTACAAAAACCCCCTCGCACCATTGCATAAGATTCTCCATGCGGCTGTCCGCCTGGGTGTACCCGTCGTTGTAGGACATCATTATTTTATCGGAGTCGTGCTCGAATTTAGAGATAGCGGGGAGCGTCGGGCGAAAAATAAATACCCTGCCATCCTCCTGAAGCTCATCCATTAGCCTTACAGTCTTTTCGTAGCGCTCGACTCTCGTCATGCAAGCCTCCACGAAGTTAGGATATTGCCTGTACATGGAGTTGATAACGGTACGGAATTTGCGATAGTCGGTGGGCGCGGTGCTGGTGTCTGGTTTTGTCAAAACTATAACCAGCTTATCGCAGCCGCATTCCAGCGCGTGTTCGATGGGTATGGAGTCCGCTATGCTGCCGTCGAGATAGTGATGCCCGTCTATTTCCACCGGTTCGCAAAGCATCGGCACGGAGCAGGTAGCTTTTGCGGCGGTAAGCAGGCTCATTTCGTCAGAAAACTGCCCGAAATATTCTGCCTCGCCCGTTTCACAGCAGGTGCAGACATATTCTGTTTCTATTCCGCTGTTAAAATATGTATCGAAATTGAACGGGAATTGGTGGTACGGATATTCATATGACATTTTGTCAAGATTTATCAACTTTCCGCTTCTAAAAAACTGCTTCAGTCCGTAGTAGGAATCCTGCTCCTGTACGGTTATCATATCCGCTGTGCGCCTCTTCTGGCGGGAAACGTAGCTCATGGCGTTGCCGCCGCCCGCGGAAACGCCCACCACATACGGGAAATATATCTCGTCCTCCATAAGGCGGTCAAGCACTCCAGCTGTGAAGATGCCTCTTACCGCTCCGCCCTCTAATATCAATCCTGTTTTCATATGTATTCACCGACCCTTTTCCGTTAAAATATATTCTATCATATCGCCGACGGTTTCAATATCATCGGCGTTGTTAAAGCGTATGTCGTAGTTGTCCTCGACCGCTACCGCGAAAAGTATAAGCCCAGTAACGTCCAGCCCAAGTCCCTCTTTAAGAGAACAGTTTTCGGTCAGAACGCGGTTTTGCAGACTGTTTGGGGCAACGCTTTTTAAAATAACAGTAAGCTCCGATATCATATCGGGCGCCGCTGTTTGCTTACACATATCGGAAATCGCTCCCTTAAGTAATATTTTATGTAATACGCATATGCCGCCTTACGATTCCGCAAGCGCGGATAATGCGATTCTGGCACGTTCACCCTCTTTTTTCAGCACTTCCGCAGTCAAAGCCGCAGTGTTGTCAGGCAGAATAGGCTCTCCCGCTTTAATGTTCAGGCAGTGAAAAACAGTCCGCCTTGGGCGGCTGTAAAGCGGGATTATCTCAGCGCCGCTCAGAAGCGACAGCAGCACAAACGCGGGGTTGAAACCGTCGTTTAAAGCGTCAGCGCGGTTTTCGCCGTCGGGGAATATCAGCAGGCTTTCGCCGCCTTTCAGCCGTTTTAGCGCATCATGCAGCCACTTGGTATTTATCCCGCCCGCAACTGTTATCACGCGTTTTTTGTTGATATATCGCAGCCGTGAATTTTCGGCACACCGCTTTTCGGAAATCAGCAGGCATGTTTTGCTTTTGTTCAGCGCTGCCAAAACCGCTGCAATATCGCGTGAGTGTATATGGTTAGCGATATATATTCTGGGTTTTCCATCGCATATCATGCCGTCGAAAATACTGTCGGAACATATAGTTCTCCTTCTCATACGCCAGTACACCTCCCCGCCGTTCGCTCGTTTCCCATTTTTCGTCTGTTATTATATCATTAAAAAATTAAGTTTTTGTAAACTTTTCGGGGTATTTTAATTTTTTTAGAGTTTTTAAAGTGATTGACGACCGCTCCGTTCTTTCAAATAAAACAGCTTCAGGCTGCGGCGGGAATTCGTACATAACCTATCTCCAAATAAATCATTTGGTTAGACACGCGCTTTATGCCCATAAATTCGGCATATAAAACAAATCACTGGGCGCCATTTTGAGGCTTTATTACCCGCCGGCAGTGATTGCAATTCGGAATAATGATTGCCCCCGCTCGCAGGAAACCGCGTCGGGGGCATTTTATATTACAGATTATCGTCCAATGCGCGGATATGCCGATTCCATCGGAAAATAAGGCACACTGCTGCTCCCGCAATGCCAAGCACGAACGAGAGCGCCGCCGCGCCCGAACCCTTTCCGCTTCCGAAGAGTATCACGGGCAGACTGTCCGCGGACAGCCTGCTCATAAACGGCTCGAAAACATTGTCCACCAGAAATCCCCCAAGAAAAAAGCCTATCGGGATAGTAAAGAATTGAAACGTGTTTCGCGCGGAATACACTCTCCCCTGCAGTTCCGCGGGTATTTTGGTGCGGAACAGCACGTCCATGCAGCCGTTCATAATGGGAATTGTTATCCAGCCGAGCACCGCGCCGATACACCATATAACGGGAGACCGACCGAAGGCCAACAGGAAATTTTCCGTGCTCATGGAGAAAAGCAGTGTGTTGCATATCATCTTTACGCGGCTTTTGGGGGCGGGCATAATCGTTATTATAACGCTGCCCGCGAGCGTGGCTATGCCAACAAATGTGTTGACCCAGCCCAGCGCGCTCTCGCCGCCGTTTTCGCGCGGAAGAATAAGCGCGGGCAGCATGGCGTCGTACATGGAGGCGATAAGGTTTATTGCTGCGAGAAACAGTATCAGCCACAATATCCCGCGGTTGGTTTTCAGATATTTAAGCCCGCTTTTTGCCGCGGATAACATGGATTCCTTAACTTCGGAGCCGCCCGCGATGTCGGGTATCCTGATAAACAGCAGCAACGAAAGAAACGCCGCCAGAAATGTGACCATGTCCACAGCAAACACGGCAAAAATGCCGAAAAAGGACATCACAGCCGTCGCCAGAGCAGGCGTAAGAATAGTTACCAGCGAATTTGAGAACGAGCGCATACCGCTCACTTTCTGAAAATGCTCAGGCGGCGTGAGAAGCGTTATTGCTACGTCCGATGCGGGCTGCTGAACTGTGTTCATAAGTCCGTTTACGGCATTGAGTATGTATAAATGCCACACCTCAAGCCTGCCCGATAGCATAAGCGCGATAACGATAAGCGTGCAGACCGCCGCAAGGCTATCGCAAACAAGCATGGTGCGGCGCTTGTCCCACTTGTCGCTCAGCGCTCCCGCGAAAATGCTCATAAGCACGTACGGCGCGTAGGAGCACACCGAAAGCAGCGCGGTGGAGAGCGCCGAGCCGCTCTCGCCGTACAGCCAGAGCACCAGCGCGAAATTTGTCATAGAGCTTCCCAGCGCCGAAAAGGACTGGGTAAGCCATAAAATAAGAAAATATCTTAGTTCCTTGAAAGTTTTTTTCATAAGACTTTGCCCCTTTTTAAAATTTATTGTTTAAAAAAGCAAAGTCCGACGGACGATATTATCCAAGACCCATAAGCCTCCAGTAAGTCAGCTGCGGCGGGTCGAAATGCTCCATGCGGCTTCGTCCGAAGTCAGACCCTGCATGGAGCAGTCTCGCTGCAATTGTAAAATCTCATTTTATCACCTCTTTAGAATATATACTCCTCGCCGTTTGGCGGGGGTCAGGCTGTATATAAAGTGTGACCAAGAGTGTATTATTTAAAAAAATTTCAAAATTCCCGCAATTACGCGCCGTTCGCTGCGCTCACTCCGCGCGATTGCGGAAACCGGTCAGAATTTGCATAGCAAATTCTGACACTTTTTGAAATTTCTTGCGCCAACATTGCGTGGCATATAAGCATTTTCTACAAGCTGACCCCTCGTCATTCGGCGAGGGGTACAGATATCATTCTACAATATAGCCGTCAAATTCATATCCGCAGTTTTTCAGAAGAACTTTTGCTTTTTCTTCCTCATAATTGCGTACAACCACAAGGTTGCCCTCCTCGTTAAGCTTGTAGGATATGCCGTTGTCGCCAAGTACGTCATCCACCACAGCCATATCCGCAGCTGTGATTTTCTGGGGGAAAATGCCTTCCTCAAACCCATATCCGGAAAGAACCCAGCCCTCAAATAAGACGTTGCATCGAATTACCCAAATGAGTCTGAGCGCTCCCGCGAGCAACGCACATGCTGCCAAGATAATCGCGATACGTATCAAAATGTGTTTTGATGAGTGTGCTTTTTGTGTCATTTATACCAACTCCCATCCTCTGTCTGTCCAATAATATGAAACGGTTCCTGGGTTTTTGGCTGAAAGTGGGGTACTGCTGTTTGCCCTCATCCAAAAAGAATACTTCTTACCAGCAGGTATAGACACGGTATTAGAATGCCCACCCGATTTGATTTTTTTCGTTTCATAAGCTGTTTGACTTGTACCAATATAAAATTTTACGTCAACCGAATCGATATTATCGCTGAACTCAATGTTTTGAATCTGAGCTTCCTCGTTAATAATAACACTGTCAGTGTCTATTTTGTGATATGAGTTGTCTGTAAATTCGTACTCGCCCGTTTGGTGCATATGTGGACTGGGAGTGTTGCTGTCAGCAATTGTAACAGAATAGCCGTAATCTGCTGCAAATTCCGCAAATTCATCAACGGACAATGTAACGTAAATTTCCTGCAAATCATTGTTGTCAATTTCTTCAGCCGTGACTGTCAATGGCGAACTAACATAGCAACCGAAATCGCCATAGGTAAAACAATTGTGTTCTTCTTCATAAAAGTTCATCCATGATAGTATAATATAATTGCCATACATAATATGACAATTATATTATACTATATGGTTATCGCTTTGTCAACAACATTTTCGCGTTTTCTGCGAATAAATTCAAAATATTACGCTCTATTGAGCGCTTTTCTTGGCAAGCGTTATAAATTTTTCAAGCGAAAGCTCCTCCGCTCTCGCCGTCGGCTTTATCCCGCATTCCGCCAGAAGCTCCGCGACCTCCGACTTGCTTTTTCCAAGCTCCGCGGAAAGCGGGTTTACAAGCTGCTTTCTCCTTTGAGCAAAGGCGGCGCGTACTAAGCGGAAAAGCCGCTTTTCCGTATCGGGCGCAAGCGGAAGCTCCCGCTTGATATCCAGCCTTATAACCGCGCTGTCAACGTTTGGCGATGGCATAAAACTGCCGCGGTTCACCCTGAACAGCATTTTCGGTTCGCTGTAATAGCTTACGGCAAGGGATATCGCACCGCAATCCCTTGTTCCTGGCTTCGCGCATATCCTGTCCGCCGCTTCTTTCTGCACCATAACCGTCATCGCGGAAACGGGCAGACGGCTTTCCAGAACACGCATAATTACGGGCGAGGTTATATAATAAGGAAGGTTCGCGCAGACAACCGCCTCGCCGCCCCCGAATTTTTCCTCGATAAGCCTCGCCGCGTCTATCTCCATAATATCCGCGAAAACGACCTCAACGTTGTCATAGTCCGCAAGGGTTTCCTTTAATATAGGCTCAAGCCGCCTGTCTATTTCCACCGCGACCACTTTGTCGCAGCGCTCAGCCAGTTCGCGGGTGAGCACCCCCACGCCCGTGCCAATCTCCAGTGCGCAAACGCCCTTTTTACATCCGCCAAGCTCCGCTATCTTCGGGCAGACTGCGGGATTTATGAGGAAATTCTGACCCAGCGATTTTGAAAAGGAAAACCCGCTCATTTCAAAAAGCCTTTTTATTTCCTTTATATCCGTCAGCCGCAATTAGTATCCCTCGCTTCCGACAAGGCTCTCGTCGTTTTCTATCCAGTCGCTTACCTGAAGCGTCCTGTATTCTGTCGGGGTAACGCGGATTATTACCCGCTCAATGCCCGCGTTGATTATCTGCCGCTTGCACATCGAGCATGGCTCCACGTCCCCGTACAACTCCCCCGTTTTCGCGTCGTGGCATGCGAGATAAAGCGTCGAGCCTATCATATCGCCCCGCGGAGCGCTGATAATGCAGTTTGCCTCCGCGTGCACCGAGCGGCACAGCTCATAACGCTGCCCCTTGGGAATCTTCAGCTTCTCCCTCAGACAGCTGCCGAGATCAGAACAGTTTACCCGTCCGCGGGGAGCGCCGTTATAGCCGGTCGCGATTATTTCGTCACGGCTGACGATTATCGCGCCGAAGCAGCGCCTTAAGCAGGTGCTGCGCTCCGCTACGGTAGAAGCTATGTCAAGATAATAATTCGTCTTGTCGCGTCTTTGCATGGGTATCCCTCCGATGTCATAAAGGCTGACCTGATTTGATTATCCGTAAATCTCACACGGCGTTATGGCGGTCCGGATTGTTCTGCAAACCGAACTGATTTGTTACTTCCTCTTATTCATCTGCCTTGAAATAAAGGATTTGTTTTGCATGGGCTTTGGGATAAGCGGAACGCTTGGATTGCGTTTTGTCTCCGTTCCTGCCGAAACGTCAAACCTCGGCAGCGGACCGCTCTCGTCAATAGCCTTGATAAAAGCGCCCGCAATTATCTTCTGTTTTGGCAGGCCGTTTGAAAAATCGCAGTAGTCCACTACTGCGGCAAACTCGTCACGCGCCTCTTCTTTTCGGTCAAGATTGGCGAGAAGCTCTCCGAGAACGCAGCGATATTCCATCGCCGTTCCTTCGTTTCCTTCATCCATTTCTTTATCTATCGCCTTGTTCAGATGTGATATGGCATTGTCATAGCTTTCTAAATTAATATACTGCAATGCCGCTTCAAACTCTACATTCATACTTTTCTCCTTAAATTTAAAAAAATCTTAATCTCCGTCTGACGTTCTCCATTTCATCGGCTATCTTATCCGTTGAGCATGCCCGACGAGAACTGTTAAGCATTATGCCGTTCTTTAAAATAGACCGCATGGATTTGCCGATATAACATTATTGCGCCGGGTTGCAATTGGTCGGAGATTGTCAGCGAATCGCTGCTTTTTATCCCCGTCTGTAAATCTCTTGCTTCTAAATAATTATATCATATTTGAGCCGTTTTGTCAAAGGCTTTTATGAAAATATATTATTCCCTTGCACCTAACATTTATTTACAACCGCTTGTGACAGTTTTTTTATGCATAAAGTGATACCATTTACTGAGCGGCGGTATATCCGCCGCGGGGAAAATATATTGCGAAAGGACGTTAATCATGACAGAAACAAAAGAAAATACTGTGATCCTTAAAAAAACAAAGACAAAAGTGAAAGCCACATCTGCCGAATTTGTAAAGGACAACCTTATCTGGAGCATAGCGGGCTTTGCGATGGAGCTGGGGGCTTCTTCGCTTTCCGCCGCGCCTTCATCTTCGGCTCTTGCGGCGGGGCTTTCGGGCGGAAAATGCTTCAGCGTTTTATTCGGCGGAATCTTCGGGGCGCTGCTGCACGGACTGCCCGACGGACTGATAAATCTTTCGGGTATGGCGATAATACTTGCCGCAAGGCTTATTCCCGATATGCGAAACAGTAAACTGCGGGCTGCTTTGCGGGCACTTGCGGCGGCACTTGCCTGCTTTTTCCCCCGCTCCGCTGAGGTCACCGAGCCTTCACAGCTTATTTTCACCATAATCGCGGCGGTTGCTGCGGGCGTTTTTGCCGCCTGTGTAAGCCTTATTTCCGAATCCGTTTCGATAAGGGGCTTTGACATCTCCGAGCCGCGTGACTGCGCGAAAGCGGCGGTTATAACGGCTTTGGGATTTATGGCGCTCGGGGTGCTGGATTATCCGTTTCTTAATATCGGCAGGCTGGCGCTTGGATTTCTGCTGCTTGCCGTAACGGCACGCCGCGGATTGGCTTATTGCGCCGTGTTCGGACTTTCCGCTCTTGGCGGACTTTGCGCTGCAAACGCGGATATAGGGCGCGGTGCGGCGGCTGTTTGCTTTGCAGTGGTGGTAAGCTGCTTTCTTACGAAATACGGCAAGCTGACAAGAGCGGCGGGATTTGTGTTCTTTTGCTGCTCAGGCGCTCTTGTGGGAGGCATTGATGAGGGGAACTGGAGTCTTGTTATAGAAGCTGCCGCGGCAGGGATATTATTTGTGGTATTGCCTGTTGAAAAGGCGCGCTCATCGGAAAAAGAGTTTTCCGACAGCACCATTGCCATGATGCTGCGCGAGCGCTTGTGCTTTGCGGCAGACGCGATAGCGGGGATAGGCACAGGGCTTTCCGCTGCTGCCGATACGCTTGACAGAAAATACGGAGCCACCTTGGAGCAGGCTGCGGAGCGCGCCGCCGACAGAGCCTGCAAGACCTGTCCCAACAGTATGACCTGCTGGGGTGAGAAATACGAGCAGTTCCGCGGCGAGTTTGAGCGGCTTATGAAGTGTGTGCGCAGCGGAGAGGAGATAAACGGCGGCTCTTTAAGCGCCGAATGCGCGGAGGACTGCAAGAACGGCGATATTGTGGCGCGCTCCGTTATGACGGAATACAAGCGCTATCTCTCCGCCGCCGCGGACGAACAGCGCATAAAGGAATTGCGCCGTATCTATACCGATCAGCTTGAGGGAGTTCACGATATTCTGCGGGATATGGGCTGCATGGGTCGCGGCTCGCTGAACAAATCTGCAGAGCGTCGTGTGGAAAAGCTGCTGCGTGAAAGCGGCATGGAGGGCGCGAAAGCCTTTGTTTCGGTGGACAAGCAGGGGAGAATGTTTCTTGAAGCATATGGTGACAGCGAGCCGCGCGTCGACCGCTCCTATCTCGGTGAGCTTTTGATAGGGGTTCTTGGCAGAGAACTGGAGCTGCCGCAGATAAACGCGGGTGGACCGTCGGATAAAAACTCCGCAAAAAAGCGCTGGAGGCTTACCGCACAGGAGCGCTGCACGCTTTCCGCTGAAATAGGCGCTTTTCAGCTGAGCCGTGGCAAAAACCGCGTCTGCGGTGACTGCTACGACAGCTTCACCGATGCGCAAGGTGCGCTGTATATCGTGCTTTCCGACGGTATGGGAAGCGGCAGCAGGGCGCGCATAGATTCGGCAATGGCTTGTTCGGTGATATCGCGTCTGCTTAAGGGCGGGTTTACTCTCTCGGCGGCGCTGGAAACGGTTAATACCGTTCTTATGGTAAAAAGCACCGATGAGAGCTTCGCCACGCTGGATATCTGCAAAATTGACCTCAACACGGGCGAATGCGCTGTTTACAAGGCGGGCGCGGCAACCACCTACATAAAATCCGCCGACAAGCTGCTGCGCGCAAGCCTGTCATCGCCTCCTGCGGGAATGGGAGGGAAGCTGACTGTTCCCGCCCAAAAATTCACCGTTTCTGCGGGCGATAAAATAATAATGACTACCGACGGGGCGGTACTGGACGAGGAATGGCTCTCGCGCGAGCTTAGCTCCGACACTCCCGCCAAGGAGCTTTCCGAGAAGATAGCCCGTGCCGCCAGAGCTGCCGAAAACGGCAGAGAGGACGATATCAGCGTTATCGCGGTCACAGTTGGCAGGTAACCTCTTGTGATATTGCTTGCCGATGATTGTGCTTTGACATTTATGGGTTCATACGGGCAAGCGTGGACGCCTGTCCGTATGAATTGTTTTAAAATGTGAGAAAATCTTATGTAGCATTTTGGATTTGCCTTCTTATGAACAAAAACTGCCCTATATTTTAGATTTTGCTTTTTAGTTTGATTCTACGATGGTCAAAACCTATTTTTACACGCAAACGCGTTATTATATAATTTGTGTGAGCTTTAACTATTGGCTATCTGATAAATCACAATTTCTACTAATTGCGGACGCTTTCTGTGTCAAAAATACCCGGAACACAAAAGAATTTCTGTACTTTCCCCCTTTAAATCGTCACATATTTAGCAAAATTGTATTAAATTTCTTTGTTTTCAGATATTACCTAAATCGTATAATGTAATCTTGTCTTGTGCAATTTCGTCGCTTGGTAAAAATGAGAGGTATGCAGATGTGACAAATTAATTTTAAATTTTGTGTGACAGTACAGGCTGTAAAAGCGAAAACTTTAATCAAAATTTTCCGTAGTTAAACCACTTGTGTGAATTTTTGTTAGTCTTTTATCTAAGTAGATGGCAATAAAGGCAAATTTTTGTGTGCAAAATGCATAAAAACGATTACACAAAAACGTCAAAGTGTATGAATTGTCAACAAATCTATTGAAAAATCTTTAATAATGTGGTAAAATATTAACAATGAAACATCTAAAGTTTGGTGCATTTTTGTGAAAAATGATACGAAAAAAGGCAACAAACGGAAAAGATGGCAGGCATAGACAATATGCATATCATTGTGAGATCAAGTGATTAAACAAAGCTCGCTGACATCGGCGCGGCTTTCCGCAATCTGTGAGAAAATTGTGCGGCAAAGGCGTCGAATGTTGCCGTAAAGTGACCGCCCACGCATGAATTTTCCGCAAGCCGTTGGTAAAAAGTAACGGAGCGAAGCGGAGTGGAGCTTTGCCAACGAGCTATCGCAAACGCAAAAGCGTTAGCGCGGTGCGGAAAATTCGCATTAATAAGGAGGTAATTTAAATGGCTATTATTGTACCCGATAAGTATAATGTCCCGCTGTATTTGTTCCACAACGGCGAGAATGCGCACGCCTATGATTTTTTCGGATCGCATAAGGAAACTGCGGACGGGAAGTCAGGCGTTGTATTCAGGGTGTGGGCGCCTCACGCGCGCACTGTAAGCGTTGTGGGGGACTTTAACCACTGGGACCGCACCAAGGGGTACATGAACAAGATAAGCGACGGCGGCATATGGGAGCTGTTTATCGAGGGAATAAAGCAGTTTGATAACTATAAGTACAGCGTTGAAAGCCTTGACGGGCTTATCAAGCTGAAGGCCGATCCCTACGGTTATCATATGGAAACCCGCCCGAACACAGCGACCAAGTTTTTTGATTTAGACGGTTTCAAATGGACCGACGATAAGTATATGCAGGAGCTTTCCGAGAAAAATCTCTATGACAGCGCCGCGAACATATATGAGATAAACATAGGCTCATGGCGCAAGGATGGCGACAAATTCTACGATTACAACCGCATGGCTGACGAGCTTATCCCGTACATCACGGAGATGGGGTATACTCATATAGAGCTTATGCCGATAGGAGAATATCCTTTCGACGGCTCATGGGGATATCAGCAGATAGGGTATTATGCGCCTACCTCGCGTTTTGGCACTCCATTCGATTTCATGAGTTTTGTGAACAAGTGCCACAATGCCGGCATCGGAGTGATCATTGACTGGGTACCCGCGCATTTCCCAAAGGACGCGGCAGGTCTGTATGAGTTTGATGGTCAAAGCCTTTATGAGTATCAGGATCCCCTTAAGCGTGAGCACAAGAACTGGGGCACACACGTTTTCGACTGGGGCAAGCCCGAGGTGCAGAGCTTCCTTGTATCCAACGCCAATTATTGGATAGAGAAATATCATATCGACGGTCTGCGCGTTGACGCCGTGGCTTCCATGCTGTATCTGGATTACGACAGGCGCGACGGCGAGTGGCGTCCCAACAATGAGGGAGGAAACCACAATCTTGAAGCGGTGGCGTTTTTGCAGAAGCTGAACGCGGCGCTGTTCAGAGAGCACCCAAAGATAATGATGATAGCGGAGGAGTCCACCGCGTGGCCGATGGTAACAAAACCCGCGGATATAGGTGGGTTGGGCTTCAACTTCAAGTGGAACATGGGCTGGATGAACGATATGCTCAAATACATGAGCATGGACCCGCTCGGCAGACCCTATAATCACAATCTCGTGACTTTCTCGTTCTACTATGCTTTCTCGGAGAATTATATACTTCCGATAAGCCACGACGAGGTGGTGTACGGAAAATGCTCAATGCTGGATAAGATGGGCGGTCCCCGCGAGTTCCGCTTCAATTCGCTGAGAACGTTTCTGGGATATATGGCGGCGCACCCCGGCAAAAAGCTCATGTTTATGGGGCAGGAATTTGCTCAGTATAAGGAGTGGAATTTCCAGACCCAGCTTGACTGGGAGGTGCTGGAGTTTGAGCCTCACTACAAGCTGCATGAGTATGTCAAGGCGCTTAACAAATTCTATAAAGCCGCGCCCGCGCTGTGGGAATGCGATACCAGCTGGGATGGATTCCATTGGATAATAAGCGACGACAGCACAAACAGTGTTATAGCGTTCAGAAGAATTTCACGCTCCGGTGAAGAGATAATTGTTGTGTGCAATTTCCAACCAGTGCGTCATGAGATATACGAGATGGGTGTTCCCTTTTATGCGGATTATGCGGAGGTATTCAATTCCGACGATGTGAAATTCGGCGGCAGCGGCATAACCAACGGTACTGTCACCGCCAAGGAACAACCGATGCATAATGAGCAGTATCGTATTAGCTTAGATCTTCCTCCTATGTCCGTTATGTTCTTTGAAATAAAGAACAAGCGTACAGCGCCCTCCGAGATTGCCGAGGAAGAAGCGCCGGATATTTCGGAGACTGTTGAAGTCAAGGCGGATACCGCGGTTAAGTCGGAAAATTCCGTTCAATGTTCCAAACCCGAAAAAACCGTAAAGCAGGCTGGCAATTCCGAATCGGCAAAGTCCGGCAAGGACAAAAAATAAGGTTTATGATGGGAATGTTCCCAAAAGTCAAATAAATGCCGTTTGTTTCGGCAATTTTCAAAATCAAACAGGAGGAAAGATATGAATCACATCAAAAAAGAATGTGTAGCCATGCTGCTTGCCGGAGGGCAGGGCAGCCGCCTTTACGCGCTGACGCAGGATATGGCAAAGCCTGCCGTTCCCTACGGCGGCAAGTACAGGATCATCGATTTCCCGTTGTCCAACTGCGTAAATTCGGGCATTGACACGGTGGGCGTGCTGACCCAGTATCAGCCTATGGTGCTTAACGAGTATATCGGAAACGGGCAGCCGTGGGGTCTTAACCGCGCACATGGAGGAGTTCATGTTCTCCCGCCCTATGAAACCGCATCGGGCAAATCATGGTATTCAGGTACGGCAAACGCTATCTATCAGAATATAAGCTTTGTGGACAGATACAATCCCGAATATGTGGTTATTCTTTCGGGAGACCATATATACAAAATGAATTACGGGAAAATGGTGGATTTCCATAAGCAGACTGAGGCAGACGCAACCATCGCGGTGCTGGAAGTTCCGTGGGAAGAGGCTTCCCGCTTTGGCATAATGAGTGCTAACGCGGACGGTTCGATCTACGAGTTTGCCGAGAAACCCAAGGAGCCGAAATCAAACCTTGCTTCAATGGGTATCTATGTTTTCACTTGGAGCAAGCTGAGAAAGTATCTTATTGACAACGAAAACGATACTGATGCTACAAAGGACTTCGGAAAAAATATTATCCCCTCAATGTTGGACAATAAGGAAAAGATGATGGCTTACCACTTTGACGGCTACTGGAAGGACGTAGGAACAATCGACTCTTTGTGGGAAGCTAATATGGACGTTCTTGATCCTAAGGTTCCGCTTGATTTGCTGGACGACAGCTGGAAGATATATTCCCGCAACCCCGTTATGCCGCCCCACTATGCGGGAGCAAGCAGCCGGATAGAGAATTCCATGATAGCCGAGGGCTGCGAAATCAACGGTATGATAGACTTCTCGGTGTTGTTCGCGGGAGTAACCGTTGAGGAGGGCGCGATTGTGCGCGACAGTATCATAATGCCTAACTCCGTTATAAAGAAAGGCGCGGTAATAGAGTATGCCATTGTGGGCGAGGACTGCGTAATTGGAGAGGGCGCGCATATCGGCGAGCGTCCCGAGCTTATCGAGGACAAGTCGCAGTGGGGCGTCGCGGTCATCGGACATCATGTAAACGTATCAGACAAAGCGGTCGCTCCTCCAAAGGCTATGATATCTAAGGACATTTAATTGAAAGAAAGGATAATATTGACATGGCAGGTATGGCTAACGTATTGGGGCTGATTTTCGCGAATATGCACGAACAGACCCTCCCCGAGCTGACAAAGGCAAGAGCAATGGCAAGCGTTCCTTTCGGAAGCAAATATCGTCTGATTGATTTTCCTCTGTCGAGCATGGTTAATTCGGGAATCACCCAAGTAGGAATAATTACAAAGCAGAATTATTACTCGCTGATGAACCACCTCGGAATGGGCAGCGAGTGGGATCTTGCACGCAAGACGGGCGGACTTCACATTCTGCCTCCTTACGGCAGAGAAGGCAGCGGAATGTACCGCGGCAGAATGGAGGCACTATCAGGAGCGCTGGAGTTCATACAAGAATCCAACACCGAATATGTTGTAATGGCGGACAGCAATGTTATCGCAAACATGGATATAAAGCCTATAATCGACTTCCATGACAAGAACGGCGCGGACATCACCTGCGTTTACGGAAGGGGCGTATATACCGCGGAGAGGGCCGCAGTGCAGACGGTTCTTTGCGTAAACGAGGACAACACCGTATACGATGTTCTGGCAAGACCCGCTATGAGCGGTGAGATGAATGTGGCGCTGAACATATATGTAATGCGCAGAAGATTCCTTGAGGACATTATCCGTGAGAGCCTTTGCCGCAGCCTTTACAGCTTTGAAACGGATATTCTCCAGCACAAGCTGCACGATTACAAGATAATGGGCTACAAATATGAGGGTTATTTCGAGATAATTGACAGCATGAAGACCTACTATAAAGCGACTATGGATATCAAGAACCGCGATATATGCCGCGAGGTGTTCTCCCTCAAGAAACCTATATACACCAAGGTGCGTGACGTTGCTCCAGCAAAGTACGGCATTGACTGCTCCGTTAAGGACTCGCTTATCGCGGACGGCTGCATTATCGAGGGTACGGTAGAGAACTCTGTGCTTTTCCGCGGCGTAAAGGTAGGAAAGGGCGCTGTTATCAAGAACAGCATAGTTATGCAGGGTGCGGTTATCGAGGAAAAGGCGTCCTTTATTGACGCTATTGCCGACAAGGAGGTAACCATCACCAAAAACCGCGCAATCACAGGCACGATAGATTACCCCGTTTATATCACCAAGGGCGCGGTAGTATAATTCACAACTGGCGTTTAAACTATATTGAGAAAACAACTTCCCAAGCTGTTAAAGGCTTGGGGAGTTTCTGTTTTAATAAAAATAAAATACACACGCGTAATATTTATGCAAAATAATCCCAACAATTGTTGCGACTATATAAAAATTTATTTTATTATAATGCGGAAAGAACTCTGCTTACCGCAATTTGCGTCTCAATCTCTTTTCTTTGTGGTACGCTTTTACCGCATTTGGATTTGGCAATATAGTCCGAAACTTTTTCAAGGATTTTATCTGTTGTACTGCTTGCGAAATCGTCTAAACTTCGCAGTCCGGAGTCATAATACAAACTCGCTCGTGTATCCTTTACCCCGGGAAGCCTCATTAGATGACACATTGCACACAATCTTTGAGTATCGACGTTGCTGATATTTAAAAGCTCTGCCATTTCATTGATACTTTTTTCGGAAGCAAGATTTATAATATCCAATGTTTTCTTATACCCATTCGCGCGAACCGCTGAAATTATATCAGGACTTATGGATTTAAATTCACTTATGCTTCTGTTTTTAAAATCATGCAAGTGAAGAGCGGAATGAAAGCATTCGTCTACCCCTTCACTCATACCCGTGATTCTTCTTATTTCGTCAATATTGGAATCGTAAATTTCATCATATTGAGATTTCAAAAGGGTACCGCTTTTTAACAATCTTTCAATAATGGTATTTTTCAACGGTATCAGCGGATAAAAACGAGACAAGGTGGTATTTTTATTAAGTATAATATCCATATCCTTGATTTTTATATTATCTAAATACATTGTACCTTTACACCTTCCCCTGTTTGAAAATTTTCTGAACTATAAAAAAAATCCCGCCCGCAATATTTCGCGGACGAGATTATAAACAATTTAATTTGCGAGTACACAATCAACCTGCCAGCGTCCGTTTTCGTTTACCAGCTTTATGCTGTATGAAACATATCCAGCTTTGCCGCCATAGTTGCCCGCCTTTACATAAAGTATACCGCTTGCGGTGTTGCCGCTTTCGCTTAAGCTAAGGACAGTATCATAAACATTTGCTGAAACAAGACCTGCACCGTTGTATTTCATTGCTCCGCCCATCGGAGAGATACCACATCTGCTGCGCAGTGCGTTTGCCGCACTTTCGGAGTAATAGCAGTCAATGCATTGCGAAAGCTCCTGTGCAGAGGCAACGCCGCATCTCTCATAGCTGCCCTGCGCGATAAGATTGTTCACCGCGAGAGCGCCGTTCACAGCCGCTCTTATCTGAGCGGAAGCGCTATCAGAAAGTTCCCCAAAAGTCAGTCCGCCGTTTCTTACTTTTGCACTGTATATGCTGTTTCTAATGCGGACCATACCACCCGAAACCGATGCTGCATACAGCGAGGAAGCGCTCTTTTTGTAATCGATGCGTCCAAGGATTGTTGTTCCGCCCGCAGGGCTTATGCTGCCTCCGCTAATGGTATAGCAGCTTCCTCCTGACATAAAGCTATGCTTGTTTGTGCCGAAATTAACCGATATATCTGTTCCACCTACTGTTGTAAAGGAACGTGTCTGCGGGTCAAATATCTCGGTGCTGCCGGTTATTGCAGCGCTTGACGGTGAGATTATTCCGTGAGTAAACGAAAGATTGGAGGATATTACGGGATTGTTTTCATAGGTTTTAATAAGCTTTGAAGTGCCGCTTATGGCGTTGACCTCATATATCTGAACCAGTGCACCGTCCGCTACCGAGAAATATATATCAGTTTCGTTCGCTGCCATAAGAGTTATGGGCGATGAGGATTCAAAACTGGTTGAGTAATAATCCGGCTCTCCGCCATTAAAATCAACAGCACATACATAATACTTGCCGTTTTCCAGTATATTCATCACTAACAGACCGGAATCCGCGTTATAGCCTACGCCCTTAAGCGTGCCGTCCATAACGGTATCGACAGCGTTCAGGTCGGTGATCCGTTCACCGTTGGCGTCCACGTACAGCAGACGGTTGCGCATTCCGTTATCCCCGACAGCCGAAACAATAAGGCTGTCACCGTTTTCGGATATCCAGCATACTTCGGCGTTGTCGCAGTCCTCCGCGGTGAGAAGTCTTTCCTCCGTGCCGTTAAAGGTGTACATCTGCACTTGATACGGTGTGCGGACAAAGAAAGTTCTGTCGTTCATAAAGAACGCTTCCTTTGCACCCAGATTTATGGTTTCATATGAGAATCTATCTATGCCTTCGGGCAGTGTCACACCATCGGGCAGCTTTTCGGGCTGAGTTTCGGTGGGAATCGTCGGCTCCTGTGTTGCGTTCGTTGAGCTGTCAGGTGTGGTCTGCGGAGGCTCCGGAGGATTTATTGTGGGAGTATCGGTGCTTTCCGGCAGTTCGGAGGAGCTGATATCGCTTGTTTCTTCTGAAACGGGATCACTTGTATCAATGCTCACGTCGCTTGAGGGCTCGGATACATCGGAGGTATCGGGACTGTCGTAACTCTCAAGAGTCTCACTGTCAGATGTATCAATATCGCTTGTAGTGCTGCCATCAATGCTGTCTGCCGATTCATCGCCCGGAACGATAGGTGTGCTGTCGTCGGGTACGTTCGTATTATCGGGCACGTTTACAATATCGCTATCCACCGCATTGGTATCTATGGGGGAGGTCATGTCAGCCGAATAATTTTCAACAATAAGAACACGGCTGTCGTTGGTAATGGAAGCCATGACGTATCCCGCGCAGTTTACAACAGCGCCGCTTATCTGCTGACCGCTTTTGAACCCTTCCTCAACCTGCTCTTTTCCGGAAGCTTCGGTCCCGTCCGTAAAATACAGCTTTTTAACGGGAATATTTCCGTCAGCATATGCTGTCAGCACCGCTTTCGCATCCGCCGGAGCAAGAGGAGCGCTGAATGTTACCATTACATCTCTAAGTTCGTTGCTTTCCGCATTTTTCTGAAGCTCGTCAAGCGCCTTTACAAATCTTTCATTCGGTGTGAGTACGGAATCATTGCTGTCAGAAAGCACAACGCCGCTGTCTATAGGGGTGTTGTTTCTTACTGCTGTCATAACAGTTGTGCCCACCGCAACAACCAGCACCGCTGCCGCCGCGGTCATGCCGACATACATCGGAATAGCCCTCTGCTTTGCAAATCTGCCTTTTTTGGCATTAGACTTAATTTTTTCACAGTCAAACGAGTATTCACTCATAAGCTGCTTGTAGAAATCGTTTTTATTCACAAAGCATGACCTCCTTCCGACAAAATTATTTTGTAATGCGGCGATTGCCGCCGTAAAATCGTTTAATAAAAGCTAAATTCCGAATTTCTTCTTCTGCCGCTCGATTGTGCGATAGAGTTTTGTTTTTACCGTGGACAGATTCAGCCCAAGCTGCCGTGCCACTTCGTCAAGCTTCATATCGCATACAAAATGCAGATAGAAAATCTTACCTACGGTTTCATCACTTTTTATTATGTCGTCAAAAATCTGCTTTGCAAGAATTTTGTCCGACATTACGTCCTCAAGGCTCTGTTGATCCCTGGACATCTCCGCTTCCAGCGCCGCGCTTTCCTCTTCGGAAAAGCCCGACATATTCGTGACCCTGTCCTTCTGCTTTTTAAAGCCCGAAAAAAAGGAACGGCACTCAAATTTGGCGATATTTATAACGAACGCCTCCGCGCTTTCGATATCATCGTAGCCTTTGTCGGAGATTCGCTTATAAAATCGGGTATAAACGTTCTGGATAATATCCTCCGCGTCTTGGAAACGCGCCGCGTGGCTTACTACAAAACGTGAAACTGAACTGAGAGTTTCTGTGTATACTGAGTCAAAATATCTATCAATGTCGGAATTTCCCACGCGGATTTCACCTCGCTTACCCGCTTGCAATTGAGTAGTCAGCGGTTATTTGAAAAAAGTTTCAGAAGTTTTTAAGAAAAATATACAAAAAGTTTTCAGCGCAATATGCAGACCTGCCGAAAAACGGCATTGCCGCACGCTTTATGGGTATTATTCCGCCAAGATTTTTAAAAAGCGCGTCCAAAAGACAATGTTTACCTTTTCCTTTGTTCTTCACGGATGGCAGCGGCAGTTGTATATAGTTTAACCGTATTGCCGCTTGATAAACTTTTTATATACATTATATATTATAACCCATAACACCGGATTTGTCAAATCATGACGAAAAATTTCTTTATTTTTTCCGCATAAAATTTACTTTGAGTTATTTGTACCACGCACTATTATAACACAACGCGTGAGAAAAGTCAATAAACACGGTCAGACATTACCTTTTATTAAATTGTTATAATATTAATTAAGAAAATAATAATTTGTGTTATAAGCGCGGCGCTGCCATGAATCACTTGAAGAAAGGTGTCATAGGCGATGAAAGCAGATGTAAATTGATTGTTAGCTCATGAATTTCCCGCAAGCCGAAAGTTTTATGCAACAGTCGTGTAAAAACTTAAGATAACAAGCCGCATATTGCGCTTTTACGGCGGGAAAGCGACGCAAGGTTTTGCGCAATATGGCTGTTAATACTTGACGCATTTTGCGCAAAACTCAGCGTCGTTTTCGGCGGTGTGGGAAATTCTTTTAAATAATCAACTTTAGGAATTCAATTCTTAAAAGCATTTTTGTCCCTTGTCAACATATCCTATCGGCGTAGATTAATATTTGAAAATAAATGTTTTTATTTTCGCAGATTTTTTTAAATGATTTTAGGGAGTTTTTATGGTAAAATCAAACTATCGAAAGCAAGAGGGGTGAAATGATGTTTGTATTGAATAATATCAAAGGCGCTCTGCCAATAAAGATATGGCAGGAGGGTATAGAGAATATTGACGAAAATTGCCTTAAGCAGGCTGAAAATCTCTCACGGCTTCCCTTTGCGGAAAAGTGGATAGCGCTTATGCCTGATACTCACGCGGGCAAAGGAATGCCAATAGGCGGAGTGATCGCCTGTGAGGAGGTAGTGATACCAAATGCGGTGGGAGTGATATTGGCTGTGGAATGGCCTTTGTGCAGACTAACACTCCTGTGACCTTATTAAGGGAAACATTAACGGGAAGCGGAACGTTGGTTCAGGCTATATGCGGGGATATTCTTCGCAATATACCTACGGGGTTTGCCCACTACCAGCAGCCTCAGCGTTCGGAGGTGCTTGACCGCGCAAAGCAGCAGGGAGAAAAATATGAGTTTGACAAGGCACTGACTCCCCAGATAGATGAGGGATACTTTCAGGCGGGAACACTGGGCGGCGGAAATCACTTTATTGAGCTTCAACAGGACGAGGACGGAATGTGCTGCATAATGCTCCATTCAGGCAGCCGTCACTTCGGGAATATCGTAGGACAGTATTTCAACCGCCTTGCGCGTGAGCTTAACGAGCGGTGGTACTCAAAGGTGGAGGCGGAATGGAATCTTCCGTTTCTTCCGGCGGATACCAGCGAGGGAAAGCGCTATCTGGAGTGGATGTCTCTCGCGATGGATTTCGCCTATGAAAACCGTGCGATAATGCTGCAAAAGGTAAAGGATACTTTCACAAAATATTTGTTGAAATACTGCGGCATGGAACCGACATTTTCATGCGAAATAAATTGCCATCACAACTATGCAGCGCTTGAAAACCATTTTGGGAAAAATCTCTACGTTCACCGCAAGGGCGCGATAAGGGCGCGTGAGGGTGAGCTGGCAATAATTCCAGGGGCTATGGGTTCTTACAGCTATATAGTCCGCGGAAAGGGAAATTCCGAGAGCTTTATGTCCTCGTCGCACGGTGCGGGGCGGAAGTATTCGAGGAGCAAGGCAACGGAGAAATTTTCTGCGGAAAGTGTAATAAGGGATCTGAAAGAACAACGCGTCGTGCTCGCCAAAAATAAAAAGTCCGACGTTGCGGAGGAATCTCGCTTTGCTTACAAGGACATAGATCAGGTAATGAAAAATCAGTCCGATCTCACCGAGCCTGTAAAGCGGCTGTTCACTGTGGGAGTTATCAAGGGATAAGAGGGAGATGGGTGTAATGAAAGCTGAAACGAAATTGATTGAGTTATGGCTCGTTTCACACCGGCAGCATCTGGAGCTGCTGGACGCTCTCGAAAAAAGGACGCGCGTTATAGAGATAGTGAGGATATGCGGCGGTGACGAGGAGCTTATAAAGGAGGCAACGCCGTTTCTTATAAAAAAGGAACGTGTCAATCGATGGCACGGCACGATACAGGGCGGGCGCGGTTCACTGAAATATACGATACGTGCGGACGGGACGTTTTTTGAACACCTGAGGAAATACGACGGCTTTTTCCGCAGTACTCCCGACAAAAACGCGCCTTTTGAAGTTACCGACTTCGGGCTTGACGACGTAGCCTTTCTCGACGGCGGCGGAGCGGCGCTGTTCTACACCACTACCCACGAGGGCTATGCGTACATAGACCCGAAGCTTGCGGTGGCGCTGAGCTATCATGATTAAAATTAAGGCTCTGACAGCATAAACGATATCTACCCGACGGAGCTGCCCGCAAGGACGCCGTATTATCCACGAGCCTTGTTAAGACCTATACCGCAGTATGTTTTACTTTCATCTCAAAATGAATTGAAGGGTCTTGAGAAGTCAGGAAGCTAAAGCGGCTTTTAAATCGTGAAAGGCTCTGACAGCATATATCCTTGGGACGCGGAGTGCCCAAACAGGGTGCCGCTTATGGAATATGAGCCTTGAAAAAGTCGCGTTGGCTCTTACAGCATAAAAAGCAGATTGTCGCGGGTTCGATCCCCGCCGGATATATCCGTAGCTCAGTGGCAGAGCATCGAAAAATGAGCCGAGAAAGCACGCTGAAAATTGTAAATACCATTGGGGGAAATTCCCTAAGTGATATAAAACAGATAATTGGTATTTACAACAAAAGTTGGGCAGATGACTGAAAATCTCTGTTTAGTTAAGATTGTGCCGGGAGAATCGCTGGTTTGCGACAAAGAATGACCGCAACAGCATAAATTTATTGGTAATTGTGGGTTCAAATCCTGCCCCTTGGGAGCAATCTCTTGCGGAAAATGCGGTCGTGAAATAGCACCTTAGTGAGAACGGCGCGTGCACGCGTGCATATAAAAGTTTTGAATTTTTTTAATAAGGAGTACAGATATGCTTGAGAAGCTGAAAAGAGAAAGCAATATAACATATACCGAAAACGGAGCGGTCACAAACCGAACAAGCGGCTCATACTGCCTTGACTTGTTTTTCGGAGCAGGTGCTATGCGCAATGCGTCGCAGGACGATATAGCGGCAGCGGTTACCCGCGCCTACGCGGAGGACCCCGAAAAGGCCATGAAAATAATCTTTTTTGCTCGCGACGTTCGCGGCGGTCTGGGGGAGCGCAGATTTTTCAGAGCCGCGGTAAAGGCTCTTGCGGATTTTGCACCCGCGGCGGTGGAGAGGAACATACCCTTTTTCGCGGAGTATGGCAGATATGACGATCTTACGGAGCTGCTTGGCACTTCCGCTGAAAAAGCGGCGGTTAGTGAGATAGCTGCACAGCTTAATGCGGATATCGCGGCAATGGAGCGGGAGGAAAAAGTTTCACTTCTCGCGAAATGGCTCCCTTCTGTAAACACATCTTCGGCAGATAGCCGCGCAAAGGGCAGATATCTGGCAAAAAAACTGGGATACACCGAAAAGGGATACCGCAAGGTTCTCTCCAAGCTCCGCAGATATTCCGACATACTGGAAAATCGACTCAGGGTATGCGATTACACATTTGACTATGAAAAGCAGCCATCCTGCGCGATGTTCAAATACCGCAAGGCTTTCCTGCGTAACGACGAGGAGCGCTACATGGAATATCTTAACAGGGTGAGCGGCGGCGAGGCAAAGATAAATACAGTTACGCTGTACCCCTATGAGATAATCCGTCGCTGTCTTGAACGCGGTATGTCCGAAGAGCAGACTCTTTCGCTGGACGTAACGTGGAAAAATCTTCCGGTATACGGCAAGAATGGCAATTCAATTGCGGTGATTGACGGTTCAGGCTCTATGAGCTACGCGGCAGGCGGGAACGTCCGTCCCATTGACGTAGCGCTGTCACTGGGAATTTACTTTGCGGAGCATAACATGGGAGCATTTGCAAATCATTTTATCACATTCTCGCACACCCCACGGCTTGTTGAAATAAAGGGCAGCAATATCGCAGAAAAGGCGCGCTTCTGCTCTACATTCAACGAAATTTCCAATACAAATATTGAGGCTGTTTTTGAGCTTATACTTTCAGCGGCGGTGCATAACAGGGCGAAGCAGTCGGAGCTGCCCGAAAGAATATACATAATTTCGGACATGGAATTTGATTTCTGCGTTGAGGGTGGAAACAAGCTGACGGTATTTGAAGCTATGAAGCGCAGATTTGCCCGTTACGGCTACAAGCTGCCAGATATAATTTTCTGGAATGTCAACAGCCGCGCCAAGGAAGGCAATATTCCCATAAGCATGTCGCAGACGGGCGCGGCGCTGGTTTCAGGCTGCACTCCCGCTTTATTTGACATGGCTCTTTGTGGTGAGCTATCCCCTGAGTGCATAATGGAAAACGTGGTGAACAGTGAACGCTATTCGGCGGTTGTGTGATATGTTGGTTGATAGTCTGCTTCAATTATTTTATGCTATGTTGACTCGAAGCCAACAATTATAAAAATATTCCCGCACAGCAACGATTTGCTTTGTAAGTTGTTGTTGTGCGGAAGATTTATGTTATGGCGGTTTACTGCTTTAAATTATAATTTATTAAAATAGCGGGAAACCATTTGCGGCTTCCCGTTTTGCTTTCAATTGTCAGCTTTCCGATTTCATTTGCCAGTGAGCCAGTGTTATCGCTTCAAATCCCTGCGGCGAAAGAATTGGGCGCGCTATGCGCTTCTTGGTTTCTTCACTCAGGCACAGGTTTTCCGCAAATTCAGTACCTGCCTTGGTTATATCCGCGAGATATCCCTCACGCTGGCGCTTAGCTTTTTCCGCTATAAAAAGCTCTCCCTCTGGGCAAAGGATAGCGGTGTAGTGTCCCTCGCCGCAGATAAGGTCGTATTCCTTCAGCAGGGCAGGATACATGGGCGCGGCATCGACATATCCGCAGGTGGTTATCACCACCAGACGCTTTTCGTGCATGCTTTCGTCCCGCAATTCATGAAAAGATGCGTTTTTATCTTCGACCAGATTGCCCATATACGGCAGCATAAAGGGCAGACAGCGGTCTGTCATTGCCTTAAGCTGAGAGGGCATACCGAAAAAGTAAAGCGGGAAGCTTTCTATAATGATATCCGCCGCCCTGATTTTCTCGTAAAGCTCCTGCATATCATCCTTTATCACGCATTGCCCCTGAGTTTTGCTCCAACAGGAAAAACAGCCCACGCAAGGCTTAATGTTCAGCTTGTAAAGCGATACGTACTCTATGCTGCAGTCCGCGGGAAATCCCGCCAGAAAAGCTTTTGTTATGTTAAGGGTGTTGCTTCTGTCGTTTTTGGGACTTCCGTTCAGTACCAGAATTTTCATGTTAATCACACTCCGCTCCCGTACGGGGAGTTCACTCCTTAATTGTTGAATAAAATTTCGGATGGCGTACAGCCTTATGCGTTTTCGTCAGGGCGTATTTCTCTCCTGCCCGTCTATACTGTAAAAGTATTTTGTTCCGCAGGCGGTTATTGTCCCCATATCAAGGCAGCTTTCGGAAACGGTCACACTGCTGCGGCTTATGCGGCAGCCTGCTTTCGCGCCCTCGCCCAATGAAAGGCAGCACATGACGCAGCTTTCCTCCGCAGCAATATCAAAGCTGATATCGGAGCGGTTGATTATGCGTGGAGCCGTGCCGCCGACTATAATAAGCTCGGAACGGTTTATTTTATGCTTTATAAGTAAACTATCCAGAAGCAGCAGTCCGCATGCGGTCACTTGAAACTCTCTTCCCGTTTTTTCGGCAAGGACGGCAAAGCAGTCGCTTTCTGGCGAATAAGCTCCCGAAATGTCTACAAGCCTGTCTCGCAAAGCCGCCTCACGCGTTAAAATGCAGGCGGAAAAATCCGTTTTCACGTTATGACCGCTCCTTTTTCTTTTTGATGTCGCCGACCGGTTTTTCGGATATTTTGCCATATTTATCAAACAGATAAAGCAAGGTGTAACTCTATCAGATCTATAAGTTCACGCGTTTGGGTGGGACGAATGTGTTATCCAAGTTTCTTTAAATATCCATATCTACTTGATAATCGTTGTCTATCAGGAGATAATCCGCGCCGTATTTTTGGCACATTTTCAGCACCTCCGCGTTATCACGTATCAGTGAATCCATCGTGCATTCCGAGTCGTCAAGTCTTTCCTCTATCGTATTGGCGTACTTTTTTATATCATGATAGTGATGCTGTATGTATGACTTACTCATGACCAGACAGCGGTATTTAATGTGATTAAGATATTCTGCCCCAAAGCTTTTCGCCCAGTCAAACGGGATATAGCAGCCTTCTATTATAAGATTCTGCCGATTTTCAATCGCTGTTTTTATCATTTCTCTTACTATCGGCCACAAATAATCGGTAAGCGCCTTTTCATTGCTTGTGGGAGTAAGTTCCGTGCTGCCGCTTCGTATCAAACCCATCTTCAGGTGGTCAATTGAGAGGTATGGATAACCGTATTTCACCAGAAGCTTCTGAGCCAAAGCGGTTTTTCCCGTATGCGACGCTCCCGCTATAAGTATAATCATTCCGTCTTCTCCGATTTCTCCAAATCTCAGAATCTGTCTTAACAGTTATAAAACAGCTCTGCGCGGCATTACAATGTTATAATTGTTTCCGCAAATAATAACATAATATCAAGACTTATAAACCGCATTTTTTTCCATTGAGGTGAACAGCATGCTGCCCTTTGCTTTGACTGTTCCGTCCACGGAGATCACCGCCGAAAATTCATAAGCCGCCGCGCTCGCGAGAGTGCACTTGACCTCTATCGTAAGCGTGTCCCCGGGTATTACGGGCTTAAGAAATTTAAAGTCTTTGACCTTAAGCAGAACATACAGCTTGTCCACCTCCGCTTTTTCGGGCGCGATGACAAGACTGCAAAGCTGCGCGGCGCACTCAATAATAAGCACCCCCGGCATAATGGGTGCGTCGGGAAAATGCCCCATAAAATACGGCTCGTTCACCGAAACGTTTTTTATGCCTTTGGCGGAAATGTTCGGTTCAAGCTCCGTTACCCGCTCTATCATCTGAAACGGCGGGCGCTGTTTTATGCGGGCGTTTATCTCCATAAGATCCATCATAAACTAAGCCCCCCGTCAAGCACGATCACCTGTCCCGTCATATAGCCGAACGCCTCGGAACACAGCGCCGCGACCGTGTTTGCCACGTCCTCCGCGCTCCCGAATCTGTTCATCGGTATCGCCTTAAGGTATTCCTGCTTTTTTTCCTCAGGTATAGCGTCCATCATTTCGGTGGCTATAAATCCAGGCGCAACCGCGTTTACCTGTATTCCCCTTGGCGCAAGCTCCTTGGCGAGTGTGGCGGTCATAGAGTTCACTGCGCCCTTTGTCGCGGAATATACCCCCTGACCCTCCACGGCAAGCACCGAGCTTACCGACGATATATTGATTATCTTTCCCGATTTTTTGCTCATCATTTTCAGCGCCGCCTGCTGCGCACAGTGGAAATAACCCTTGATATTGATATCAAGACTTTTTGACAGCGAATCCTCGTTTATCATCAGAAGATAGGCATCGTCCACAACTCCCGCATTGTTGACCAGCACATCGAGCTGCCCGAAAGTTTTCTGCACCTCGCGGAACATGTTCTGAACCGCTTTGAGATCGGCGGTGTCCGCTTTGAACGCGGCGGCTTTCACGCCGAGTTTCTCTATTTCCGCAACGACTTCCGCCGCTTTCGCCTCGTTGGAGTTATAGTTTACCGCCACGTCGTAGCCGCGCTCGGCAAGCTTTACCGCGCAGGCTCTGCCTATACCTCTGGAAGCGCCCGTTACCAATGCTACCATATCACACCTCTGTATTTATATATCCAAAAATTCTGCGAGTTTTGCGTAAGAGCCTCTTTATAATCCTTTTTGCCGTTGATATACGGTTGTCCGGATTCTTTATCATAATATTCAGGCGGTCGGTTAACCGTCAAGTACATCTGACTGAAAATTTCTGATTTCTCACATTACATGCGCGTCTGAAATCTTGACGGCAAGCGCTCCCGATTCTATAAACAGAAACTCCATATTCAAGGTCAGGTCATTTAATTCCCCATCCGTTGTCAAATCATAATCCGCATGAAAGCCGCGTCCGTCGCTGTATACGATACAGGAAAGCTGATGATATTCATACTGAGGATTAAAGGTACACGGAACCTCAAACCGATCTATATAAGGCAGCTCGTTGATCTCCAAAAAGCCCTCAATCAGTTCCGTAAAATCGGACAAGGATATGCTTTCAAATTCGGCATACTTTTCAATATCCGAATAGCGTCTTTCGGATATACAGTTTACGATCTCTTTTACAACCGGCGTCGCTAATTGCTCCGCTTCTTGCTTATTCATCGCTTTTTTATCCTCGCTATTTTTAATTAGTGATGTTATGCGTTGGGGGTTATGTTAGACCCAAGCCTTATACGCTTTTCAGCACCACAGCCGAATATGAGCCGCCCACACCGAATGAAGCCGCCAGAACGCAATTGTATTTGCCGTCGGCTATCAGCTTTGCCGCGTATGCCGCCTGCTCCGCGCTTGCCGCCGCTCTTGATTCTCCTATACAGTGCTTTAGCTGAATTGGGGTGATATTGCCGAACATTTCTGCGCACATATTCTTTTCTATACTGTCAACGGTTTCGTTTCCGTCGGCAAATCCGCATATCAGCTCAACGTCCGCGGGCGTTATCCCCGCGGCTTTGCATGCTTCTTCAACAGCCGCTTTGAGAGCGCTCTCCGAGCCTTTCAGCGTGCCGAATTCAACCGACTTGTGTGCCGAAGCCCAACCCGCAAGCTCCGCGTATTTTTTCGCGCCGCGCGCGTTCGCGCTGTTCTCGTTCTCCAGAATAAGGGAAACTGAACCCTCGCCCAGACCCTCTCTCAGCTTTCCGTGAACCAGCCCCAGCTTGCCGTAAAGATATTCGGTAACGTCGGTGTTTTCGTCCGTGCCCGAAGCTACCATTATGCTCTCGTCACCGTTCCTGATAACATCGGCGGCGTAGCAAAGGCTCTGCAAGCCCGCCTGTACGCCGTTCGCGTTGGTGGCGTTGTAGCCCTTTATTCCCGCGAAAATGCTGAAATATCCGCCCGCCGCGTTATACACGGTATTCGGGAAAGAAAACGCCGAGCCGTTAGCCGTACCGTTTTCGATAACGTTCTTCTGGAAATTGACTATTTCCGTCATGGGACCGTCGGCAGTTCCTATTATAATTCCAATATCGCCGCTGTTATCGTCGGTAACGGTGATTTTCGCGTCCGAAAGCGCTCTCATGCCGCTTATGAGCTGAAGCTGCGAGAATCTGTCCAGCTTGCGCCAGAAAGCCATTTTTATGCCGTGCTCCTTGTAGTCGTCCGCTTCGATTTCACAGCGCGGCTCCCCGAGAAGTTCTCCGATACCCGTAATAAAAATTCTGTCCTTGTTGGTATGGTCGGGTATCTCATGGGGATTTTTCGCAAACACAATGCTCGCGTTGTTGCCGCCGAACGCGAAAGAGTTGGACACCGCATAGTTTACGGGCTTTTCGCGGCGCGTGTTTGGAACGAAATCTATCGCGCCCGCCTTTTCCTTAAGACGAACAAGGTCTTCATCATTGTAGCCGATAGTTGGAGGCACAATATCCTCGCATACCGCTTTGACGGTAAGCACAGCTTCGATAGATCCCGCCGCGCCCAGACAGTGCCCCGTCATGGATTTGGTGGAGCTTACGGAAAGATGGTCGTTACCGTCGAAAAGGGTGTGAACGGAAAGAAATTCCGCGTCGTCGTTCTTCGCCGTTCCCGTGCCGTGAGCGTTCACATAGTCAATATCATTGAAATCCAGCCCCGACTTTTTCACCGCTCGTGTTGTAGCGAGCATCTGTCCCTGTCCGTCAGGGCGGGGCGCGGTGATGTGGTGCGCGTCGGAGCTTACTCCCGAACCCAGCACGTCGCAGTATATTTTTGCACCGCGCGCTTTGGCGTGCTCATAGCTTTCGAGTATCAATATTCCCGCGCCTTCGCCGAGAGTTATCCCGCTGTTGTGGTTGAGCGGAGCGCATGCGTTCTCGTCAAGAGCGTGCAGCGCGTGAAATCCCGCGAACGCCAGCGATGAGAAGCTGTCCGAGCCGCCCGCGGCAAAAGCGTCCGCCTTACCTGCGCGGATAAGGTCGCAGGCGTAGGAAAGACTGATAGTTCCCGCGGCGCAGGCGTTCACGATATTAGCGGTCGTGCCGTTCAGCCCAAAGTGCTTCGCCACATTGTTGGCGATAGCCGAGGCGGGCATTTTCAGTATGTCGGAGCTGTCGCCGCCGCTGCCTTTTATCTCGTCGGTAAAATATTTGTCTATGCTTGCCGCGCCGCCCACGCAATTGCCGATAATAACGCCTATCCTATCAGAATTTTCCTTGGTAACGGCGTATCCCGCGTCTGCGAGAGCCTCTCCCGCCGCTTTTATGCACAGCAGCGAGGAACGGTCATAGTTTTCCCCCGAAAGCTCTGAGGACTTTATCGGTACCTCCGCGCCTTTATTGGCATAGCAGTTTTCGGTATTGACGGAGATCACCTCGCGTATGCCCGTCACACCGTTTATCGCGCTGCTCCAGCAGGCTTCGGTATTGTCGCCTATGGCGCACACCAGTCCCAGACCGGTCACAACAACACGTCTGTCCATAATAATTGACTACTCCTTTCGGGTTCACATACCCGGTTTT
This sequence comes from uncultured Oscillospiraceae bacterium, assembly GCA_910577365.1. Classification (GTDB taxonomy): domain Bacteria; phylum Bacillota; class Clostridia; order Oscillospirales; family Ruminococcaceae; genus CAG-115. Next base: position 17,437 of record CAJTMU010000005.1, on the reverse strand, counting down.
ATGGGCTGTTCCGAAACACAATAAAATTTTTTGGAATATCGTGCGGTTCTGCTTCGCCGCATTAATATCCTAATTATTCCATATGTTCCTCAACAAACTTTGTAAGAGTTTCAATAGACTGGAAATTCTCTCTTGCCGCGCCCGTCATCTGCACGCCGAAAAGATTGTCTATACCAGCGATAATCTCGATGGAGTCGATAGAATCCAGTCCGATATCGTCGCCGAAAAGCTCCGAGGTGTATTCCAGCTCGTCCGCGGGGATCCTCAGATTTTCCACCAGCATTGCCTTGATTTTCTCTGCGATTTCTGTGTTCATGATAAATACCTCACATAAAAATTTTTAATGGTTTCCCATCAATTGTCAAAGTTTTCATTAGGATAGCTGCCGCAGTCGCCGCAGCGCCGCACAAGCTCTCCATAAAGCCCGCGCACTTCTTCACATGCGCGCTCCATCAGTATACGCGCGTACTTCGAGCGGCGCATATCCTCGGGACAGGCACTCTCTATCGGTTCGCCTATCAGAATTTTCTGACGCATTCCGAAAACCGCGCTGTATGTACCGTAAATCGCACAGGGAACGACCGCTGCGCCCGTTTTTGCGGAAATAAGCCCCGCCCCCGCCTTAAATTCCTGTATAACTCCCTCGCGGGCAATTCCGCCCTCGGGAAAAATTATAAGGCTTTTTTGCGAGGAGATCACCTGCTCGGCGGCGGTGAACCACGCTCCGTCCGCTTCGTCAAGACTTATGGGAATGCTCCTGCACCATGATATCATTGTGCCGACAGCCTTTTTTTCGTACCAGCTTCGCTTTACCAGCACATAGGGCTTAAAGCGTCCGAGAACCGCTCCGGCAAATGCCCCGTCAAAGTGATGAGTGTGGTTTGCGACAAAAACTGCTGGCTTTTCTTTCAGCCGTTTTTTCAGGCTTTTGTCAATATATATAACCTTAGGGCGGAACAGGAAATAGACTGTCCAAGTAATAAGCACCTGAAAAAATCTGCCCCAAAGCGATTGCTTTTTCATATTCTCCCTCTTTCAAAACCATTTACACTATTATAACTCCTCATCGGATTTTTTTCAATGGACAATAAGCGCCAACTTTGCCTTTAAGGGACAAGTTGGCGCAATTATGTGGCGTTAAATTTCCTGAGCGGACAATTTCATCACTTTAACCAAAAAATAGCGGTAAATGTCAAGTATGTTGTTATTGCTGCGACATAGCGTTATAAGCGATTTGTGCGGCTTTAAGCGAGATATTGCAGCCCATGCGGAAAATTCCAACCTTGCTCACTACCTTGTCAATATGCTCCAACAGGGTGCTCATAAGGTTTTCGTCGGCGGGACGGATAGTTTGGTTGAGCAGTGCGAAAACCGCTTCGTCGGGAGGAAGTGGGTGAATGAAATTTTGTTCCGCGCGCTCAAGAACGCATATCCCCTGCAACGGAACAGTGAGATTTAAATTTAAATCAGACTTACCGCTCCACGGCGTTCCACACGCAAAGATACCATCGGACAGCAAAATAGCGGGCTTATCGTCGTTGAGTATCTGCGCGGAGGGAAAGAGCTTCAGCCACTGCGCTGTGTGGGTGGATTTTCCCGTGCCGCTTGGCGCTGAGAAAAGATAAGCGCGGTTATCAAGCGCTACGGCGCTTGCGTGGAGCATAAAGCCGCCGCGCGGGATAAGGCTATTGTAGAAGCTCTCGGCGGTGGTTATTATTTCGCAGTCATCTTCGGTGAGGGCGGGATTGTTGGCTAACAACTCGGATATATCGGCGTTGTGCGGTATTGTTATATCCGCTTCCCCCGTGAAATCGGCGCTGTATTTTTCAGCGCGGGCGGTCATTGTTGGAAATTGGAAATCGCAGCTTACATTAAGACCGCAGATTTTGTACTTCATGGCTCGTCCGTCCACATTTCATGGATATTCATGCCGCCTGCGGAGCTGTCACTGCTCATGGAGCTTTCGGAGCTGTCGTCCTCATTGGTGCAGCCTGCGAGCGCGGCGCAGCAGAACAGCGCGAGCAGACAGGCAATTAATTTTTTTAACATTATATTCGCCTTTCTTAAAACCGCAAAGCGGCAAGCTTGCGCCCGCCGCTCCGCGACATTCAGTAGAAATTTTTACATTTATTTGAGCTGACTGTAATCAATCGTATTACCGATATCACTGTTTACATCAGCAATGGGAGTTCCGGGATTGGTATCCATGCTCGGTGCACTGGCTGTGATGATATCTTCAACGGCAAAAGCCTTTATCTCGATTTCGGGAGATGTATATTTTTTCATGATATGCCTCCATTACTTAGTTGGTTCTATCGTAACGGTAACGGTAGTTCCTGCGGGAACATTGGTAACCTTAACGATAATGAAGTAGCCGTTTGCTTCTTCAGTCTTTTCGCCGCTAGCGGTGTTATACTTGAACGCCTTGTAGCAGTCCGAGGTGGTTGTTGTGTAGGTCTTACCGTTGTTGTCCTTTACGGTAATGGTGTAGGAATCATATATTGCCGCTTGTGTAGCAGTAATTGATCTTACCACAAGCTCAGTGCCTGCTTCAGCGGGAACATAGTCATCAACCGTCTCAACCTTGCCAGTATCATAGTCGGATTCCTCAGCAGGAGGCTCTTCGCCTACAACTGAAATTTTAGGCTCAGCCGCGTTAAGGGTAATATTATCACCAATTGTCATATCGTTGATACCGCCAACGGTACCCATGATGTTGAACTGGAAACCGATTGCCTGGAGTACATCTGTGTCCTTTACGCCTTGAGCCGCAAGTGTGCTTAAATCAAGTTCAACTTCTCCGTCTGCCAGAGTGTAATCTGCCGTTGCACACCAGTGTTCCCAATTTGCACCTAACTGTAAGTAAATGCTTACTTCGACATTTTCAGCCTCTACGCCCTCTAAGGTGCAGCTTCCAAATCCAAGGTTTTCAAGCTTAAGGGTCTTGTTCTTGATATCTTTGTATGTGGTTGTACCAACTTTAAAGCCGTTCAGCGTTGTAATGGGAACATTTATCTGCGCTGCCTTTGTTACACCAGGTTTGCCCCAGCTGGAAGCATCAGTAACTGTAAGTTTGTAAGGTTTGGTTTCGATTTCGGGCGCCTTTGCGGTAACGGTAACTTCGCAGGAAGCGGAAATGGTTTCATTTCCCTTTACCTGTACGGTGATGGTAGCCTTACCTTCCGCAACAGCGGTAACAACACCGTTTTTAACGGTCGCAACATCAGCGTTGGAGGTTATCCACTCAATTTCGTCAGTATTATCTGCGGGTGTAGCAGTATAGGTAAGTGTGCCCGTTTCGCCTTCTTCAAACTCAAGGGTATTATCGCTTATGGTCAATGCCGTAATGGGCTTAGCTTCTGCGGTAACAGTAACATCACAAGAAGCCGTGAGTGTGCCTGCGGTTACAGTGATTTTTGCCGTACCCGCTGCAACACCTGTAACTACACCATCTGCGACAGTTACAATAGCTGCGTCGGAAGTTGTCCATGTATAAGTAAGTTCGTCTGCGTCTGCGGGTGTTGTGGTAACTGCAAGAGTTTGTGTTTTTCCAACGAGAACAGAAGCAGTTGTGGGAATTGCAATAGCAGTTGCAGGGTTGGTTACTGTTACCTCGCACTCAGCCGCTTTAGTTTCGTCAGCTGTGGAGGTTACTGTAATTGTAGCTGTTCCGGTTTTCAACGCGGTAACCTTACCTGTTTGGTCAACCTTAGCAACTGTAGGTTCGGAAGATGTCCATGTAACAGTCGGGTCTGTTGCGTTATTGGGCTCTACATTTGCTGTAAGAACTTCGGAACTGTCTTTCTCAAGAGTAAGAGTCACTTTGTTAAGGGATATGCTTGAAACGGGAATTTCGCTGATTTCCTCAATTGTCGTTGTGATATCTTCGTGATAAACTATTACAGGTGAACTCGTATCACTAAGGTCGACTGCTCCAATAAGTTCAATTTTACTATAAATTAAGTCGGCAGCAGCCATACTATTATCTTCGGCAGTTTTTTCAATTGCGGCTTTGATAGTAGCATTATCTGCTGTAACGGTTACAACATTGCCATTAATGGTAGAAGAGCCAACATTAATCCATTTATATTCAGTATTTACAAGAGAGAAACTAAACTTTACTTTGGAAATATCAAAATTCTTATCAGTATCGTTGGTGGCACCATTTACTACGAATTCTGCTGTGACGGATTCAACCGTATCAATAAAATCTTGCATGGTAGTGCCGTTAAACGTTGCAGTAACAGGCTTTGAAGACTGATAATTATATGTTTGGTTTGCATTTAATTTAAATTCTTCGCCTTCAAACGGAGCCTTTTCAGCGTTTAAGTAATTAATTTTTGCGGGTTGCGAATAATACCAACTCGCATCAGTAAGATCTCCATTTGGAACAATTTGAACTTGTAACAGATTATTAACCGCCTTAGTAGTATCAAGGTCAAAAGTATGTCCAATATTCTTTGATTCTGTATTATCGAATCCAATGGTTGTTAATTTGAGACTTTCAAAAGAACTGGGGATGGAGAAAGTAACCTTGCTTTTAGAACCATCCGCAGAACTTGAAGTAAATGCGGAAGCATACTGTGTATCGCCATCATTTGTAGTCTTATCAACTTGCCCCCAATAACCTGACCATGTAAATGCTTCGCCGGCTATGGTTGCATTGCCTTTTTCATTTTGAAAAATTATTGTGTTAAGACTATCTTGACTAACATTTACTTCAACGGTTACATCATCTGCCACTGCACTTACTGGTAACGGTGTGATGATTGAAGTGGTGATAGCTATTGCCGCGCTTAAAAAGCCCGACAAAACTTTTTTTAGTTTCATACCTTTCCTCCTAAAATATAAACCGAGATTTTATTTGGTGAAGTGTCGTTTTGTCTGCTGCGGCACGACCCAAACAGTTGTTTACAACTTCAATTATAAATCTTATTGTATGGTTTGTCAATATTTTTTCGCTTGTGTTGAGGGTTTTCTCCTATTTGCACAAATTGTTGGTCCATCTTTTGGCAGTATTTTTTATAATGCCGCGGGTTAATTTAAGTAAATTTTGCCAGTTTTGTTATATAACCGATTTTTATGACGTTTTATTCTTAACAATCATGAAGAATCGTTATGGGTATGGTAATCACAAAGGATATGTTTGTTTCAACAAATAAAAAAATGCCCCCAATGGCACTTGGGAGCAATTTTTTGTTTTAAATGTTTTTCAGATGTTTCCACATTTCCTCATGCGAAACTGTTTCGCCGCGTTCAAGCTCTCTTTCCGCTTCTTCCATTTCCAAACGCTCGTTCGGTGTGACCTTTGTGAAGTCGGGATCCCATGCCTTTACTATACGCTTGAGCATTTCATTGACAAACGCCTGTTCTGACTCGGGCAGCATTTCTATCATGTTTATTGAATCCTGCATTATCGGTGACATTCAAATCACTCCTTTCAGCCTTTATAAATATCTCCTCTTACGCCGATGTTGATGACATACACATATATTGTTCCGTCATCAAGATACTTATACACCACCCTATACTGTCCTACTCTCAACCTCTTCCTGCCGTCCGAAAATCCCTCCAAGGTCTTTATGTCACCCTTGGGAGGGTTTTGTGTCAGTCCCTCAATCGCCTTGGCGATTTTTACCTGCATTTTTATCGGAATCTCCGTAAGGCTTTTCTGTGATCTTTTTGAATATTCTATCCTCATAGCCGTTCTCCCAAAAAACTTTCAACTATATTATATCATAACAGCTTGACAAAATCAATAGCTTATGCTACAATTTCCATAGAAACGGGGTGCAAATTCATGAAAATTAAAAACGGATTCATGCTGCGCAAGGTAGGCGGGCAGAACGTGGTTGTAGCTGTGGGCGCTGCAAGCAGGGATTTTAATGGTATAATAAAGCTGAACGAAACGGGTGCGTTTCTTTGGGAGCTTCTTAAAAGTGAACATACAGCCGAAGAGCTGACCGAGGCGCTTCTCGCGGAATACGATACCGACCGCGAAACCGCGGCGGCGGATGTGGCGGCGTTCTCCGAAAAGCTGAGCCGCGCGGAGCTGCTCGATCGTGGCTGACCGCGAGGAGTTCTCCCTTGCCGAGTACGACGAAACCATACGCGCGGTGCTCGACAGCGGTGGGGAATTTGTGATATATCCCAAGGGTACAAGTATGCTGCCGCTTATACGGCAGGGGCGGGACTGTGTAACGCTGGCGAAGCCCTCCGCGCTGCTTAAAAAGGGTGATATCGCCTTTTATTTGCGCGATAACGGGCAGTATGTGCTGCACCGTGTTGTCGGGGTCGACAACGGACGGTATACCATGTGCGGCGATAACCAGACTGCTCCCGAAAAAGGAATAGAGCCTCGGCAGATAATCGGCTTGGTCATAAAGATAAGCGTAGATGGCAAGCAGGTACAGGATAAGTTCTCTTATAAATTATACAAATTGCTTTGGGGCGGCTTTTTTATACGCAGGGTATTATTAAAACTCGGAAGGATATTTTTGCAAAAGCACTTTAAATCGGGAGATCAGACCAATGGCTCACACTGAAAGGGCAGCTTTTAAATGGCTCGTTAAGCACACCAAGGGTATGAGAATAAAGCTGGGCGTTATTCTGGCGGGAAACGCTCTTTTCGGCGCGGTCAGCGTTGACATGGCACTGCTTATGCGCGACCTTATAGATGCGGCGGTGGACGGAAACCGAGGCGGGATAATCCACAGCGGCATACTGCTTGCAACGGTCATTTTAACACAGTTTATCATTCGTATATCCTGTAATATACTTTCCGAGGACGTTCAGGCTCGTATGGAATCCCGCCTGAGAGCGGATATTCTGGCGTGCCTGATGAGACGGGAATATTCAGCTTTAGGAGATTATCACAGCGGCGAGCTGCTTAACAGAATGTTCTCGGACGTTTCGGTGGTGGTGAGTGGGGTTATTTCCATTGTTCCCACTGCCGCGAACAATCTGGTCAGGATAGTTTTCGCGGCGGGCGTGCTGCTTTCGCTTGATTGGCGGTTCGGTATATTTTTCATAGCGGCGGGGCTGTTCGTGTTTGCCGCCACAAGATTTTTCCGCCCGAAGATGAAAAGGCTGCATACCCGTGTGCAGGAGTGCGAGGGCGCTGTGCGAAGCTTTCTTCAGGAAACGGTTGAAAATCTGCTTGCAGTAAGGGTTTTCAGCGCGGAGCATAAAATGCTGTCCCGAAACGATGAAAACCAGACAGGTATGTATAAGGCACGCATGAAACGCAGCGCGTTCAGCGTCGCGGCAAACGCGGGACTGGGACTTGCTTTTGGAGCGGGGTATATTTTCGCGCTGATGTGGGGCGCGGCGGGCATTTACGGCGGTACTATGAGCTATGGAACGCTCACGGCGGTTTTGCAGCTTGTGAACCAGATACAGTCGCCGTTCGCAGGACTTTCTTCGCTGTTCCCGAGGTACTTTTCAATGTGCGCCAGCGCGGAAAGGATAATCGCGCTTGAAAAGCTTCCCGAGGAAAAGCTCGCGGAAAAGCTGCTTGCCGCGGAGGATTTCAGGAAGATAATTTTGGAGAACGTCAGCTTCTCATATGGGGAAAACCATGTGCTGAAAAACGTGGGTATTGAGGTGGAAAAGGGGGATTTCGTGTCGCTTACCGGCATTTCGGGCGGCGGAAAATCCACGCTTTTCCTGCTGCTTCTTGGAGCTTACAGCCCCGACAGCGGCAGCGTTTCGTTTCTGTCAGATGGCGGGAGCTTCTCCGCAGGCAGGGAAACGCGTCCGCTTTTCGCCTATGTTCCGCAGGGAAATCTGCTGTTTTCGGGAACGATATACGAAAATATTTCCTTTTTAAATGATAACGCGGGAGAGGACGAGGTGCGCGGAGCGGCGGAGATAGCCTGCGCAATGGAGTTTATTGATGCTCTGCCCGACGGAATGAATACACGCGTTGGCGAAAACGGATTTGGGCTTTCCGAGGGTCAGGCACAGCGGATAGCCGTCGCGAGGGCGATACTCGGCGGCGCGCCGATACTTCTTTTGGACGAGGCGACTTCCGCGCTGGACGAGCAGACCGAGGCGCGGCTGCTGAAAAACATATCGGCTTTGGACGGAAAGACGGTAATCATAGTTACCCACCGCCCCGCCGCGCTGAAAATATGCACAAAGCATCTGCTGTTAAAGGACGGTAATATAAGCTATGGAAATTAAGGCGCTTGACTACCTCTTGGCGCTGCTGAGAAGCGTTCTGAATAACGAGAAGCCGCCGGAGCTGCCTGAGGGTATTTCCTTTGAGGAAGTTTTCCGCGTAGCAAAGGCGCACAGCGTAGCAAACACGGCTTTTTACGCGGTGGAGCGTCTGGAGAAAAAGCCCGCCGAGACGCTGATGTCCGAATGGGAGCAGCTCCGCGACATGGCTGTCGTAAAGGATATCAACCAGCTCACCGAGCTTGAGCTGATAAGCGGGGTGCTTTCCGAAAAGAATATCCGTCATATCCCGCTTAAAGGAAGCGTTCTGAAAGAGCTGTATCCGCAGTCCGATATGCGCACTATGGCTGACATAGATATGGTGGTTGACGAAACAAACGCGGCTGACGTGCGGGATATCATGCGAGGGCTTGGCTATGAATGCGAGCATTTTGGGTATGATATACACGATATATATTATAAAAAGCCCATAATGAACGTGGAGATACATCGGGCGCTTTTCGGCGAGGAGGGGCGGCAGTTCGGGGAGGTATTCGCCTCGCCGTTCTCACTCTGTGAGCGCTCCGACGGTATGCGGGCGGTTTTTTCCGACGATTATTTCCTTGCCTACGTCATCGCCCACGCCCTAAAGCATTACGAAGAGGGCGGCACGGGGATACGCTCGTTTATGGATATCGCGGTCTATCTCAGGGCAAAACCCGTCGACACCGAGCGCGTCTGCGAAATCTTAGAGCCGTCGGGCTGCGCCGAAACCGCGCGGGATTTCATTTGTTTGTCGCGAATTTGGTTTGAGGGCGAAAAGGGCGGGGAAAAATACGATAAAATGGCGGAATATGTACTTTCGGGCGGAACCTACGGCACCATACAGAATTCGGTCGGGAACAAGGTTAAGTCGGGAGGCAGGGCAAAATATCTTTTTCGTCTTGTGTTTCCCACATTTTGGCATATGAAGCAGCATTATCCCATATTGAAAAAAGCGCCGGTATTGCTGCCATTCTGCTGGCTGGTAAGGCTTGTTACCAAGCCGTTTATAAACCGCGAGCAGAACGCCGCAAAGCTGAGGGCGCTCACCAAAAACGACAGGAAATAAGAATATGCATGAAAATAAAGCTACCCCTATCCGCGTCGCGCAGATACTGGGAAAAATGAACGGCGGCGGCGCCGAGCAGGTGGTCATGAATTATTACCGCGCGATAGACAGGAGCAGGGTGCAGTTTGATTTTTTTCTTTTCAAAAGCTCAAAGCTTGTTCCCGCCGAAGAGATCAAGGAAAAGGGAGGCAGGCTGTATCTTCTGTGCGGATTTAAAAGTCCTGTAAGATACATCAGAACGCTTACCACGCTGCTTCGTGAAAATAATTACGCGATAGTGCACTGCCATTTAAGTACGCTTTCGTTCCTGCCGCTTTTGGCGGCTAAAAGGGCGGGTGTGCCGGTGAGGATAATCCACAATCACAGCACATCGGGCGGCGGCAGGGAGCTTGTGCGCAATATTGCCAAGGCACTGTTCAAGCCGCTTGCGAGGGCTTTCGCCACCCATCGCTTCGCATGCTCAGAGCACGCGGCAAGGTGGATGTATGGAGCGGCTTATACAGCCGAGCTTTCGGACAAAAATACACTTGAGGGAGCGCGCGGCAAAATTGTGCGGATAATGCGTAACGCAATAGATATAGGGCATTTTTGCTTTGATGGCTCTAAACGAAGCGCGTTCCGCAGTGAGTTCGGTGTGGCGGACGAAACGCTGCTTTTCGGTCATGTAGGAAGATTTTGTCCACAGAAAAACCAGCAGTTTCTGATTCAAGTTTTTAAGGAAATACTGCGTGTACACCCCAACTCAAAGCTGATTATGGCGGGAGTGGGCGAGGATATGGAGCTGATACGTGCAAAGACAGCATCTGCGGGGATATCCAAAAAGGTAATTTTCGCGGGACATCGGTCAGATGTTGACAGGCTGTACAGCGCCATAGACTGCTTTCTGCTTCCAAGCAATTATGAGGGTCTTGGCATGGCGGGAGTGGAAGCGCAGTGCGCGGGGCTTTATTGTCTGTTTTCGGATAAAGTGCCGCGGGAAGTAAAGGTAGGTGACGGAGCGCAGTTCCTTTCACTTAAAACTTCCTGTGCGGATTGGGCGCTCGCCGCGGTTGACTGTGCAAATCTGCGGAACGATAAAGCCGCGGAGCAGGTTGTGCAGGCGGGGTATGACATAGACGCTGAGGCGGAAAAGCTGTGCGGATTTTATATCTCGGTGAAATAGTTACGAGTTATCTGTTTTGTATGAAAAATTTAAAAAAATTTTTATGTTACCTCAAATAAAGGTTTGACATTTGGAGGAAAAAGGTGTATAATTTAAGTTGATTGGAATTCGGGGCTTATTAAAAATTCATTGAAGCGCAATGTTGGCGGATGAAATTGCATAAGCGGTCGGGCTTTGTAAAAAAAACGCGGTTTGTCAAAGTATTCTGCTTTTTGCGCTAAAACACGATTGCCGGGCGGCAGGCATTTGTTGATGGCAATATGGGTTTTAAAACTATCATGGATAACCCCTTAAAAAATTAAATTAAGGAGAAATAAGAATGGTAATAATTGAATTGGAAAACGGCAAGAAAATCAAACTGGAGCTTTACCCGGATAAAGCTCCGATTACTGCTGCTAACTTTCTTAAGCTGGTGGAAGAGGGTTTTTATGACGGTCTTATCTTCCATCGTGTAATAAAAGGATTTATGATACAGGGCGGCGACCCAACAGGCACGGGTATGGGCGGTGCAAAAGAAAATATCAAGGGAGAATTTCTTGCAAATGGTGTGGCTAACGATATAAAGCATGTTCGCGGTGTCATTTCAATGGCGCGCTCAAAGCATCCCGATTCGGCATCAAGCCAGTTTTTTATTATGCATGAGGATTATCCCTATCTTGACGGGCAGTACGCCGCATTCGGCAAGGTGGTCGAGGGAATGGAAGCGGTGGACGAGATAGCGGAATCGGCAACAGATCAAGGTGACAGACCCCTTAAGACGATCCGCATGAGAAAGGTGTATGCAGAATAGTCGCGGAAAGAAATTTTAATGGAGAATTTTCGGCTTTGGGTCTGTTTTACTTTTCGTGTTGATGAAACTAAGCGACAATAATTCCGCTGATCACGGCTTGAAACCAAAAATGTCAGTGATACGATCAAAGCGACAAACAAAAATTTATTATTGAGTTTGACATTGTGTTTAAAAGGAGCTAAATATGACGTGTGAGTATGGTTTTAAAACCGGAGATTTAGCGGAAGAAGACATTATTAAAATTTTTGAAAAGGCACTCAATAAGGTTGCCAAGGAGTCAAGCGACCTGCGTGTTTCAAAAGGACGAAAGAAAATGAAAATATATACTGGTCCTTATGGCAGATCCACTCCTGATGCGGAACCTCCGGAATATGACCATATATATTTTTTTAAAAATAGATATATGTATATGTTCTTACAGCTTTACCCAAACAAGGAGACGAACGGGCGGATAAAGTTCTCAGAGGAGGGCGTTGTCTGGGTTTTATATGCCAGCATTTTTGATGACTGCCCGACTCCCAAAGAAATTTCAGCCGATACCGCAGCAGATACGATTGAAGGATATGGCAATAAATTTATACATGAGTTGTACCGGACGCTTCCCGGAGAAAAGGTGCTGCTTAAGGAATATGCCTTAGGTGAAGAAAGGGTTTAACGGAACTTCTGATATTTGATCAGTTAAATTACGCCTTGTGGGGTGTTCTTGCGTTATTGACTACTGCCCATTCGGTCATTTCAGCGAAGGAAAGTTTACAGGCGTTTGTCAACACAAACAGCAAAAGTGGGGGCTGCCGCGTGGAATTTCCCTGAACTTGGCAAAAATTACCGAAAAGTACGGTTTTGACGTAAATATGCAATTGTTTCATATGTGCATATCTCACAAAAAATAATCGTCATTTTTTAGCATAATGTGGTCTTTTTTTGTTTTTTATTTGATATTCGGCGCTGTCGCTATTGACAAAAACGTTGTTTTATAGTATCATAATAGAATAGGGAAAGTATTGCGGTTTTGCGCGGTACACTCGTGCGCCCGCGTGTCGGTGTGTACAGATGATAAAGGAGAGTGCCCTTTTATGGAGCATGAATATAAAAATGCGTTTTGGCAGCGTTGAATTCTTTAAGGTACTGATTAAAACGGTACTCGCGATAGTTTTCTTTCTTCCGTTGGTTTTGTGCATTGTGTTCGGCATAATGTTGGCGAATACCAACAAAAGATTGTCGGATACGGAGCAGAAATGTCTGGAGGCTGAGCGAAGCTATGAGCGTATATCGCTCGCGGCGGAGGTCCTTGTCGGAGAACGAGCAGGCTCTGTGGGCGATTTTTATGAGATATACAAGAAAAGCGGCAACTCTGATGAGGAGCTTATTGCTTATATAAGAGAGATAAACGGATATGAGGAGGATAATGCCGCTGACGACCTAAAGCCGTCTCCGCCGGAAACCCAGCCTGTTTCCACTCCTCCGCCTCCAGAAACAAGCGCTCCTGTTACAAGTACGTCCCCGCCTGAGGAAACCATAGAACCGACAGAGGAAAGTCCTTATGCCGGCATACACGAGGATATGATTGTAACACCTGTCGGCGCTGAGGATCTGGTGAGAGAGCAGGGAACGGTATATCTCACTTTTGACGACGGTCCGTCGCAGAATACCTATACGATACTTTCACTTTTAAGGAAATACGATGTCAAAGCGACATTTTTTGTGGTTCCAAGCAGAACAGATGAGTGCTACGCGCTTTTAAGGTCGATTGTCAGCGAGGGGCATTCAATAGGGGTACACAGCGCCTCGCATGATTATGAGAAGATTTATGCCTCTGCGGAGGCGTACCTTGAGGACTTCTACGAGGCGTGGGATATAATTTATGACGCGACGGGAGTGAAAACCTCCTTGTTCCGCTTCCCCGGCGGCAGCGTGAACGATTTTAACGGAGAAACGCGCGACACAATAATTGGGGAAATGACAAGGCGCGGCTTCCGCTATTTCGACTGGAATGTGGACAGCAATGATGCAGGAGGAGCAAGCTGGTCGGAGATGTATAATACAATCCCGTCGGATATAGCGCAGAATTATCGTTCAGTGGTGCTGATGCACGACTCTGCGCCGAGAGAAAATACGGTTTATGTGCTGGAGGATATTCTGAAGGTGCTTGTCTGGGAAGGCTACAAACTGGATAAAATCAATGATAATACGATGCCTGTGCAGTTTGCAGGACCGTATGCGTAAAAGGAAAGGATCATACTAATGGGGATCAAGGATAATTTTTCACAGGCGGTAAAGGAGCTGTGGAAGAAGGATGGTCAGGAACAGAATCCTGCTGCTTCTGGTGCGCAGCCCTCAGAGCTTGAGCGGTATTTGCAGCAGGACGGCGTTCAGCAGGACACATCCGCACAAACCGTGCAGCCTGATCAATTTGAACAGCCCGCCGTGACGGACGGGCTTGAGCAGACGGGTCAGACCGCACAATTCAGTCAGCCTGACCAATCTCAGTCCGCTCAATATACACAGCCTGTCCAGCCCACGCAGCCTACACAGCCGATGCAGTCTGATCAGCCGGATCAGTTTGATCAGACACCTTCTCAGAATGCCGGCGGAGTTCGGTATAATCAGCCTCCGCAGTCGGATCCTTCACTGGGCGGGGCGAATATGAATGCCGCGCGAACAGCTCAGTCTGCTGCTCAATTCGGCGGACAGTCACCTATGCAGACAAATATGAACGGATATAACGGTCAGGGCGGCTACGGCGGTTTTGTACCTCCCGAGCAGGGAGGAGTCAGCGGGGCTTCTGCCGCTTCCGAGGTAGATGAAATAACAGTTATCTCCAAAAACACGATTATTGACGGAAATGTGCGCTCTCTTGCAAATATGCAGATAGATGGTAACATAAAAGGTAATATTGAAACTACCCGCAACATAGAAATGACAGGCAAGGTAGTAGGAGATATCACCTGCAATAACGCGGGAATGTCCTCCGCAGCTATGCAGGGAAATGTTAGTCTTAAGGGTAGAATGAAAATGGACAGAGATACTATACTTATAGGCGACCTTTCCTCACAGTATGCCGATGTGAACGGCAGAATACGCGGAAAGCTGGACATAACGGGAAGAGCGGAACTCAAGCGGGACGCGATTGTGTTCGGCGATATAAACGCTTCTACCATTGCCGTAACTGACGGCGCGATAATCCAAGGTTATGTAAACACCACCTTCCTTTCCAAGGAGGACAGCCGCAGCGCTATACCCGAGGCTATCACCTTTGACAGCAAGGAGTGAGAGTAAGGAACGCTAAATTCCGATGTGCGTTTGCTGTCGGGTTTTGCAAAGTATCTTTTTCCGAAAGGCAAATATAATAGTATGAGTGAAAAGAAGTACAAAGAGAATAAAAGCATTATCCCTTTGGTGTCTACCATTATTATTGCCATTATAGCCATTGCGCTGGCGATAGTTGCGATAATAACACTGAGAAGAGATAATCCGGGAGAGAATCCCCCATCACAGCCGTCAGTGGACAACTTTGTTCCCACAGACGCTCTTATTGAGGAGTGTACCTATGCGGCGCACGATCTGGTAAGGGATAATTTTTCCGTTATACGCTTATATATTACCGAGGGGCTGGCACATTACGACGAGCCTTACGGTAATCTTCCCGAGGACGGCATATATACCGTAAACTCCACCGAGTACTCATCGCTGGAGCAAATTGAGAACATGCTGAAATCGATTTACGTCAATTCTGAGGCGGAGCGTGTGCTTACCAATATTGACGGCAACGGCAGGGCGGTTTATGTCAACCGTGAAATTCTGGTGGACGCGGTGTATTCCGACGAAGCAGAAAGCGGCGAGTCACGTCCGCTCTATACCACCGAAACGGTTCTTGGCATAATAGCGGATTTTACCCCCGACACAAGCTACACAAAGGACTGGTCAACCTGCAATATCGCAGTGCTGCCCAAATCTGAAACGGAGTGCGAGCTGACGATATATCTTGGCGGGCTTACTCCCGATTCCGAAATTGACGAAACCAATAAGGATTCCGTTTTGGAAACGGCTATGCGTAAAATAGACGGTGAGTGGCGTCTTGCTCAGTTTGTATATTGATGAAAAAGAAAGATAATCTGGTATCGGTTTACGCAACGGTGAGCCAGCTGGTTTTTGTTATAATCACGCCTCTTCTCATATTTATAGTTGGCGGATATTTTGTGACGCAGCATTTTGAACTGCCGGAATGGGTAATGGGTGTCTGTGTGGTGCTGGGACTTATTTTTATGATAGGCGGCGCGGTGTCCTATCTTGGACAGCTTATAAAGCTGTACGGAAAGGATGAGAAGAACGCTCCCAAGTCATATAACGCTCCGCGCGACAACGACTATTACGATGACTATAAAGATCTGCGCAAATAACCAAAAATCAGCTTGTTGGCTTGTCAGATAGTATATAAAGGAGTTATGCCCGTTCGGTGCATAGATATTACCAATGAGTATGGCTATCAACAAAAACGAACCCGTTTACAAGGAAATGCGTTCGCTGCTGCCCTACTATCTGGCGGCAAACGGAGTGTATTTCGCGGTAATGCTGGTGATTTTCTTTGCGGCGGGGTTTGATTATACTCTGCTTGTGGGTGCGGTTTACGGCAATATCGTCTGTGTGGGAAATTTTCTTGCTTTGGGAAAGACCGCTCAAAGCTCCCTTAAACGCGGGAGCGCTAAGTCCGCCCAGACCTATATGAACACCATGTACTGTCTGAGATATCTCGGACTGTTTCTTCTGCTTACAATCGGCGCGCTTGCGCCGTTTATAAATCTTGTTGCGGCGGTGATCCCGCTGTTTTTTCCGAGGATCGCCATCACGGCAAGAGCAATAATAAAGAAGGAGGAATGATATATGCCGACTGCATTGATGCTCGCTTCTGAGGGCATCACCGTAAACGGACCTTTGGTGGTCGTGGATAACCTTTTTGGTATTCAGGGGTTAAGGCTGACGGAAAGTATTATTGTTCAATGGGTAGTTATCGCGATACTGCTTGTTGTTGTACTGATTCTTTCCCGTAACCTTAAGGTAGTGCCGGAGACCAGAAGGCAGATGGCGGCAGAGTGGATTGTGGGCTTCTTCTGCGAAACGGTGGACACCACCATGGGCAGAAAGTACAACAGATACCGCGCTTACATAATGGCGCTGTTCTGTTTTATCATGATTCAGAACCTTATGGGTCTGCTTGGTCTGCGAAATCCCACTGCCGACGTATCCGTAACGGGCACCTTGGCTGTTATCACGTTCTGCCTGGTTCAATTCAACCGCGGCAAAACGGGAAAGTTCAAGGGGTACATGAAAAGCTTTGTCGAGCCGCTGCCGTTTATGCTTCCGTTTAACATAATCGGTGAATTCGCAAACCCGCTTGCGCTGGCGCTGCGTTTGTTCGGCAACATGATCGCGGGCACGGTTATCAACGCGCTGATTTATTTTGCGCTCGGTAAACTGGCTATACTTATCCCCGCGATAGCATCTCTTTATTTCGACATATTCTCTGCGGTAATGCAGGCGTACATCTTCATTATGTTGAGTATGTCGTACATTTCTTCGGCTGACTGCGAGGAGTAACAGCGGTCACGGGACACGTTCCCGAAAAGTTTCTGTCTTATATCCCGCAAGGGATATGAACGCCGTATTGGTTGTTTTGAAGGCGTTCCAAATAAAATATTTTTATTTTACGGAGGAAAATGACAATGGATGAAATGAAAATCTTGGCTGAAGGCATTGTACTCGGCGCTTCGGCGCTTGGCGCGGGCACGGCTATGATCGCGGGTCTTGGCCCGGGTATCGGTGAGGGCTACTGCGGCGGTAAGGCGGTTGAGGCTATCGGCAGACAGCCTGAGGCTTCCGGCGCTATTACAAGAACAATGATCATTGGTGACGCGCTGGCGGAGACCACCGGTCTGTACGCGCTGGTAATTGCGCTGCTTCTCCTTTATGCTAACCCCATCTTCTCAAAGCTTCTGGATTCCTTTGGAAACTAATGGCTGCCGAGAAAAGCATAATGGGAGGAGAGAGCTAAAATGCTGAATTTTATCAGTGAGGCGGGAGGAACGGCGCAGGAAAATCTCGCGCTGGTATCCATAGACCCCGGAACAATAATTTTCACGCTGATAAATACGCTCATAATCTTCCTCATTTTCAGATTTTTCCTGTACAAACCCGTTTGCGGCATACTTGACAAGCG
>CAJTMU010000004.1 GCA_910577365.1 uncultured Oscillospiraceae bacterium | reverse complement strand
AAATATCCAGGAACATATATCCATCGTCGACGGGAGTTCCGCGGAAATATCTGTAAGTGTCTACCAGACTCGACGATACCAGCGTAACGTACATAATGGTAGGTATTATCGCCAGCGCAATAACCGCAGGAAAAAATACGGCAAGCGCTGTGAGATCAGTTTTCTTTTGTTCGTTCATTAAGCTTTTCTCCGTTTCGTTTGGAAGAATCGTTCTTTTTTGTTTTAAGTTTTTCCTTATTCATAAAGCAGAATACAGTTTTTATCAGTATTGATAAATCAAGGAAATAGGACCAGTTTTCTATGTATTGTATATCAAATTCTATTCGTTTTTCTATCGAGGTATCACCGCGATACCCGTTTATCTGTGCCAGACCGGTCATTCCCGGTTTTACTTGGTGTTTTATCATGTAAAGCGGCACGCTGTCCTTAAAGCTTTCCACATAGAATGGTATTTCGGGACGCGGTCCGACAAGGCTCATATTTCCTTTTAACACGTTGAACAATTGAGGCAGCTCGTCAATAGACAGCTTACGAATAAGCGCTCCGAATCGTGTCTTTCGCGGGTCGCTGTCGGTACTCCATGCAGTTTCGGATTGTTGGTTGTCCCGCATGGATTTCAATTTGTACATTACAAAAATCTTTTTGTTAAGTCCAACTCGTTTCTGACGGAAAATCACCTTGCCGCCCATAGTGATTTTTATGATGATTGCCGAAACAAGCATTATCGGAGAGGACAGAGCGATAAGAACCAAAGAACCGACTATATCCGTAGCACGCTTTATAAAAGCGTTTCCAATGTTGTCCAACGGAATCCGTCTGATATTCATAAGTGGTATTCCGTTCACCACATCAATTGACGGGGTGCCCGACATATATTTGTAAATTACGGGAATTACGGAAATTTTTGTTCCCGTAAGTTCGCACGCTTCAACTATTCGCTTAAGCTCGTTATTCTCGTCGCTTCCCAGTGCGCAGACCACTTCGTCGTAATTTCGCGCGTCAAGCACCGAAATTATATCCTCATAGCCTCCCAGCCACTTTGAATCAAGCGTTCCCTTGCGCCCCACATAGCCCACACAATCCAATCCAAGGGATTTGTCCTCGGATACGGCTTCCAGATATTCCTGTGCCGATTTACCGCTTCCGACAAGAACAACATATTTCTTGTTGTATCCGATGCTCCTGGCGTTTTTAAGCACCCTTCTTATAACAAACCGCTTTGTCGCGACAATTATCAGATCCAACGCCAAGAATATAAACAGCGCCCAGCGGGAGAAATGAAACATTCGGATTATGTACAGCATGGTGACCATCATAATTCCGTCCACCACAAAGGCACGAACAAGCTTGCCCATCTCATGGACAAAGGTTTTTGTCCTGAAAGAGTCATATAGACCCATGCACCCGAATGTAATTATCTGCACGGGCACAAACAAAATTGATAGCTTTATGTAATCTATCAGAGGAAAATTTTTCTCAAAATCCAGCACATGAAATACCAGCAGGTAAGAGAGGGTGACCGCGGCAAAAGCGGCGACGGCATCTGTGATTACATTAAGCCTGTTAAACAGCTTTTGGTTTTCCTTTATCATTAAAAGCATCCCTTCCTGTGGCAGCGCAGCTTTTTGGCGGCGCTGCACAATGGTACACCTGTCATGTAAAAAAATGCCAATAAAAATTTATTCGGACACGGACGTCCAGCATTAGTATACCACAAATCAGACTTTTATGCAATAAAAAAAGTCGTTTTCACACGATTTTTTCTCTTTCGCCAAAAAACATTCTTTTTTATGTGGGGTTTTGTGTGGATTGACAACTTTTTTGTGCCGATTTTACGTTAATATTATCCATTTTCGGAAACATATGTAGTTAAGCTGTTTGTCATATTTTCGGAGTTTCGGCACAAAATAACTTCAAAGCCTGTTGAAAACGTCGGAAAAACGGCGCAGACAGACGTTATGCGCCTTAATCCGGCATTTTAGCTTTCTGAGGCGCAGAATGAAAGGAAGTGTTACAATGGAACAATATTTATGCCCTTGCGGTTATCTTTATAATGAAGAGCTTGGCTGCCCATCGGACGGTATCGCTCCCGGCACAAAATTCGAGGACATTCCCGACGACTGGCACTGCCCTGTATGCGGGCTTACCAAAGATTATTTCGGCTCACGCGAGGAGATTGAGGAAGCGGTGGAGTAGATCCTGATCAAGTATCGTTTCCAAGTTCGGCAAATTTGCCCGCTGAAAGTAGAAGGTTAAATCTGTTATTTGTTGCGGCATTGCCGTACTGAGTCTCAAAAAGCCGCGCATTTTGGTTTGCGCGGCTCATTTGATAACTGATTAAGTGATTGAGATAAAATGCCGTTAATTAATGTAAAACGTTGCAAAAGAGATATCTTCCGGTTTCTGCTGGGTATACCCAGCGAGTAAATGAAATTTTGGTAGCGTTGTTAGCTGAAAAAATTATTTCCAAAATGTTTAATCTTTTGAATAAAGGCTGACCCAGACCCGCCGTTCAAAAGGACGGCGGGTCTGGGAATTGGAGGATTTGATATGTTAAAAATTAAGAGATTATCTTTCTTTGGTGGTTTTTGTAACCTATGAAAAGAGAAAATTACAATTTAATATTTTTGATATTTAAGAATAAAGCAGGATTATTGTTTGAACATCAAGCTTTTTAAACAAAATCATCTGCAATTGAATAGCAAAACCGCCTTTAAGCAGGTTTGCATATACAATTTGGGATCCTGTTTCATCTCTGTATATATTGTACCACATATAACTAAAAAAATCAACATATATGACATAATTGTAACCAAATTGGTAAAACTGTCATTTTTGTGTAACCAAATTTGTTTTTTTGTAACCGTTTTGTAACCGCTTTGTAATTAAAACGTAAACATTATGAAAAAATGTTGAAAAATTTTTAAAAACCCTGTTCAAATGCCCGAAAATGTGATATACTGATATAAGCTATACAGTAGTAAAAACGTTTTTGTTTTGGGAGTAAAAGGAATTTATGGTATATCTTGATAACGCCGCTACGACTAAGCCATGTGCGGAGTGCTGTAAAGCGGTTGCGAAAGCGGCGGCGGAGCGGTTTGGAAACCCCGGCTCGCTTCATAAAATGGGAATTTTATCAGAGCAGATTATCAGTTCCGCCAAAAGAACCATACTTAACGCTCTTGGCGGGGGGGGCGCTCCGGAGGGTGAGGTTATCTTCACATCGGGAGCGACCGAAAGCAATAATACCGCTATACTTGGCGCGGCGGAGAAATATTCCCGAAACGGCAGAAAGATTGTAACTACCGCAATAGAACACCCCTCCGCGTCGAAAGTGTTTGACATTCTTGCTGAGAGGGGATTTGAGGTCATAAGACTCGCGCCAAAGGAGCATGAGGATTTTGTTGGAGCGATTGCAGACACGGTCGATGATAATACGCTCATGGTAAGCTGTATGGCGGTCAACAATGAAACAGGCTACGCGGTAGATACGGCGAGGCTGTATGGATTGGTAAAGCGGGCAAATCCAAAAGCGGTTGTACATATTGACGCGGTGCAGGGATTTCTGAAAATGCCATTGGAAGGCGACCTGATTAGCGTTTCGGGGCACAAGGTTCACGCGTTTAAGGGCATAGGATCTCTTTATATTAAAAAAGGGATTCGTACTGCGCCGCTGGTTGTGGGCGGCGGACAGCAGAAAAATCTGCGGTCTGGCACTGAGCCTGTCGAGCTTATAGCAGGTTTTGAGGCTGCCGTTAAAGCTTACCGCGGCAGCGCGGAGCGTTTTGCGGAGCTTAAAGCTCGGCTGTTGGACAACCTATCGGGAATGAGCGGCATATGTGTTAATTCTGACGAAAAATGCCTGCCAAATATTATAAATTTCAGTGTTTTGGGTATTCGTTCGGAAATAATGCTGCACGCGCTGGAGGAAAAGGAAATATATGTTTCCAGTGGTTCTGCTTGCTCCCGAGGAAAAAAGAGCGGTGTCCTTGCTGCGTTCGGCATTTCGGACAGGGATGCGGACAGCGCCGTGAGGGTTTCACTGTGTGCCGACACAAGCGAAAGCGATATAGATTTTCTTTGTGAGAATATCGAAAACAATATTAAAAGATTCAGAAGAAGTTAGCAAATGACGCGGAGCTTTCACGGCGAGGATAGCGCAGTTTTCGGCAAAGCCGAAAACGCAGCGGTGCGGAAAATTCAAAATTAAAATATGGAATTTTCCGCAAGCCGCCGAGTAAGCGGAGTGAACGCGGAGTTTTCATGGCGAGGATAGCGCAGTTTTCGGCGAAGCCGAAAACGCAGCGGTGCGGAAAATTCAAAATTAAAATATGGAATTTTCCGCAAGCCGCCGAGTAAGCGGAGCGAACGCGGAGCTTTCACGGCGAGGGTAGCGCGGTTTTCGGCAAAGCCGAAAACGCAGTGGTGCGGAAAATTCAAAATTTAAATAAGGAACTGTGACAAATGAAAGAAATAGTAATGGTAAAATATGGAGAGATTGCTCTCAAGGGCGACAACAGAAATGTCTTTGAGAATATGCTCCAGAAGAATATAAAAAACCGCCTGAAAAAGCTTGGGCGCTTCGACTATTACCGGAAGCAGTCCACTATTTACATTACCCCTTTGGAGGATATTGATATAGGGCTTGTTGTGAAGAAACTGGGGTATATCTTCGGCATTGGCGCGATACAGCGCTGTGCTGTGTTCCCGAAAGATTTTTCCGCGGTGGCGGCAGGGGCGAAGGAATATCTTTTTGATACGCTTGATAGAGTGGGGAGCTTTAAGGTAGAGGCAAAGCGCGCGGACAAGAGCTTTCCGCTGACCTCTCCACAGATACAGCAGCAGCTCGGTGACGTGGTTTCCGAAGCTTTTTCGCATCTTAAGGTAGATGTGCATAATCCCGATGTAACTGTGCGGCTGGAAATCCGTGACAATGGAGCGTATCTTTCTGCCGAGCGCTTGACGGGTGCAGGCGGAATGCCCGTGGGAAGCAGCGGAAAGGCGCTGCTTATGCTGTCGGGTGGTATAGACAGCCCCGTTGCGGGGTACATGATGGCAAAGCGCGGTCTGGTAGTGGACTGCATACATTATGTAAGTCCGCCCTATACCTCCGAAAGGGCGAGAATTAAGGTCGAGAAGCTCTGTGAGGAGCTGACGAACTATTGCGGCGATATCATTTTTTATTGTGTTCCGTTTACTGAGATACAGGAGAAGCTGCGCGACAATTGCCCCGAGGAATATTTCACCGTGCTTATGCGGCGGCTAATGGTAAAGATAGCCAATAAAATATGTGAAAGGGACGGCTACGGGGCGATAATTACTGGAGAAAGCGTGGCGCAGGTGGCGAGTCAGACTCTTTCCGCGCTGTACTGCACAAATGCAGCGGCGGAGTATCCGGTTTTCCGTCCCGTTATCGGAATGGACAAGATAGAGATAACCGAGATATCCCGCAAAATAGGAACTTACGAAACGTCAATAATGCCATATGAGGACTGCTGTACGGTGTTCTCGCCCAAGCACCCTCGCACAAAGCCGCGTTATGAGGATATTCTCACGGCGGAGCAGAGTTTCGACTTCTCCGCCCTTGTGGAGGATGCTGTGGAAAAGACCGAGGTGAAGCGATTCAGATACGGAGAGGAAACAGTCTTGCTGGATTGATAGATATGAATGAGTATGAGATGGTATTAAAAAATATCTCCGCGCTGGCGGAGGAAATAATTGGTATCTGTGCCGAAAGCGGCTTGAAGATATCGGCAGCGGAAAGCTGTACGGGCGGAATGATATCCGCTGCGCTCACTTCGGTTTCTGGCAGCTCGGCTGTCATAGAACTGGGTGTATGCGCCTATTCAAACCGCATAAAGCAGGAGCTTCTGAAAGTGTCGGAGGACACGCTGAGGGACTGCACCGAATACAGTGTGCGCTGTGCGGAAGAAATGGCGCGCGGTGTTATGCGTCTTGCAGGGGCAGATTATGGTATATCCACCTCGGGTATCGCGGGACCCTCGGGTGCGACCAAATGTGACCCCGTTGGAACGGTCTATATCGGTTTCGCCGACAGCGGCAAGTCTTTTGCTGCAAGGCATGTATTCGAGCCGCAGCAGGGCGCGGGGTATTCCGCGCGGGATTTTATCCGCGCCGCTTCCGCTGAAAAGGCTCTTGAAATACTTAGGAAAGAGATAGTGGAGCGTTTCAGACATTGAGCAGCCTATGGAAAATTAAACCGTTCCAACGGAAATGACTAATCAAGTATCAAAAAATGCAGGGTTTTCCGTAGGAATAAATGCGGTTCGTTTCTTAACATCGGCACGGATTACGGACGTGAGTATTTTGTAAAAATCAAAAATATACTTTATGCCAATATAAAGCAAACAGATATAACGAAAGGGGAAAACATACAATGCCTTACATGGAACCTGAAAAACCAAAGAAAAAGAAAAAAACCGCTTCGTCAAGAGATATCGCTCTTGATAAGCTGGATTTCTATTCCCCTCCAAAACCAAAGGGCAAAAAGGAGGATAAGATAAAGGGGCGTCCCAAAAACGTGTTTGCTCGCTTCGCGGAAGCGGCGTTCCCACAGAAGGGCGACAGTGCGATGGAAAAAACGCGCAAGATAATACTTATATTCGCGATAGCCATTTTTGCGGGTACCCTTATTTTCCTTATTAACCAGCTTGTGGGTATGCGTGAGGGGGAAAATCTCAACCACGAGATAGCGAACATAGCTGGTTCGCCTCCCGCCACGATGGATATTGATATGAGCTATCAGCCATTCAGTACTTTCGGAATGTCGGTAGAGGTTTTGGACGAAACACAGGAAATAGATGTCACTCCGCTTGTAAATACACCGCTGAACATAGATTTTAACGCGCTTAAAGAGGTGAACTCGGACACCAAGGCTTGGATAAAGATAACGGGTACGCCGCTGAACAACGTTATTGTCGGCACGGATAATGACTCATATTACATTGATCATGATTTTTACGGTAATGAATCCATTTCGGGAACGATCTTCTCCTCACGCAGGAACAAATGGGACGGAACGGACGAAAATATCATACTTTACGGGCATAATATGATAAGCGGCGAGTTCTTCGGCTATCTTGGGCATTATGTCCCCAAGGATACCAGCAAAGAGCCGTGCGCTTTTTATAAGGTGCATCCAACGCTTATGATAGCCACCCCCGACGGAGGAAGCCAGACCTATAAGATATTTGCGGGAATGCTGGCGAACACGCAGGAGCAGTATGGCGAGGTGTTTAACTATACCACCAAGACCAAATTCCGTGACAAGGACGATTTTAATAATTACATTCTGGAAATTATGGACAGAAGCTGGTTCTTTACCGATGTCGATCTTGATTATGGCGACCAGCTGGTAACGCTGTCAACCTGCCTGTGGCCGCTTGGAAAGAATGTTGACACGCGCTGGGTGCTTTTCGCGAGAAAGGTGAGACCGGGGGAGAGCGAGTATGTGGACGTTTCCAAGGCGGAACGAAACTATTACGCGAAATTGTTTGACTACTATTATAATGTTATAGGCACTCAGTGGTACGGCAGCACATGGGACAGATCAAAGCTGCTGAGTTACTGACGGGTTTGAATAAACCGAAAAATATATGAATATAAGATTTTAAGGTCAGATATCATAAAAAGACCAAGCGGCATGGGGAAGCTGCGGAAAGGACGGGGAGAATATGGCGAATTTTGTAGAGAAAGAAAATATATTTGTCCGTATGGCAAGATACCTTTTCCCGCAAAGGGGTGATAATTTTACTGAGATACTGCGTAAAATTATCTTTATGATAGCGGGTATAGTGCTTATAGTTTCGGTGTTGATTTTGCTAATTACCGCGGGGAACAAGGTTTCCGACACGTCGGACAACAACTCGCTGTCGGATATTTATCACGGTGCGGTTAGCGGCAGCACGGCGGTGGAGATAGACACCACCAAGCGCGAGGAGCTTAAAAAGGAATATCCCGAGGTGCTGGAGGAATTTCTGCCGCTGCTGGAGATAAACGATGATGTTGTTGGCTGGATAACCGTTGAGAACGGTGATAAAAAGCTTCTTGATTATGTTGTAATGCAGGCTGACGACAATGATTATTACCTTGATCATAATTACAAGGGCGAGGATAGCATTTCGGGCGCGATATTCGCCGATTACCGCGACAAGATAACCGCGGAGAGCCAGCCTGCGAATATTGTGCTGTATGGGCACAATATGATGTCGGGAGAATATTTCGCGCAGCTTACGCGGTTCAATAACTATCACCCTGCAGGCTACGGGCTGGATTATATCAAAAGCTATCCTACTATTACTTTCAGCACGCTTTACAAAAAATCGACTTACAAGATATTCGGCGGCGCTCTTATAAACACGAGCAAGGAAGAGGGCGCTCCTGTTTTCAATTATATCAGATACCGCAATTTTGATACCAAGGCTGATTTTGACGATTACTGCGCCAAAATCCTTGACCGCAGCACGTTTATAAATCCCGACGCGAATCTTAAATACGGCGACAATTTGCTCACGCTGTCCACCTGCTCACTGCAGTTTGACGCGGACAGGCAGATACGCTGGGTCATCTTTGCAAGAGAAGTGCGCGAGGGCGAAAGCACCGAGGTAGATGTTGACAGCATCTATGCCAACCCCGACCCGCTCTACTTTGATTATTATTACGACTTGTACGGTGGCGAGTGGGGCGGAAGAAAATGGCCCGCGGAGCTTATACAAGGCTACTCTTATTGATCGTTTGCTCTTTGGGGCATATTTCCTCAAAGAGAGGTACATATTCCGCGGGGGCGAGGCTCTGCGCGGTCGCTTTAGGCAAGAAAGGATTGGACATGGCTGAGATGGACATGGGAATAGCTCCCAAGAAAAAGAAAAAACGCAAAAAGAAAAAACAAAGCCTGTTTATGAGCATTGTGACGGGGCTTCTGCCGTGGAAGGGCGATTCGGTCACAGAGATTTTCAGAAAGATAATTTTCCTTGCCGCGCTTGTCATACTTGTGGTGGCGGTGGTGGTTATCGCTATGAATTTCCTGCGGTACAACGAGCTTGAAAATAACGCCGCGGTCGGCGAGGACGGTGAGAAAACCGCAACGAACGCCTATCTGGTGGAGCTGAAAAACCAGACACCCACCAATGAGCAGATAGAGCAGATGCCCGAAGGCTCGATAAACGAAAAATACGCGGCACTCTATGCAGCTAACAACGACTTTATCGGCTGGGTCAGCATCAACGGCACAAATGTTGACTACCCCGTTATGCAGACAGAGGACAACGATTATTATCTGCACAGGGATTTTGACGGAAACTACGAGTTTGCCGGGACTATATTTGCCGATTATGAGGGGCGCATAGGACCTAATGAAATGCCCAACAATACCATTCTATACGGGCACAATA
Organism: uncultured Oscillospiraceae bacterium; assembly: GCA_910577365.1. Taxonomy (GTDB): domain Bacteria; phylum Bacillota; class Clostridia; order Oscillospirales; family Ruminococcaceae; genus CAG-115. The sequence goes on along the minus strand of CAJTMU010000004.1, from coordinate 70,788 downwards.
TGCTGTATAAGTACCAGTTTTCTGCGCTTTCCAACTACATAAACAATATCGAGTTTCTAAAGATGTCTCCGATAGTGGATTTCAACACGCTTTACAAGGACAACAAATATAAGATATTCGCGGTTATGAAGCTGAATACCGCTGAAGAACACGGCGATATTTTTGACTACACGAGCCATGTGTATTTCGGCAGCCAGTCGGAGTTTTACAATTTTATCTGTGAAGCGATGGACAGAAGCATCTATGAAACGGGTGTGGATATCGAGTATGGTGACGAAATACTTACACTATCCACCTGTGACGGTTCTATGGGCTTTGACGATGCGCGCATAGTTGTCATGGCGAGAAAAGTAAGGGAGAACGAAGCTCCCGAGGTGGATACTTCCAAAATCACGCGCAAGACCAGCATAAAGTATTTTGAGGCTTACTACGATGTTTATGGAATGACATGGAACGGAAGAACATGGGACGTTTCACTTGTTAAGGGTCTTGAAGAATATCTGCGCGAAAACGGTCTGTGGGAAGACCCCGCGTAATATCAAATGGAGTTAACATGAAGCATATTTCACTTGTTAAAATTATCATCGCGCTGTGTATCTGCAACGTATATGTGTTTACCTGCGGAGTAATGGGTGTTGTTGACGGAAAAAGCGCGGTGGACAATGCCGTTTTGGGTTCCGGCGATACGGAGAAAGACTCTGAGACGGCAGGTACGGGAGAAGCTCCGCCTAACGGCATGGGCACGGTGGACTTTATCGTCCCAAATACCACTCAGACGGAAACCATGCATCTGAAGGAGCTGCATTTTGCCTCTCCGGGGCTTGCGGAAAGTCCCGTGCAGAGCAGCTATACTCCTGAGGAAAGCACGCCTCCGGTAGATACATTTGATGCGATAGCCCCCGCTGATGAATCGGAGGAGGCTCCAAATGAAATACATATTGTCGATACATATGAACCGGAGGACGAACCTCCTGCCACCACACCGGCAACTTCCGCAACGACTCCTGCAACATCTGCATCATCTGCAGCCACTACTGTCACAACTCCGCAGACTACACCCGCGACAACTCCCGAAACAACTCCGGCTACCCCTGCCACCTCCGCGTCCACACCGTCAACGTTCCCCACGGGCGGGATACCCGTAGATGATGACAAGCCTATACCGGTTGACAGCGGTGACGATCTACCCGACTTTACCGAACCGACCGAGATAATTCCTAACGCCGACGCGGCTAAGGAAATACTTTACGTTACTAACAGGGGTATGACGGTATCAGGCTCGGCGGTGGATATCGTATCGAGAGTCACGCAGAATGAGATGGGCTATACGTTCGCGCCTGAGGCGATAAAGGCTCAGGCGGTGGCGGCGTATACTTACATAAAATATTGCAACGAATACGGGACTTATCCCAGCGTGCTGTTGAGCGAAACTGTGAACGACTCTGTGCGCGTGCTTACAGAATCGGTAATAGGGCAGGCGATATATTATGACGGAGATTATATCCAAGCGGTCTATTCCGCGTCCTCCGCTGGTTATACCGCTTCCAGTGAGAACGTATGGGGCAATGCCTATCCGTATCTCACCAGCGTATTCTGTGAGCTGGACGCTAAATTTGACCCCAACTATGGGCGCACCGTTACCTATTCATCTTAGGAGATGAAGAACCGCATACAGAATGTAACGGGCATTTCGCTTTCGGGCGACCCGTCATCATGGATATCCATTGACGGCTATTCCGACGGAAAATATGTCGAGCAGATGAATATCGGTGGATATCACAGCTATACGGGCAGCAGCGGCAAGACCGTAAAGCTTTCGGGACGCGCTTTCAGAGAGAATATCATGGATTATGAGCTGCGCTCTGCGGCGTTTGACGTAAGCTATGATTCCGCGAGCGATACTTTCACATTTACCACCTACGGCTACGGTCATGGTGTGGGAATGAGCCAGAACGGTGCGAATAACCTTGCTTCACAGTGGGGCTACGACTACAAACAGATACTCGAATTTTATTATACGGGAGCTGTGGTAAAATAATTTGAATAACTTGGCGGAATAATTTTAAGGTGATTTTTTGTCTGTGTGTTACGATGATTTTTCTTAGCTCATCTGGTATAATATAACAATAAATTACGGCTTGTGCTTAGGAAAGATAAGGAGGTAAATATGACGGACATAGAAATCATACGGCATATTGACGATGGGGCAAACTATTATGTCGGCTTGTTCGGAGAAGCTGTACATATGGATAGGATTGACAAGGATTTTTATTCCTATGTAAAGCCAAAAGCGGGGGAGCAAGGCATATCTTTTGTTTATAATGTTCGTATTGATGATCTTCCCGCGGAACGGAAAAAGGCGGTCATTGACGAAATGAAATCAATGAATATGCCCATCTGGCTCAGTTTGCTTGCATCTGACAAAACCGTCTTTTTGTTTTCCGGAAAAGAACCCTCGCAAGAGCGAACCGAACCCGGTGAAGAAGACGAAGTTTATATGGCGATGCTTCCCGAAGACAGGAAAGAACATTGTGAAGACAGCCATAAAATCATTAAGGTGCATTCCGCCGAAGAGTTCGCGCTGTGGGCACGCATAACAAATGATATTCTTTCGGGCGGGTATCCCGATATACACCCCGTTAATCATTTTGTCTGGTGCGAAAAAATGGGGGTTAAATGTTATATTTTGTATCACGGCGGCGTTCCTGTTTCCGTAGCTGCAATCATGGATAATAACGGCGCAGCTTCACTTGAACTGATCGGAACTATTCCGGAAATGCGCCGCAAGGGATTTGCAAAAGCCATATGCAAAAAAGCCGTATATGACGCTTTTGCCGACGGGGCATCAATAATTACAATTCGTGCGGTCAATGCCGCGGCGGCAAGGTTATATGGAACTGTGGGGTTCAAAGTTTATTAAGCACTTTGACTTTTGGGGCATATTCAATTTCGTGTAAATGTAAAACATCGAAATAAAAATTTGAATATGATTACAAACGGACAGACTTGGTTTACGAGATCTGTCCGTTTCCGTATATAAAAATGAATTTTCAGGTACAAATTTTCGGCGTCAAAAAGCAATTATATTTCCGAGTGAAAACCCGTACACACGGACCAAAATCCAAGCGCAAAGCAGCTATTTGGACAGGTTATTCATATTCGGATAAAAGCACCGAACGGACCCCGATATTTCATATTTAACACTTCTTATTCTTCCATAACCTCAGTTTCGTCAAGATCGGGGTGAGGCTCGTGCGGCGCAAGGTCGGTTCTGTCCTCGCCGCGGTAGAGCAGCTTAAGCAGCACGGGAGAAACTATAGAGGAGCAGATTATCAGCAGGATAACCGATGTAAAGTACTGTGATGATATCATTCCCACGGCAAGCCCCTTTTGGGCTACTATCAGCGCGACCTCTCCGCGCGTCATCATTCCCACGCCTACCTTAAGGGAATCCTTGTTATTGAATTTCCACAGCCGCGCCACAAGCCCGCAGCCAATTACCTTGGCTATCAGCGCCACCGCTACGAACGCGAGCGAGTACCACAGCAGGTCGAGCGTAAACCCGTCAAAGGTGGTCTTTAATCCGATACTCGCAAAAAATACGGGTCCGAAAAGCAGGTAGGAACTGATGTCCATCTTGCCCTCGATATATTCCGCGTCGCGCAGGTTACACAGGATTATTCCCGCCACATAAGCGCCTGTGATATCAGCTATGCCGAAGAATTTTTCCGCGCAGTAAGCCATCGCGAAGCACAGCACAAGCCCGAATATGGGTATGCGGCGCTGATGGTAAAAGCGTTTGTCCAGCACCTTGAAAAGCAGGTAAACCAAAAATCCCACCACAATGCTGAAGCCGATGAACAGCAGGGTTTTTATCACTACGTCAAGCGGCTTGGCGTCGGTGTCTTTAAATCCGATTACGAATGTAAGTACAATGATACCTATCACGTCGTCGATTATAGCTGAGCTGAGAATTATCGTTCCCACCCTGCCCTTGAGATGTCCAAGTTCGCGCAGCGCCTGAACCGTTATGCTGACCGAGGTGGCAGTCATGATTGTTCCGACAAAAACGCCGCTGAAAAATTTTTCCGAACCAATCGGAGCGAATCCATAGAACAGCGAATATAAAAGGTATCCGAAAATCAGCGGAACAAAAACGCCAGCGCACGCGATGGAAAGAGCTACGGGACCTGTCTTTACAAGGTCGCGCATATTCGTTTCAAGTCCCGCGGAGAACATCAGCAGCACGACACCTATTTCCGCCATAGTTAGGATAAAATCGGACTGATCCACTATTCCCAGAACGCTTGGACCTATAAGAAGCCCTGCGACGATCTGTCCCACTACCTGCGGCGCTTTAAGCTTTTTTGCCAAAAGTCCGAGAAGCTTTGCTGCTATGAGAATTATTGCCAAGTCTTTAAAACATTCAAACGTTTCCATAAATTCTCACACCTTTCTTTTTTCTTTAATTATTATATACCTATTGAGTCTATATTTCAATGCCAAATCTTCACAATAAAACACGAAAAAGGAAGTTTATTTTGGTGCATTTAGAGGAAAAATAAAAGTGAAAAAGCAGAATGTTAGGTAGTAAGATTTAAATTAATGATTTTTTGTATTTATTTTATATTTTGTTTTGGAACGAATATCGAAAATCAAAGCCCAGAGCTGCACGAAAATTTAGAAAAAGGCGCTGACAGATGTTGTAAATTGACCGCCTGCGCATGAGTTTTCAGCAAGCCGCCGTGGAAGCGTAGTTAAACGAAGCTTTCACGGCGAGGCTATCTGTGTTTTGGGCTTTGCCGAAGACGCAGCGGTGCGGAAAATTCAAATATAAATAAGGAGAACTATATGGAGCAAATTACAGAAAATATGTCAGAAAAGCGTGTACTGGCAAGCGTGACGGACGGGAATGTAATAGCGGTGGGGGAGCTTTTGGACGGAGTTTACTCAAAGAAGCTTTCGGGAGACGGTTATGCGGTGCTTCCGTCAAAGAAGCTGAGGATATTCGATGGCGGAGACATAGAGCTGTCAGCGCCTGCGGACGGTGTTGTAACAGAGATAGAGGGCGGACGGCTGACTATGCGTACCGGCGACGGGATAAGTGTGTGCGTGGTCATGGGGGAAGTCGCTAAATTGTTCACCGACGTTGGGGGAAAGCTTGTTGTGGGAGAGCATTTCTGCACGCTGCCGCCCAGAAGATATCTCAGACGCTCGCTTTACAGCGGGGCGATACCTGTGCTGTTTCCCGAGCCGCAGCGGGTAACGGAGCTGCATATCTTGTCGGGATATCATCGCAGCGGGGAAAAGGCGGCACAGTATAAGGCTATCTATGATGTATGAGATAGGCGGCACAGCTGTCACAGCCCGTATAAAAAGTTTTTTGCATCGCAATGTTGGCACAGGAATTTTTTGCAAGAACCTTAATGCACAACACGCAGCGCAGCGAAGTGTTGTGCATTAAGGCGGGTCGCGGAAAATTTTAAATTTAAATAATTCAGCTTAGATAAACACTTTATATGCAGTTTGCTTCGGCTGCATAACCGCCGGAAATTACCATATTCGAAAAAGAATTTTTGCAATAAGTATCTGAAACAATATACACAACAGATTTATCTGAAATCCAAATAAAAAGGAGAATGAACCTTGAATATATCAAATCAGGAATACGGCGAGCTTGCCAAAAGAATGTCTCCGCCGTCGGCAATGTACAAAACTCTGCCGCTGTCGTTTGTAATTGGCGGAGGTATATGCGTGCTGGGTGAAGCGCTGCTTAATCTTTACGGAATGCTGGGATTAAGTCAGGATGACGCGGGAGCGCTGACCTCAATGACGCTGATTTTTTTAAGCGCACTTTTCACTGGGCTTAAGCTGTACGACAGGATAGCCCAGCATGCTGGTGCGGGTACTCTTGTGCCGATAACGGGATTTGCAAACTCTGTGGTTTCCCCCGCGCTGGACTTCAAATCCGAGGGCTACGTGCTGGGTCTGGGAGCGAAGATGTTTGTTATCGCGGGTCCGGTAATAGTATACGGAATTTCCGCATCAATAATATACGGAATAATTTACTATATAACGACGCTGTTTTAAGGAGGGATTTGAATGCCGGTTTGCAGAGGAAAAACCTTTAAATACGAAAAAGCCTCAATATTGTCCTATGCCGCGGTTGTCGGCAAGGCTGAAAGCGACGGACCTTACGGCGGGGAGTTTGACGAGGTGTTAGAGGACAACAAGGACAGCGCTGAAACATGGGAGCAGGCGGAGGCATTGCTTCAGTCCAAAGCGCTCAAGCACGCCATGGGCAAGGCGGAGCTAAAGCCAGAAGATATGGACCTTTTGGTAGCGGGAGATCTGCTCAATCAGTGTACGGGTTCAAGCTATGGTCTGAAAGACTATTATATACCTTTTCTGGGGATTTACGGAGCCTGCTCCACATTTGCCGAGGGTCTGCTTCTGGCGGGAGCAATGGTAAACGGCGGCTATGTGGGGAACGCCGCAGCGGTTACCTCGTCGCACTTTTCCTCGGCGGAGCGCCAGTTCCGCTTTCCGCTGAACTACGGCGGTGTGCGCACGCCTACCGCTCAATGGACGGCTACCGCAGCGGGAGCGGCGATAGTTGTGCCCGAATCCAAGCCGCCCTATATACGAGCGGCGACAGTGGGAAAAATACAGGATATGGGAATAACCGACCTTAACAATATGGGCGCGGCAATGGCTGGAGCGGCATACGATACGATAAGCCGCCACTTTACCCATATGGGAACTCACCCCGAAAGCTATGACCTGATAATCACAGGCGACCTCGGGCAGGTGGGAAGCGATATTCTGAGCGACCTTTTCAGGCGCGACGGGGTGTCAATTGATAAGTATCACAAGGACTGCGGCCTTATGCTTTACGACAGAGAAAAGCAGGACGTTCATGCAGGAGGCTCTGGCTGCGGGTGCAGCGCGTCGATGATGTGCGGTCACTTTCTCAAGCGCATAGAATGCGGAGATCTCAAGCGGGTATTGTTTTGTGCCACTGGTGCACTTATGTCTCCTACAATGGTGCAGCAGGGCGGGTCTATACCAGGTATTTGTCACGCGGTGGAAATAACCGCGAAGTAAGGGGGAGAAGAAAATGGAAATGTTTACGGAATACTTGTGGGCGTTCCTGATTGGCGGAGCGCTGTGCCTTATAGGACAGCTGCTTATAGACCTTACAAAGCTCACTCCTGCACGTATCCTTACCGCATATGTTGTGGCGGGAGTTGTTCTGGGCGCTCTGGGGCTTTACAAGCCGCTGGTTGATCTTGCGGGCGGCGGAGCAACCGTACCGCTGACGGGATTTGGCTATCTGCTTTCAAAGGGAGTGCGCGAGGCGGTAGATCAGAACGGACTTCTGGGAGTGTTCATGGGCGGTTTTACTTCCGCAGCAGTGGGGATATCGGCGGCAATATTTTTCGGTCTGCTGGCGGCGCTGGCGTTTAAGAGCGGAAGCAAAATAAACGAAACCTGATAAATAATTATTTGTGCTATTTAAGATGAGTTGACAAAAAGCAAAAATGCTTTTAAGAAATGATGACCTAAGGCAAATTATTTAAAAGAATTTCCCGCACCGCTGCAAACGGCGCAAGGTTTTGTGCAAAACCTTGCGCCGTTTGCGCTATCCCACTGTAAAAGCGTAGCCCGCAAAGCGGGCGGAGCTTTTACAGTGGATTGCGGGAAATTCATGCGTGGGCGTTCACTTCACGCCTGCCTTCAGCGCCTATGATTCTCCATTTTTAAGTGATTCACAGCAGTTTAGCTCTTCTAACATAAATTGTTATTTTACCTAAATAAGAAGTATAGAATACTTTAGATATAAAAATCCTTTCAAAAATATTTTCCGCTTGAATTTAAGCAAAAAGTATGTTATAATAAATACAGCTTTTTGGAAAAATATTCTTTAAGGAGGGTATTTAAATGATGGATAAGGATTTACTTAAAAAGGATTTTCAGGATAATCTCGCGGAGTTCTCCCAGGAGGGCGCAAAGCCCGCCGCTCCGCAGCTGCACAACGCTCTCGCGGCGGCGGTAATGAAGCAAGCAATTCCGATAATGAAAAAAAGCGCCCCCAAGGGACGTTCGGCAAGCTATCTTTCAGCCGAGTTTCTGGTGGGACGCGCCGTGTTCAATAATCTGCTCTGTCTCGGGCTTTACGATGAAGCAGAAGCGCTTCTTAACAGCGCGGGCGCGAGCTTGAGCGATTTGGAGGAGATAGAGGACGCAGCTCTCGGAAACGGCGGACTGGGGCGTCTCGCCGCATGTTTCCTCGACAGCGCGGCAACGCTGAAAATGCCGCTCACGGGCTATGGCATACGCTATAAATACGGGCTGTTCCGCCAGACTATTGAAAGTGGATTTCAGTGCGAATATGCTGACGACTGGACAAAATTCGGCGATCCTTGGAGCAAAAGAGCCGCTTCCGACGCGGTGATCGTTCACTTCGCGTCCGGCGACGTCAGAGCCGTACCCTATGATATGCCGATTTTCGGCTATAAGAACGATTTTGCGGGAACACTGCGTTTATGGGAAGCCGAGCCGATAAATCAGTTTGATTTTGGTGCTTTCAACCGTCAGGATTACATGGCGGCTTGCCGTGAGCAGATAGAGGCGGAGAACATTTCACGTACGCTCTATCCCAATGACGACGCACGCCCCGGCAAGCTGCTCCGCTTAAGGCAGCAGTACTTTTTCAGCGCCGCTTCCATTGCCGACCTCATCAGAAAGCACCTGCGCGCGGGCAGAAAAATTGAGGATTTTGCGGAATACAATTCCGTGCAGCTCAACGACACTCACCCCACAATAGCGATACCCGAGCTTATCCGAGTGCTTACCTCTCAGCACAGTCTGTCATTTGACAAGGCGTTTGAGATAGCGCAGAAGACCTTTAACTACACCAACCACACCATCATGGCGGAAGCTCTGGAAAAGTGGGGTATAGATATCATAGAGGAGCTGATCCCCGAGGTTTACGGCATAATCATGCGTATCAATGAGTATTTTATTTCGGATATGTATCGCCGCGGCATGCCGAGAGAGCGCATAGACGGTATGAAGCCCATAAGCGGCGGTGTTGTGCATATGGCTAAAATGGCTATCTACTGCACAAGCGCGACTAACGGTGTGGCGCGTATCCATACCGAGATACTCAAAAACGACGCTCTGCCCGAATGGTACGATTTGTACCCTGAGCGCTTTCAAAATAAGACCAACGGCATTACCCCCCGCCGCTGGATAGCGCTCTGCAACCCGAAGCAGTCCGCGCAGATAACCGAACTGCTCGGCGGCGAAAGCTGGATAACGAACCTTACAGAGCTTAAAAATCTGCTGAAATATGCGGACGACAAGCGGCAGATGTCTCGTTTCGCGGATATCAAGAGCAGCAATAAAAAGGCTCTCGCCGATTATATAGCGGTTCATGAGGGTGTTTCCGTCGATCCAGACAGCATTTTCGACATACAAATAAAGCGTCTGCACGAATACAAGCGCCAGCTTCTTAACGCGTTCAGTATCCTGTATATTTATTATGGGATAAAGGACGGCGGCATTAAGGATTTCTATCCCACTACCTATATTTTCGGCGCGAAATCCGCCCCGGGTTATGCCCGCGCAAAGGCAATTATCAAGTTTATAAATGAGATAGCAGACCTTGTGAACAATGACACCGAAATAAACGGTGCGATAAAGGTGGTTTTCGTACAGAATTACAACGTTTCCTATGCCGAGAAGCTGGTGGTAGCCGCGGATATTTCCGAGCAGATATCCACAGCGGGCACCGAGGCGAGCGGAACGGGCAACATGAAATTCATGCTTAACGGCACGGTAACCCTTGGAACGTATGACGGAGCGAACGTTGAGATAGCCGAGGAAGCGGGCATTGAAAACAACTATATTTTCGGCGCGAGGGTAGAGGAACTTGCGGAAATAATGCCGAAATATGACCCCCGTGAGATATATGCAAACAACAAAAATATATCCTCCGTAGTGGAGAAGCTGATAGACGGCACGTTCTCCGACGGCGGCAGCGGCGCGTTCAAGGAGCTTTACTATTCGCTGCTGGACGGCGCAAGCTGGCATAAGCCTGATAATTATTATATCCTCGGTGACCTTGAAAGCTATGTTGAGGCAAAGCTGAAAGCCAACGCAGATTACCGCGACCGCAGAGATGAGTTTATGCGCAAATGCTGGATAAACCTCTGCTGTTCGGGCAAGTTCAGCTCCGACAGAACAATAGAGGAATACGCAAAGGATATCTGGAAGATACAGCCGGATAAATAAAATCAAACCCGCGGGATTTTTCCCGCGGGTCAGTTTGTGAATAAAATGTTGATTGAGCGGATTTATGTTGATTTAGACTGATTTTTTTAACGATGAAATTTTTCCTTACCTTGCGGTCCTCCCGCCACGGTTCATTTCGCTTCGGTTTGTTACTCCAAGTCAGACTCCCGCGAAAAATCTTTGAGCGGGTGTGCACTTTATATCTGCTTTAAGTGCCTTTAATCTCTCATTTTTAATGTCCTGCTGTTTTATCTCGTTTTGGGTGTGTTTAATTTAATAACCCTTGTCAGTCCAAAACGGTTTTGGTACATTAGTAATTTAATCACATGAAATTTGCACATAACGCTCACAGCAAAACCCACAAAAAACAACTCTGAAATCTAAAATAATAAAATTAACTAAGAAGAGGCTGTCTAAAGCCATAAACTAAGACTGCGCGGCAAAGCATTAAGAAATATTAAACGGTTCAGAGCAGTCGTATGGAATTTTTATACGATTCTTCCTCTTTTGGCTTGAAAATCTTAGCATAATGTGTTATACTATAATAGTATAAGTATGTAAATGTGTAAGCGTGTAAGAGTGTAAGTTTGTAATATTTGAAAGGCGGTATATAATGCAGGTAGTTGCTGTTGTGGGCAGACCCAATGTAGGAAAGTCTACTCTTTTCAATAAGCTGGTGGGAAAAAGGCTGTCCATTGTGGACGATACCCCCGGCGTAACGCGTGACAGGATATACAGCCGCTGCGAGTGGCTGGGTCACGAATTTATGCTAATCGACACTGGCGGTATAGAGCCAAAGACGGACGACGTTATCCTCGCGCAGATGAGGGAGCAGGCTATGCTTGCCATAGAGCGGGCAGACGCGATAATTTTCGTAACGGACATAACAACGGGAGTTACCGCCAATGATACCGATGTCGCGGCATTGCTGATGAAAAGCGGAAAGCCTGTGGTGCTGGCGGTAAACAAGGCGGACGGCATAGGCGAACCGCCGCCTGAGCTGTATGAGTTCTACAATCTCGGTCTGGGCGACCCGATAGCGGTTTCCGCAGTGCACGGTCATGGTACAGGCGACCTGTTGGAGGCGGTTTTTGATAATTTGCCGCCCGACGAACCTGACGAATACGACGAGGATGCGATAAAGGTAGCAGTCATAGGAAAGCCCAACGTTGGTAAATCCTCTTTGATAAACCTTATTGCGGGCGAGGAGCGCTCTATCGTATCGGATATCGCGGGTACGACACGCGACGCGATAGACAGCGAGGTAACGCGCGGAGAGGATAAGTACGTCTTTATTGATACCGCAGGTATGCGCCGGAAAGCGAAGGTAAAGGAAAATATCGAGCATTTCAGCGTTCTGCGCGCGCTTATGGCGGTAGACAGGGCGGATGTGTGCGTTATAATGATAGATGCCACGGTGGGTTTCACCGAGCAGGACAGCAAGGTTGCGGGCTACGCCCACGATAAGGGCAAGCCGAGCGTTATTGCGGTTAATAAGTGGGACGCGGTTGAGGACAAAACGGACAAGACCATGCGGGAGTTTACAAAAAATCTGGAAACGGATTTCTCCTTTATGAGCTACGCGCCGTTTGTGTTTATCTCCGCTAAAACCGGGCAGCGTTTGGACAAGCTTTTCGAGCTTATCAAATTGGTAAAGGAGCAGCATTCCCGCCGTATTTCCACTGGCGTGCTGAATGATATGCTGAGCTATGCCACATCACGCGTTCAGCCTCCCTCGGATAAGGGAAAGCGGCTGAAGCTGTATTACATGACACAGGCTTCGACAAATCCCCCAAATTTTGTTATATTCTGCAACAACAGGGAGCTTTTTCACTACTCCTATCAGCGCTACATTGAAAATCAGATACGGGAGACATTCGGGCTGGATCAAACGCCCATCAAGCTCACCGTGCGCGAAAGAGGCGAGTAAATGCAGCAGATTTTAAAGGATTTTTATAAGGCGCATGTTTCGGTCCTTATAAGATATACAGTGATAGTTGCTATATGCATAACGGCTTTTTTTTTGACTGGAGTTTTCGCAAGGGACAACACCCGTATCCCGGGAATAGTTATTGCTGTTTTTCTCGGGTGCTGCCTGATATGGGCGGCGGTGGATATCTTCATTATCGCTCCGAAAAAATTCGGGGACAGGCTGGGTCAGCTTTCCGCTGAGAACGCCGCCGAGGTTGTTGAAAACTACACGCAGACATACAGAATAGGCAATCATAAATTCTATAAGGAAAAATGGATAATATTCTATTCTTACCGCCGTATAAAGCTAATAGGATACGACGAGATAATCTCTGCCGATTTAAAAAGAGGCGGAATATTTCTCAAGCTGAGCAGCGGCAGGGAGACCATTATCACCGTCAGTCCCGGTGAAAGCGGTGAGATGCTGATGGCGGCGATAAAGGGCAGGAACGAGAACATAAAGATTATGCTGAACGGCGAGCCGGCGCATATAGCGCCCAAGCCCGACAGCATAGGGACGAACGGAAAGGAAAGCTGAATTATGGCGTGGACACAATGGATATGTTTCGCAATAATGCTTGTCGTGCCCTATCTGCTGGGCGGTATAAATACCTCGATAATAGTTACGAAAATTAAAACGGGGAACGATATTCGCTCCATGGGAAGCGGCAACGCTGGGCTGACGAACACCCTGCGCACGCAGGGCAAGGCAAGCTCGGCGATAGTGCTGCTGGGCGACGTGGCAAAGGCGGTGCTGGCGGTGCTGGCGGTAAGGCTGGCGTTTCGGTTTATTGGAAGCGTGGACACGGCGGAATACTCCTCAGAGATGAAATGGGTGGAATATATGGCGGGCTTTATGGCGGTCGTCGGTCATGTTTTCCCGATTTATTACGGATTTAAAGGCGGAAAGGGAGTTCTTGCCGCTATCTCAGCAATTTTTACGCTGGACTGGCGCTCGGGGGTGGTGCTGCTGGGAGTTTTCGTTATTCTGGTGGCGATAACCCGATATGTTTCGCTGGGCAGCTGCGTTTCCTCAGGGCTGTTCTTTATAAGCGCGTTTGTTTTTGGCAGAGTTGTGGACAACGACCCCGCCGCGCTGATAAACACTCTTATAGCCCTGTTTATGGGCGGGCTAATAATTTATATGCACCGCGGAAATCTATCGCGGCTCGCGCATCATACAGAGAAAAAACTCGGAGAGAAAACAGTCGGGAAGCAGTGAAGAAGTGAATAAGCGTAAAAGCGCAGAAGTGACGAAGTGTAAAAGTTTAAAAATACAGTCCCGACCGAAAGGAGCATATCATGGCTAAGATAACTATACTGGGCTGCGGCTACGGCACTGCTTTGGGAGTGCTGTTCAGCAGTTATGGGCATGAAGTGGTGACCTGGACAAAATTTGAGGAAGAGGCGGAACAGCTCCGCCGCGACAGGGAACACAAGCGGCTGCTCGCGGGAGTTAAGCTGCCCGATGCTCTCGGCGTTACAACAGATCCCAAAGCAGTCGCGGGCGCGGATATAGTGATAATTTGTATTCCTTCTCCGTTTTATCGCGAGGCGGTGTGTGCCGTAAAGCCGTATATTGACAAAAAAACCGTTGTGGTGAATGCCAGCAAGGGTCTTGAGGAAGCAACGGGCTGCCGGCTCTCGGAAATAATCAGGCAGGAACTTCCCGAAAATCCCGCGGCGGTGCTGACGGGACCATGTCACGCTGAGGAGATTGCGCGGTTCGTTCCAACTACGGAGGTTTGCGCTGCATACACTCCGGAAACCGCCAAATATATTCAGAACACGCTTGCCTGCGAGGTTTACAGGATATATATAAATGACGACGTTACTGGCTGTGAGCTGGGCGGCGTGCTGAAAAATCCGATAGCGCTGGGCTGCGGTATAGCCCGTGGAATGGGTCTGGGCGACAACACAGTGGCGGCACTGATGACACGCGGAATGACAGAGATAACACGGCTTGCCGTTGCACTTGGGGCGAACTGGAAGACATTTACCGGCATGGCGGGTCTCGGGGATCTGATAGTCACCTGCACCTCGCAGCACTCACGGAATTACCGTGCGGGGTATCTAATCGGGCAGGGTGTTCCAGCTGCCGAGGCGGTGGCGCAGATAGGAACGGTTGAGGGCTATCTTAACAGTAAAACGGCTTTTCGGCTTGCGCAGGAGCATGATATCGAAACCCCCATTATTGAGCAGATAGTAAACGTCTGCTACAACAGCGGCGATCCGCAAAAGAGCATAAGCGCGCTAATGACAAGGGAGAGCAAGCACGAACGGGAGCTTTTCTGGCTCGATGAGTAATTTTTAAATGAAAAATGGCTGCGCCCTTCTGAAAGGAATGATTTAAATATGAAATTTCGTACGGAACGTGAAATGTTTGATTTAATAATCCAAACGGCAAAAGACGACGAGCGTATTCGCGGTGTTATCATGTTGGGTTCGCGGGCGGACGTCCACGCGCCGCGGGATATTTATCAGGATTATGATATCGTATATTTTGTGAATGACGTCGCGCCGTTCTGGAACAACACCGCGTGGCTGGAGGAGAAATTCGGCAGGATATCACTGCTTCAGACCCCCAAAATCATGAAGCTTATCCCGCCCGATAACGACGGGAGCTTTGTTTTCCTGACGATTTTTGAGGACGGCAACCGCATTGATTTGGAAATAACGAGCGATCCGTATGTCGACGACGGAGAGCCAGCGGTCGTGCTGCTGGACAAGACGGGAGAGCTTGCCGATATAAAACCGCGTGATGATTTCTGGTTTATAAAGCCGCCGACCAAAGAGCTTTTCCGCAACTGCTGCAACGAGTTTCACTGGTGTCTCAACAATGTCGCTAAGGGAATAGCCCGCGACGAGCTGCCGTATGCTATGGAAATGTTCAATCATTATGTCCGTGATATGCTAAATCTCATGACCGACTGGTATATCGGAGCGGCAAATGATTTTAATGTGTCAGCGGGGAAAAAGGGAAAATACTTTCAAAAGTATCTTCCCGAAAAGCTTTATAAAATGTACTCCGCAACTTATTCCGATTCCAATTATGAGAATTTCTGGAGCGCGGTTTTTACAGCCTGCGGTTTGTTCCGTATACTGGCGGAGCGTGTTGCGGACAAATTCGGCTATGCATATGATATGACGGAAGACAGGAATATCACGGATTATATGACAAAAGTGAAAAATAATGTTTTGGGAGAATAAAAATGAAGCAGAAACTGCCATCGACCATAAACGAGCAGATAGCGAAGCTCCGTGAACGCGGCTGCGTCATAGAGGACGAAAAGCTGGCGCGGGAAACTTTGAAATACATAAACTACTTCAGGCTTTCAAACTATTTTGCGCCGTTTTCGGTAAGCAAGCAGCGCTATGAGGAAGGTACCACATTCGGGAAAATACTGCGCATTTACGAATTGGATCGAAAGTTGAGGAGCATACTTATCGCGGCGCTGGAGGAGATCGAGATAGCTCTTCGTGCCGCGATATCGAATTTCCACGCGCTGAAATACGGGGCGCTTGGATATCTGAACCCCGCTTCGTTTGATTTTAAGCATAATCACAACAGCTTTATGTCAAAGATAAATTATCTTATAGAAGCTAACGAGGAAAGAGCGTTTGTAAAGCACTACAACTCGAAATACAGCGGCGCGTTTCCGCTGTGGGTGGTAATGGAGCTTTTCAGCTTTGGCACACTGGCATTTTTTTACAAGGATATGCACAATGCGGACAAAAAGACTCTTGCGTGGGATTATTATCATTGTTCGCCGTCGGAGATGGACAACTGGATATTCTGCCTGAACGAGCTGCGTAATTATTGCGCGCATTACAACAGGATTTATGGCAACACGTTTCCCGTAGAGCCGAAAACTCCGCGTGATTTCGAGCCGGAGCTTAAGGCGGACGCTTTCGGATATATAATGATAATGAAGCAGCTGTATCACGACAGGACGAATTGGAATGAGCGCATTGTAAAGCCGCTTTCAAGGCTGCTTAAGAAGAACGGTGATATTATAAGGCTGAACGATCTCGGATTTCCCGAGAACTGGGCGGAGCTTATCGCGTTTGTTGAGGAATAATTTTCGGGGGACAATTTTTCGGGGTAGCCTGCGAAATATTGTCCCCTTGTGCTAAAGTGTGTGCGAAAAAATCGCATTTAATCAGGAGGATTTATGGAGGACAAATTCAAGAAATTCATCGCGACAGGCGGAAAGAGCCGCGAGGAAATCAGGAGCGATATAGAAAAGCTGCTGCGCAAAGAGGTGGACGATGTCGTAAAGTCCGCGCAGGAGGAGATTCGCCGAAAAATCGCGGAGGTTATCAAGGACGCGAAAAAGGCTTCGGAAAGCGTTCCCCATCCTGAAAAGACACCTCCACGCGAGCAAAAGGAAATTATATATTATAATTCTCCCGACCGCGGGATAACTGCGGACGAGATAGCCTTTGCCCCCGAAACTCCCGATTATGAGACTGATGCTGACAGAGCTATAAATGATAAAATAACTGAAATGCGCGGGCTTAACGAGATATTTTATAACGGATATATGCTTAATCAGTGCGCCGAAATAAGCATTGTGAAGCAGGGAGAATTTATGGCGGAGGTGACCGACGATTTTGGGCGGCAGGCTTTCTGTGGGATATCACGCCCCGTATACGGAGCACTATCCAATCCGCAGCTCCGCACTTATTTCACTTGGAGAACAGACGTAAGACGCGGCGTTTATCATGAGATTGACAGAGCCTATATCACGCTGTACTGCTATGAGTTGATGAACAAAATAGGTGTGATTTCCGCGGCGGATGCGCTCGGGCGGCTTCTTGCGGTGTGGGAGGGCTGCCGCGGGTTTGCGGGCTGGCTTGATGACATCATGCCGCGCTGGCTTAAGGATTTTTACGCCTATAACGACCTGAGCGGGCAGTATCCCGATATCTGTTCCTGCTTTCCGATTAAAACGGAGGGATTCAGTGAAAGCGTTTCGGAGCTTTATGTCAAAGATTATTCGGGCAAGCTGGGCTATCTTATGGAAAACTCGTCCTATAAGCTGGGCGAAAGCGTTTTTTTCAATGACAGTGTAAAGCCTCTTGCGGACGGAGCGGCGGGAGCGGTGCTTGCAGCGCTGGACGCTTATTTTCTGGATAGGGATATTTCACTGTTTAAACTGATATGCGGCAGAATGAAGCGTGACTATACATGGGCACCCTTTGCGGGAGCGTATGTAAATCTTGACAGAATGGACGGCTTCAGGCAGGTGCGCATAAACTCCGTGGAACGCTACTGTGTAAAGAGGGGCGAGGCGGCTCTGGAGCTTTTCGAGCCGTCCCCTTACCGCGGTTTTATAGGATATGTGTTAAAAAGCATCGAAGCTGTGCTGCGCAGAAGGACCGGCTTTCAGCATAAGATAACGCCGAATATAAAGATGGTAATAAATGATTTTCGCAACCGCGGAAAGCTGGTGGACGCGGTAAGCGCTTCTGAATTTGAGCAGACGATAATCGACGCGGTAAATATTTGGTGCGATAAAAACAATATATATCCCGCCAAAAAGAAGAAAAAAAGCTTTGTCGATAACGAGCCGCATATCCCCGTCAAGGTGAATATTGATGTGGAGAGGCTGTCGGCTATACGCGCGGAATCGGAGGAAATAGCAAAGAAGCTGATAGTGGAGGAAGATATTCTTGGCGATAAAGCGTATTCGGAAATAGCGGTGAAAATAAGCGGCGATGACTTTTCGGAAAAGGCAGAGAAGGATTCCGCCGCGTTCAATGGTGTATCGGAGGGCGGCTGGACGGGCTTGGCGCGGGCGCTCTCACCGCGTCATATCAGCGTATTGTCGGAGCTGCTCAGGGGCGGGGCGGAACGCTTTTGCCGCGAAAACAATATTCTTCCTGAAACGGTATATGAGGAAATAAACACATTGGCGTTGGATAACATTGGTGACATAGTGATAGAAAACGGGGACATAGTGTCGGATTATGAGGACGAGATAAGACGGATAACGGATAGCGAGGAGGTGTGAATAAATGATATGCGAGGCGCTGTTATTGATTGGCAGCGATTCGGACAGGGAACTGGTGGAATCGCTGTACAGACAATATGAGCAGATGATGTACAATGTTGCGTTCAGCGTTCTGCGTGACCGCGAGGAAGCGGAGGACGCAGTACAGATATCTTTTTTGCGTATTATTGATAATCTTCAGAACATTATTGAAAAAGGGTGTCATAATCATGCAGGTTATTTTGTAATTATAGCAAAGCACGTTGCGATAAATATGCTGAACAGGCAGAAAAAGCATCTTATTGAATCCATCGATGAGCATTATGAGCTTTCGGCGGACAGCTCTGTTGAAACGGAGCTGATATCGCGTATCAGCGCGAAAGAAATAGAGGAAGCCATAAAAACGCTTTCCGAGGTTGACCGAGATATAATGTATCTCAATCTTTATGAGGGAATGCAGGCAAAGGATATCGCAAAGCTGATGGATATGCAGCCCAACACAGTAAGCGTACATATTTATCGTGCCAGAAAAAAGCTCGCGGAAATTCTGCGGGAAAGGGGTATGGATTATGAATGAATTTGAGAAAACTATTGGAAATGCGCTTGCGGATAATGTGAACGAGCAGTACGGCGAGTTTTTCGGAATTGAAAAGAAGCACAGATTTTCGTGGTCTTACAGAAGAGCGCGCAGAAAAAATATACTGTCCGCCGAAAAAACGCGCAGGGGCAGACCGATACCCGCTATGTCCCCTTTGTCCTCTTCGTTTTCCATTCCCATTATGAAAGGTGTCCCGCTGAAAAAGCGGGTCGCCGTTCTTTCAATAGCAATTATGATGGCGGTAGGGCTTGGCACGGGAGTGGGCGCTTCCATTGCCGCGGGCTTGAAAAGGGACAGTGTAACGCAGGAGGATTTCAGACTTAAGTCGGTAAGCATGGAGGGCGCAAAGAGATTTATAGAGTATGAATACTATATTCCCGAGATACCCGAGGGATTTTATCTTGAGCAATATCAAGGTGATAAATTTGAGATATTGTTTTTGCATACCTCTTTTGATGGAAATGACCAAATAGATTTTAGCCAACATACGAAATATGGTGCGATGTATTATGACAATGAAAACTGGGATAGCATAGAAGATGTTATGATTGGCGATAAACACGGTAAGCTTATTATTTCTGGAGATGTGGTTCAACTAATCTGGGATAATGGGGATTATATTCTTGAGATATTCTGCACTGTTTCCGCAGAAGAGGCAATTCGGCTGGCTGAATCAGTTCAGCGCCGTGACACCTTCTCGGAGGGTTTTGAGTATATTAACCCAAGGAACGCAACGACCTCGGCGTAATCTCCAAATTATGCATATATTTTTGTTGAAGATAAACAAATTTTGCCGAAACTTAGTAAAGATTTTCAAAAAGATGTCACAATAGCGCGGATAATTGTGTTATCATTATAGCAGATACTATATCTGCAAAAAAATATGAAAGGAGATGGCAGCTATGTTTAAAAGATTTTTGTGCACACTTGTTGCGGCGGTGCTTTGCCTTGTGCTTCCCGTAACGGCAAATGCCGAAGCAGCATTGGGCGGAGTTGTTGCCGTGGAAATTACACCAAGATATTCCGAAGTAATAACTCCCTATGTCGAATTGACTGTATCAGGCGGTAGCGCCGATTGTTATTGCAGAGCAAACGGCACAACAGATATCAAGAGCATTTCCGTTGTAATGACGCTGGAAAAGAGCGGGCTTTTTGGTATTTATTCCGCGGTAAGCGGCGCAAAATGGACTAAAACGGCGAGCGGCAGAAGCATTTCGCTTAGCGGTTCCGTGGACAATCTTTCAAGCGGAACGTACCGTGTAAAGGCGGTTTTCACTGTAACAATGAAAGACGGCAGTACCGAAACCATCACGGCGTACAGCGACTAAGCGCGGGCGGGATATGTGAATTACCCCCAAACCGCAGTTTGTGAGCGTTTTCTTCATTAAACAAGTTTGAAAGTCAAATCAAGCTGCAAAAATCTGACAGTTTAATTTTTAGCTTGCTCACAAATGCGGAAAATCAAATTTGTGTAGAACAGAAAACATAACGGAAACTCCGTTGAGCGGATTCCACGACGGAACAGGCGGGGCAAACGTCCCTAACAACACAGGGCTTTGTGCCCCGGTGATTTTCCGTAAGGAGGAAAATATTATGAAAAAAACTTTTAAAAGAACAATGGGAATGGCAATGGCGGCAATTATTTCCGTTACAATGGCGGGAGTTTTGCCTGCGGCGGCGGAAGAAGAGATTTATTCGTATAATGATTATGTTGAATTAACTCAAGGTGAAACAAAAGAAAATTCCTTGGAAACCTTAGAGGATTTCTTGGTCGAAACTGTGGAACAATCAGGAAATTCAGACGAAGGTATAGAACCTCATTACAGCCCCGTTGAAGTGCTATACAGGACCTATCCGGACGGTTCTCACTACACGGAAAACAGAAAGAAATGCAGCTGTCACACATGGTGTAATGAATACAGCAATTGCAATTGTATTAAATTTGCTACATCAACTCAATGTATGGCTTTTGCAAAATACTGCCACAGCGTTTTTAATGATTTTGAAGAATATGTGTATGAAAGCATATGTGGTAACAACAGCCAAGTAACTCTTACCACCGATAACCTGTATTCATATCTGAAGGCTATAGGCGGTCAATCATATGTTAGGGGATTGACAAGCAATCGTACCGGACATAGCGTTTTTATAGTTGGTTATACAAAAGATAATGTCACCATATATGACGCCAATTATACTTCAAGTAACGAAGGCGACTATTGCGTCGTACATAATAAAGACCTGACCTACTCGCAATTTTTGAGCCGTATTAAATACTTTCAATATGCGATGACTTCGGAGGGAGATATTATAAATGCCGATGAAATTTGAAACAAAACTCAAGTATCTTATTTCCTGCGCAGCTTGTAGTATATTGCCATTTGTTTCGATAGGCTGTGTGCAATCTTCCCAAAGCACCGACATATCCCACACTCCGCCGCAAACAGCAGAGATTATCGGTCAAACACTCGAAGACATGGGCGGTCGCTCGGATGTTTCTTCCGATGACACACATATTATCACCGATTTGTGCGGAGAAAGTATCTCGCTCAAATATGATGAGAATATGAATGGAATTATGGACAAAACGGGCGCTCTCAGCAGATTTTATGTCTATGAAGATCTGGGATATTATATTCCCTCGGACGGCAGGGTATCATATAAGACCATGCTTCCGGCGGAGGAGTATAAGGGAAACGACGAACTTGATCGAGCGCTTGACAGTTCTGATTTTCAACGTATAAATAAGGGCGAGGAGCTGCGCGGTCTGACACTGGAAAGCGCCAAAGGAGTGCTGGAGGTCGACGAAAACGGCGAAACGCATCTTACCCGTCAATGGCTTGATTTTTCGGGGAGCATAACCTTGAACGGTTTTGTTTATATTTTCGCTGTTGACGAGGACGGTGGTTATCTTGGTCATGGCGACATAGTGTTTCTTGTTGATGAGGGCGAATGGGCAGGACTTCCGTTCAATGAACGTTATATGAGCCTAACGCAATGGGGTACAGACAGCTCGTTTTTTTGGGCGGCGACTGCTCCAGTAATAAATCTGGGTAATTTATCTGATTATGATATATCGTCGATTTCTGACAATCAAGGGAAAATCAGCGAGGTAACGGTTACAATTGGCAATCTTTCATTAAGGAACGACCTGAACGATGTTGGCTATTCTCACAACTGGAGCGTTAGCGTCGGTGTTATTGAGGATATTGAGTTCAAATAAGAAGCTGCCAATTAACCCGAATGAGACTATACTTGTGCTAAACAAACGAACGGTCTGCGCCGCATTTCGCGGCGCAGACCAAAAGGGTCGGCGGCTCTAAAAAGCAGGGTTTCCACGTCACCGGTAAATTTTCTTAAAGAGGAAAATGTTGTAAAAAACTTTTAAAAGAAGGTTAAGTATGGCTTTGGCAGCGGAATTGTCTGCCACAATGATGGTAACTCTGTCCACAGCGGCTGAGGTCGGAACGTCATCAGTTGAATTTGTTGATACTGACGGAAATACATATGTGTTAGCAAAAGCTGAATTTGAGCAAAGGCTTCGAGAAATGGCAGATTTGCTTTGCCAATATTATCCCAATTATATTGAAATTGTTGAACGAAAATATAATGTTTTTGTTTCCGATGAAATGATTATGAATGAGTTTGCGTATTCGCCCGAAAATGCTATGATGAATTTTAAACTGGCTGTCGAAGCAGCTGTCGGCATTTCAGAACGCAAATTTATAGACCCAACAGCATATACACCTATTCCTGGCGGAATGCTATACTATTGCAATGTAGATGCTACAATCGAACAGGAAGATAATGATTGGTGCGGTATGGCAAGCACATTGATGGCGCTAACAGGGAATTGAAAGCTGTAATAGATCTGCCTTGGTTAGCGGATATAAAAGACCAACCCAATCTCAAATTGATGGAGAAAATATGAAACAAACAAATTTTTTCAGTATACTTTTAGCCATACTTATGTTCACAAGCTGTGCCAACCGTAGCGAAGCCAGTAGCGCTCTGTCGGACAATATTTCGGAAAGTTCTTTGAGAATGTGGACAGACAGTCAAAGCGCGCGTAAAACAGAAGTTGTTCCCTATTCCAAGGAGTTTTCCGAGGAGATATCGGAAGAAGCGACAGAATTTTATATGCCTTTAATGAAGGAATGCGAGGAGAATGGGCAGAACCCAGATGGTTCGCCTCAAATGGATATCAAAATAGGCAGAAGAGATAATCACCTTTATACGGGGAATCTTGAAACATATCTCCGTGCCGATGGGGATTTTTTTGTTGTAAAGCCCTATGGTCATGTGCAGGGTGATATAGGCTATTTTGAGATATATTTTTTTGACGATAATTGCGGCACAATGATAGCTGCATGTCCTTATGTTGCCTACACCTCTCTATGCTGTGACGGAGAGTATTTTTACTATATTTTCAAAGATAAGCTGTGCCGTGTATCAAAGGACGGAATAGTTGACGAGATTGTCGACTTTGAGGTATACAATCCCGAGGACTCCGAAGACGAGATATTTCCATCGCCTATGGATACAGTTACAGAGATGGAGGGGGATATGCTGAGGATTACAGCTGGATTTTACCGCGGTTCGGATACGGCTTCATATTATAAAGAGGACACCTATATTATAAACGTTTCCGGTCTGAGCGTTGAGTCGCAGCTTGGTGATTTTCATGTAACCGAAAAGCTGATGACATTTACAGAGCTTCATCTTGTCTGAAAATCTTTCCTTTGAAAGCATGATACAACAGATATTTGAAGTCATTCTTCCCTGCTTTAAGTAAAAACACTCCGAGCTGTAAAACTCGGAGTGTTAATTATTGCTTTTATGTCTTTTTTTCGATTTTGGTGTCGATATGCTCTGCGGTAAAATTCTCGACTGGTATGACATACTCGTCGGTATCTTCGGGCAGTTCTTTTTTCTTTAGTTTCCCTGTTACAAATTCCGCGAACAGCAGATAGAACACCGCAAATACGGGAGAACCCAATATCATTCCGGGTATCCCGAACATTCCACCGCCTACGATAATGGAGATAAGAACCCATATAGCGGGGAGCCCCATTGTTTCGCCGAACAGAAGCGGCTTGATAAGGTTGCCGTCGATTTGCTGCAGCACCACCACGAATATTGCGAACCACAGCACCTTTATCGGGTCAACCAGCAGAATAAGGAAGCCGCTTGGGATAGCTCCGATGAACGGACCGAAGAAAGGGATAAGGTTTGTCACGCCGCACACCACCGCGATAAGCGTCGCATACGGCATACCCATTATAACGCAGCCCACCTCCATTGCGGCAAATATGATAAAGGAATCCACAAGGCTGGAGCCGATAAATTTTGTAAATATCTTGTTGCTTCGCGAACAGGTGCTGAAAATGCGTTTGCAGCGGTCATATTTGAAGAGCGCGAAAAAGATTTTCTTTACCTGCGCCAACAGCCGCTCCTTGCTTAACAGGAAATAAATAGCGATGACCAGACCAATAACAAAATTCTTTGTACCGGTGAAAACCGCAGATACTACGTTAAAAATTCCGCCGGTAACTCCGCCAACTATGCCCGAAGCGTAGGGAGTTACATACGCGGCAAGGTTTTTAAAAATGTCGTTCAGGTCATCAAATTCGTCCGAAATGAGTGCGGCTATTTCAGGATTGTTTTCAAATATGACTTTTAATTTGTCTTCCAGTTGGCTGAAGTAATCGGGCATCTTTTCCATCAGATCAAGTACACTTTCCGAAACGCTCGGTACTACCGCCACCACTATTCCCGTCAAAACTGCCAGTACAATAACATACGCAATGATTATAGAAAGCGCTCTTGCCAGCGTTTTGCGTCCTTTAGCTTTTTTTTCGGGGGATTTCTGACGCTTTTTGAGCTGCTCTGTGATTATGTTGGGGTTTGAAACTTTTGAAAGCCGCTTGTCCATGAGATTGTCTTTCGGCGGAGCGGTTTTCAGCTTTTTGAAAACTTTGTTTTCAAAAAGCATTACCAGCGGGTTGAGTATATAGGCGATAACCACCCCCACAATGATGGGCGCTACCACCGACCAGATTTTTGAAAAAACGTTCGCAAACGAATTAAACTTGAACACGAATACAACAAACAGTACCGCTATCGCGATAACAATTACGGAGTATGCCGCGATGGTGGTATACTTTCTGTTCCAGTTAATTTTCAAATATTATTCCCCCAGTTATGGAATAGCTGATTAAAGAGAGTCTTGTGTACCCCCATTCGTGGGGAGCGCATATGATTTAATCGCCATTTCCTTATTATTATTGTATATTTTACCATATTATGCCTTTCTTGTCAAGGATATTTCGGTAAAAATTGAGTAAAGCTTTTATGTCGGAATTGTCACATATGATCCGAATTTGTTCGCATAGCATGCGCTGAGCGGTTATGCATACAGGTCCTCAGCCGTCCAGCGCCCGCCTGCCTATATCCTTGCGGTAATGCGCCTTTTCAAAGGAAACGGTATCCACAGCAGCGTATGCCTTATCCAGCGCCGAACGCAGGTCGTCGCCCACGGCGGTAATCCCGAGAACACGTCCGCCCGCAGTCAGAAATTTCCCGTCCTCAATTTTAGTGCCCGCGTGGTAGATATAAGCCTTGTCGGATTGTCCGTTTTCGTCCAGCCCGCTGATGGCTTTTCCTGTTTCGTATTTTTCGGGATATCCTCCGCTTGCCATAACAACGCAGGCACAGGATTTGCCGCTCCATTTTATGTCCAACCCGTCCAGACGCTCTTCCCAAATCGCGTCCATTATATCCACGATATCCGTTTCCAGCAGCGGCAGCACCACCTGAGCCTCGGGGTCGCCGAAGCGGCAGTTGTATTCAACGACCTTAGCGCCGTTGGGGGTTAGCATAAGCCCGAAATACAGACAGCCCTTGAACGGTCTGCCCTCATCGCGCATGGCGGCAATTGTCGGCTTGAATATCTTCTCCTCACACTCTTTTTTAAATGCCTCGGTATATTTGGGGTTGGGAGCTATTGTTCCCATTCCGCCCGTGTTCAGACCCTCGTCGTTGTCGAGAGCGCGCTTGTGATCCATAGAGGATATCATGGGCTTCACAGTCTTGCCGTCCGTAAAGGCGAGCACCGTTACCTCTGGACCCGTCATAAATTCCTCAACCACTATCTCACTGCCCGATTTTCCGAATTTCCCGTCCAGCAGCATAGATTTGACCGCCGCTTCCGCTTCCGCAAAATCCTTTGCGATAATAACGCCCTTGCCAAGCGCCAGACCGTCGCACTTTATAACGGCGGGATAGCTGTTCTGCTCTTTGATATAGGCGATTGCCTTGTCCGCGTCGGTAAACGTTTCATAAGCCGCAGTGGGTATACCGTACTTTTTCATCAGCGCCTTTGAGAACACCTTGCTGCCCTCAAGAACCGCAGCGTTCGCTCTCGGTCCGAAAGTTTTAAAGCCCTCATCGTTAAGCCTGTCCACCATACCCAATACCAGCGGGTCATCGGGCGCGACAAACACATAATCGGGCTTCAGCTTTTTGGCAAGCTCTACCATGCCGTCAATATCAGTCGCCTTCACGGGGAAACATTCTGCCAGCTTCGAGATTCCACCGTTTCCTGGAGCGGCGTAAATCATGTCAACTCTCGGCGATTTTGAAAGCGCGGTAATAATCGCGTGCTCGCGGCCGCCGCCGCCTACAACCAAAATATTCATTTCAACAATCCTGCCCCGTAAGGGGCATTCTCCTTTCAGATTTATTAAGGCAATTCCTGCCTATAATTATAACTTATATCGTGGAATATTGCAACTGTATTTCTAAAAAAACTAATTAAAATCAATCATTGAATTTAAGTGGGAAAACCTGCGGAAGCAATTGTTTTACACTTCGCGTTTATCAGTGATTTCCTTGTTATTGCCGCTGTCTTTCTCCCATATTTTTATGTTTTTCTCTATCTCGGTAAAAACAGAGTTTTCAAACGTAACGTGGCTCGGACATATGACGCGGTAACTCTTGGTCTTTATGTTTGAATTTACGGTAACGGTAAATCCGCGCCGTATGCCGAAAAATTTCCGCTCCGCGCTGTCCACGGCGGTTATCTCGGAGTAGTAGAAAACGTCGGCAATACCTTTACCGCGGAAAACCGTAAACCTGTCCTTTGAAGTTTGAAAAGTAAACTTTTTGCCCCTGAAAAATATCACGAACGCGGTGAGGGAGGCGAACCCCACCGTTCCCGCAAACGCAAAAACGAAAATGGGTATGAACCCCTCGCCCCGGCTGCCGTATCTCCTTGCAAATGCAATAATAAAGGTCACGGCGATCAGTGCAAGGGTAATGAGCAGCTCCGTCATATCATTGAAAAAGGCTGTGCGGTATGTGGCGGTGCGTGGGATTATCTCATCGTTGCCGATTATCTTATGCTCAATATTCATCAGGGTCATAGCTCCTTCTCATAAATCTGTCGGGGTCGGGAATACTGTTTTGTGGAGCGTTGGTAAGCCGTGCGTTTCGCATCAGATAGTAAAACGGGGTATTTGTGGCATCGGTAAAAATGCGGTTTTGCCCGAAAATAAAGCGGTATGTATCCGAAACATATCGCGTCTCGATGGTAACGATATACCCGCGCTTTTTTCCGAACAGGCTGAACTCCTCAAACCGCACGTCGGTGATATCCGCGTAGTAATAGCGGCGCGTTTTTCCGCGGCGGCTTATCACAAACGCGTCCTGTTCCGCGATGAAGCCGTAGTTTTTTCCGTAGCATATCGCGCTGAAAGCACAGCTCAGAACGATGCCGCCTATGCATATCGCATTGTAAATATTGTCAAATAACCTTGTGATATCGCCTGTTACCGAAAACGCAAATACTCCCAAAAGCGCCAGCGCGGGTATCGCGGTAGCGAGCAGCCACACAAATTCCAAATCATAGGCGCAGCGGAAATGTCCGCGACGTATCTGGATATTGCTGCCCTCGCGGGCGGCGATTAGCTCGGGGTCGGACGGAGTCGCACCCACGGCGGTGGCAATATTGTTCCGTGCCGCGGGTATCTGCGCCGCGTTCACCGCGGGCATTGGTGAAGAGGGAAAATTTATCTCCCGCACGGGGTTGGGGTTGATGTATATCCCGTCCCTGGGCTTTTTTTCAAGCGATATCCTCCTTCCGCTCCTGCCGCCGGCGACGCTGCCAAACGTGCCCGAAACAAGCTGTGAGCGCTCCGCAGGAGGCTTCGCGAGAGACACTTTTTTTCTCGGTGTTATCTGCGGATAAATTTCGTTATCGTTATTCAAATCCGCTCCTCCTTTCGGTCACTCTTTGCTTTTCGCAGCCATTCCTTTGCGTTCCTCAAGAATATGAAACGGAAGCTGATTCGGGTTGCGCATATTTTTCACACATCTGTAAACGCAGCGATATTTATATTTGCGGTACTTTGTGGCAACGGTAACGTTTTCCCCTCTGTGTAAAAACATTCTCTTATAGGAAACCTCCTCGATATCCACATAGTAAAAAGTATCCGTCAGAATTTTATCCTTGCCCTTTTCGTAATAAATGCGAAATTCTTTGCCGTCCGCCTCATACAGAAATTTTTTACCCCCGAGCACCACTCTCATCGCGCCGCCGCCTATGCAGAAGAACACCGCGCAATCCAGAAACAGAGCTGCCGGTCCCAGCATCGGTGAGGACTGCGGGAGAACTATTACGCGATACACCACCGCCCAAAGCGCTATCGTCACCGCCGCAACCGCCGCCAACAGCAGCGGTTCGCTTTTGTAGCGGCAGTAGAAGCAGCCCATTGCTTTAAAGCCGAACCGTTCCTCATAAGCGTCTGTAAGTATTACGGTGCCCACCCCGCCGCCTCCTTATCCTCTCCGCGAAGTCCTGCTCGCTGCTCAAGGGTATAAAATGGAGTGCCGTGCGTTGAGCGGTCTGTCATCATTTTGGTGAAAACAAGCCGATATCTGGCGGTTCGGTATGGCGTGCGTATTTCCACGATATATCCCATGTGGAACAGCGAGTCGTAATAGCTTACCTCCAGAACATCGTGGTAATAGAAGGTGTCCACTACTTCCCGTCTGTCTTTGGATTGAACGCGGTATATCACAAATACCTCGTCGTCCGCTTCATAGCAATAGTCCGCGCCGTGAAGCAGTATTACCGCCCCCCATGCCGCGAAAGCCGTCCATGCAAGCAGTAAAGGTATCGTGGCAAACAGCCGTTGCATAGAGTGTGCGGGATCAAGCCACCGTCCGAAAATCGACACGATCGTCGGATTGTCCGTAACGGCAAACACTATACCAAGCAGCCATAAAATGCCAAGCGCTATAAGCATGGGGTTTGATATACCCGAGGAACAGGTGAATTTCCCCTGCTCACGAAACCCAAATCGCTCCTCCTGTGCATTCATTTTTCCCATATAATTACCTCCGAAACGTAAAGTCAGAAATTGTTGAAATGTGTAGTATACTCCGTGTTCAGCTGTTTATCCCGCTCAGGTCGCCAAACAGCTCCCGCGCGTAGCTGTCGGTCATGCTGCAAACACAGTCGGTCACCAACAGCAAGCGGTTATAAGCCTGCTCTGCGTCGCTTTTTCCCTCCGAGCATTTTCGGCATATCCCGCGGAAGCTTTCCGACAACAGCGACATGAGATTGGCATCGGTCATGCGCTGCTGTTCTGTGCCGAAGCGAAGCGCCGCGCCCGTTATCTTATCCAACAGCAAATTTAACATGGCGTCCGCTGACAGCTCTATCTTCAGCAGTCCGGAGGATTGAAAAGCGTATCTGTAAGCTATATCGCTGAGTGCTTCGGAAACTACTCTCATAGGAGAAGCCGACAGCAGTTCCCGTTTAAATTCTCCTGCCATTATCGCCTCGTAGTTGTCCACAAATGCGTCCGAGGCGGCATATATAAGGGCGCTTTGCATATTTACCGTCCAGCGCTGCACTGCTTTCTTTTCGGCGAGCGGCAGTCCGCGTTTTTTCGCCGAGTCAAGGCAGTGCCGCAGGTCGGCGGCAGACTTTTCCAGCACTTTCTGTTCCTCTTCGCTTACGCACTTTTCGCGTAAGTCAGGGCTTTCCAGCTCCGACAGAAGCTCCGTAAAGCTTATCAGCTTCTTGATTGCTGCGTCCTCAATATCCGCGGTCTTATATGCGATATCGTCCGCGCTCTCCAGTAAAAAGGTGAGCGGATAGCGGTAGCCGACCGCGCCCGTACTTTTCGTGATGTCCTCGAAAACAGGCTGCTCCGCTGTAAAATACCCCATTTTCTTGTATTTGATATCCCCGCTGTTCTTATTTATTTCAAGAGAGGACACGGGATATTTTATTATGGTGTTCAACAGGGCATATGTAAGATTCATGCCGTTCCCCAGGTCAATCAGAACATGCAGCTTTGTCAGCACTCTCAGCGCCTGCGCGTTGCCCTCAAGATTGAGAAAATCACCCATCATCTGCTTTGTGAGCAGCTCGGTAACAGGCTGTCCTTTAAAATACAGCTTGGGGAAATTCTCTCTGAACCATTGCCTAATGGTAAATTCCCCGAAATGCCCGAAAGGCGGATTGCCGATATCGTGCACCAGACCCGCACATTCCAGTATATCACAGCAGTTTTCGCGCACGGTGTGATCCACTTCGGGGACGTTCTCGCTAATCAGTCGGCGGAACACGGTATCGCCAAGTGAGCCTGCGAACGAGCTTACCTCCAGCGAGTGCGTGAGCCTTGTGCGGACAAAATCCCCTCTGTTGAGCGGGTAGACCTGCGTTTTGTCCTGAAGCCTGCGGAAGCTCGGACTGCCTATAATGCGGTGGTAGTCCTTGCGGAATTCCGAACGCACGTCCTCCGCGTTGCTGCTGACAAACTCCCTGCTTCGCCTGCTGCAAAGCAGCTTTTCCCAGGTCATGCTCATAGTGAAGCTCCCTTCTCCGCACAACAATACTCTCAGCGGAATAAAATATATCGGAACGAAAATTTTCCGGATAAAAAAGACGGGCAAAACCGGCGCTTATGTATGCGGGCGCGCAGGGCGGTTGGCAATTAGTTGTTGGCAGCAGGTTGATGCGTCAAAGTCGCGCTATAATTGGAAATCATAGGCGCGTTCAAAAAACAGCAGCCGCGTAATGCCCACGAAGGAATTTTCCGCAAATCGATTTGAAAGAGTAGCCTGTAAGACAGGCGGGGCTTTCAAATCGAGGCTAACGGAACCCGTCTCAGTAGGGTGAAGTGATGAAGCGATGAGGAAAATTCAATTTTAAATAATGTCATTTTATTCCGCCATATCTGAATAACGGTAATTTTGAGTGGCAATACTAATTCCGACAGACAAAGGCGGGTTATGAGGAGCGAATTGCCCTCTCGGACATATTAAAAAACAATGAAAGGAAAGGTATTAAAATGTTAGTGAAACGCGGTGAGATATACTACGCGGATTTAAGTCCCGTGGTAGGCTCTGAACAGGGCGGAGTTCGTCCCGTTCTTATAGTGCAGAACGACGTAGGAAACAAGCACAGCCCCACGGTGATAGCCGCTGCGATAACCAGTCAGAAGGAGAAATCAAAGCTTCCGACACATATCTCCTTAAACGCCTCCTCCTGCGGTCTGGCAAAGGACTCAGTGGTATTGCTGGAGCAGGTTCGTACATTGGACAAAAGGCGCTTGAAGGAGCGTATGGGTGAGCTGGACAACGACGCAATGTCCCAGGTAAACAACGCGCTGTCTGTAAGCTTTGGTCTGTAAAAAATAATAGGTAGTAAACAGGCAACAGGAGACAGGAGGCGGGAAAACACCCTCCTGCCTCTTATTTTTTTGACTTTGAGCTGAGAAGCGCGAAAAGAAGCCATTGTCCCGCCGCCAGCATAGCCACCAGCACCGTGATAAGTATCTGCGCCGCGCCCCATTCGTCCATAAAGAGAATGACAACAGCCAAAGCCGCCGTAAGTATCACGGCGTTTCTTAAAAAGGATTTTTTGTTTTTGTTCATATTCCGGATTGTATCCTTTTAGCCATAACCGTGTTTTTCATCAGCATGGCAATGGTCATGGGACCTACTCCTCCGGGGACGGGTGTTATGTACCCCGCCTTTTCGCTCACTTCGTCGAATTTTACGTCACCGCAGAGCTTCCCGTTTTCAAGGCGGTTTATCCCGACATCAATGACCACCGCGCCCTCCTTGACCATATCGGCGGTCACAAAGTTTGCGCGCCCAACCGCCGCGATAAGTATATCCGCACGGGAGCAGACCTCGGCAAGGTTTTTTGTTTTGCTGTGGCAAACGGTGACCGTACCGTTTTCATGCAGCAGAAGCATTGCCATCGGCTTGCCGACGATATTGCTGCGCCCTATCACCACACACTCCTTGCCGCTTACCTCAACTCCTGTACTGCGGATAAGCTCCATACAGCCCGCGGGCGTGCAAGGCAGAAAAGCATAGTTCCCTATCATGATACGCCCGACGTTCGACTCATGAAAAGCGTCAACGTCCTTCATCGGAGAGATATGCTCTATTATTGTCTTTTCGTCAAGCTGCTTCGGCAGCGGCAGCTGCACAAGTATCCCGTTCACCTTTGCGTCGCCGTTAAGGGTGTCGATAAGCTCCAGCAGTTCCGCCTCGGTAGTATCCTCAGGCAGCGCGTATTCGTATGACTTTATCCCGCAGAATTCGCACGCCTTTTTCTTGTTATTTACATAAACGCGGCTGGCGGGGTCGTCACCCACTATCACCACGGCAAGCCCTATATCCAGCCTCTCGCGCGCGATCTCATCTTTGACCTGCTCTTTGACCGCGGCGGAAACCGCCTTTCCGTCTATTATTTTTGCCATATTTATTATCATGCCCCTTTATAGATGCATCAGCCTGTGTATAAAGTGTTGATTTGACAAAATGTTAAATTAAATTTCTTATGACCCGCCTGAGTATGCAGCATTTCGCTTAGCTGTGTATTGCGTACTCAGGCTCTTACAAAAATTTCCTTCATCAATGTTGCGCTGCAATAACTTTTTACAGACTGATGCTCTTATGGGAGCATTTCTCCTTTCAGATTTTTTTGATGTTTCGTACCGCGCAAAGCGCAGTTTACACATCGCTTTTCTCGTTGTCATCAGAAGCCGCTTCCTCAGTATCTCCGGATTCCGAAAAGTCCTCATCGTTGGGATTGATATCCTCACCGTACCCCTCGTCTGCCTTGTCCCCGTTTTTTGCGTTATCAGCGCTATCAGTGTTGTCGGCGCTGTCCGAATCGCCGCCGTCCGCTTCAAGATTAATAGTCTCCGCGTCCTCCGCCAGAATACTGGGCGCGGATTTTTCCCTTGCGGCAAGCTTGGCGGCTCTTTTGGCCTTAGCGGCTTCTTCGGCGGCGCTGTCCCTTTCGGCAAGCTCTCTGCAAGCCTCAGAGTTTACATAAAGCGGGATATTCCTCTTTTCGGTAACTATCTTGAATACAATAAGCAATATTATAGCTGCCACAAAAGATACAGCCGCAACTATCTGCGATATCCTGACATTTCCAAGCATAAGGCTGTCAGTGCGAAGCCCCTCGATGAATGCCCTGCCCAGACCATACCAGCCGATATAGAGCAGCGTCACTTCACCGTCAAAGCTGCGCAGCTTTTTGGAATAGAAATGCAAAAATACGAACCCAACAAGACACCAAACGCTTTCATAAAGAAAACAAGGGTGAACAAGTGCTCCCGCCTCAACCTCTTTGGAGATTATGTCTCCCGTCATGCCGAATATCCAATTCGGGTCGGTCACCGAGCCGTATGCCTCTTGGTTTACAAAATTGCCCCAGCGCCCTATGGTCTGCCCGATAAGGAATCCCAGCGAAGCCAAATCGCACATGGCGAAAAAGTTGACCCTGCGTATTTTGCATGCGACATATCCCACCAGAAAAGCTCCGATAATTCCGCCGTAAATGGCAAGCCCGCCGTCTCGAATACCGGTAAACATTGTGACAAATGTATAGTTTATCGGCGAGTTGGGGTCGAGAGTGGTGAAAACGCAGTAGTAAATTCTCGCACAGAGAAATCCTCCGATAAGCGCCGCAAACACAACATCAAAAACCCTGTCCTTGTTAAGCCCGAATTCCTTGGTGCGGTGCATAGCGTAGAAATACGCAAGCACCACTCCAATGGTTATCAGCACTCCATACCAATAGATCGGAATGCCGAAAACTGTAAATCCCCTGTAATAGTTGATTGCCACGCCGCCGAAGAGGTTGGGAAACTCAATCTCGATCTCTGTGAACTCCGAGGCAGCCGTACTGATTAAAGCTGTTAAAGCTGTCATTGTTTTTTATGTCCTCCGTAAGGAATTAATACTGAATTATTCGGTCGGCATAATGACCGACAAGCAGACGTTTTCTTCGTCCAGCGCAAAAAGCTTTTCCAGCAGCCCGTCGTAATTCATCGCCGCCAGTGTTTCGTGTCCCGAAAAGGGAGAAAGTCCCGCAAGCGCGGCGCTCGTCAGCGTTCCGACCATTCCGTTCACATTGTTGCAGCCAAATATGCCGTTTCCGTACATCGCTTTTTTAACACGGCTGAACGTTTCTTTTGAAGGAGGTACGGCTTTAAAAGCGCGTATCTCCTTTTTTATCTCCGAAAGAACGTAGTCGGGGTCGTCGCTCTCGCCCACTATCATTGGCAGCATATAGCCCCTGCCCATAAACACGCTGTCGCTGAATTCATTGTTTATCATTCCCTCGCTTCTCATGCGATTATAAAAATCCGAGGTGCTTTCAAACATTATTTCAAACAAAGCGTTGTAATACTGATATTCCTCCAGAGCCGCCTGACCGTCCGCATCGGGGCGCTTGAAGCCTATCGCGAAAAGCGGCTTTGAAACGGGCATTCGAATCTCCGTACGGGTCTGTACCACATCGGGCGGCTCAGGACGGCGCACATTTTCAAAATTCACCCTATCACGCTTCTTAAGGCATCGCTCGCATACTTCAATTACGCTGTCGGGGTCAAAATTCCCCGCGATGCATAGGAACATATTTGAGGGATTGTAAAAGGTCTCGTAAACGTCGTAAAGTATCTTGTCGGTTATTTGGGCTATGCTTTCCGCCGTACCCGCGATATCGGTCTTTATGGGATTTTCCCTGTATACTCCTTTAAGCAGCTCCATAATGGTGCGCCAGTAGGGGCTGTCCTGATACATGGTTATCTCCTGTTCGATTATGCCGCGTTCCTTTTCCACGGTTTCAGGAGTGAAGTAGGGGCTTTGCACGAAATTCAGCAGTATCTCCAGATTTTCCTCAAAATGGTCGGTGCAGGTAAAGTAGTACACTGTATGGTCATAGCTTGTTCCGGCGTTGCAGTTGGCTCCCGTTTTCGCAAAAAGCTCGAATGCACCCTTTTCCTCGCTTTCAAACAGCTTGTGCTCAAGGTAGTGCGCTGTGCCGTCGGGAATTGTTATTTTTTCTCCGTTCTTTATATAACAGTTGTCCTCTGAACCGAAACGGACGGAAAACTGTGCGGTAACTGTTGAAAATCCCGCCATAGGGCACATCAGCACTGTTACCCCGCTGGAGTGAACATATTTTATGCAATCCTCATCGATTATGCTGCTGTGGATCTTCTCGGTCATTCTCCCGCCTCCTCTCCGCTGAGTGTGAATATGGTATCGGGGCTGTACATTTTGCAGACCGCACGAACTCTCTCCGCCGTAACGGCTCGTATCTTTTCAACATATTCCTCGGGAGTAATATACTCCTCGTCATGGAGCTGTCCCATATACCAGTTTGCGATGCCGCCCACGGTATCATAAACCGCGGGTATGCCATCTATTACCTCCAGCTTCGCGCGTTCCAGCTCTTCTTCGGTAACCCCGTTGCGGCATACGTCATCTATTTCCGCAAATACGGCAGCTTGGGTACGCTCTGCGTTCTGCGGTTCGATACCCGAGTATACCAGCAGCTCCTTGCTGAGTCGGTGTGTTACGCTGCTGCAATAATAGCAAAGCGACTGTTTTTCGCGTATATTCTCAAAAAAGCGGGATGTGGTCATTCCGCCAAGTATCATGCCCAGCAGCACATTTGCAAATCTGTCATCCATATCGGGCGCCTTGAAATACATTCGCGTGATAGCCTGCTGCATGGGGAAATTTTCGGTCACATATCTCGGCTGGGGTTTAAGTGCGCTTGGTTTTGCGCACAGCGAACATATCTCGCCGCCTTTGCCGCGGTCTATCCCTGTAAATACTTCGCTGAGTATCTTTTCGCTCTCTGCGAAGTCGCTTCTTCCCGAGGCATAAATCTCAATATGCCCGCGCTCAAGCATTCTGCGGTAAGCCTTATAAGCGCTTTCAGGCGTGACCTGCTCCGCCTGTTCGTGTGTTCCCTGAATAAGTTCGCTTGCAGGCTCGCCCTCATAGGCGATCTTTGCGCCGCGGTATCCCGCAAGACTGCGTTTGTCGTTGATTACACTGTCTATCGAGTCAATAAGCTCCGTTCTCATAAGACGCGTTATCTCCGCATCGAAAGCGCCGTTCTTAGCGTTTGGGCGGAGGATACATTCCGCGAGAAGCTTGCAGCCCTCGCGCTCCAGCTTTTCTCCCTCCAGCGCGAAGCGATCGTCGGGAAGCCATATGCTTACTGAGGAGTAGCGGCGCCTGCCGTTAAAATCGATCTTATTTTCCAGCCACGCTCCGTAAAGCTCCATACAGTAGGAGTGGAGCTTCTGTCTGCTCGGATACTTTTCGCAGCAGTCAGTCAGCAGATAGGGAACTATTGCGTAGTCGGAGCGGCTTAAATCGTCAAAATCGGTTATGAACGCGACGTTGATGTAGTTGGATTTAAACCGTTTGTCAACAATACGGTTAAACCATATTCCGTCGCCAAGTTGTTTTCTCTCGAAAATTTCAATCAGTCCTTTGCTGTTAAAATTCAGAGGAAAGAGGCAGGCAAGGTAAAGATCCGATTGTTTCCCTTAGAGTCTGTTCAGTATCTCACCGCACGCATCTCGCTTGCATCGTTTGGTCTTTCCTTGAAATACATACATTATTACTGCAAAAAATTAATTTGAATACATTAGATATGCTGCGCAGTATGCATGTGTTGAGATATGGAACAGGCTCTTGCTTCTTGCCTCTAACTTCTTATAATTATAGTATAACATATTTCATTGTCAATTTCCATAACTTTAATGTGAAAATTAGAAAAAAACGCAAAAAAAAGAGCCAAAAAGGCTCGGTGCGGGATAACCCGCGAGGGAAATCAAATTATTATGTGTAGAACAAAAGAAAGGAGACAACTAAACAAAACAAATAAACGGAGATTCCAGATTTATTTGTTTGATTATATTATACATTGCATTGTTGATTTTGTCAACATGGTTTGAAAAAGTTTTTGTTTTTTGTGCAATTCCAATAACTTTGACACGTGTCGTTTGACACTTAAATATATAAACGAACACATATTTGTAAAAAAATGTAATATATTTTAATAATAATAATAATTACTGTTATTGAATGTCATCTTTGACATTTTGTATAAGTTTAAGCATGTGGCAGGTGTCAAATTGACAAGAAATGCGTGACGTTTTGCGAAAAATCAACAAAAAACGCATATCAATTTATGTGCAATTGCCTAAAACATTATTCCCCACAAACCCGTTGGTGTTTTTTCGTTAAAATTCACAAACAAAAAAGTGTTGAAAACCTACCTGTACCGTGGTATAATAAAGAGTAAGATAGAGCAACAAAAGAACCGTGCAGCTAAAAAGCATTCCCGCTTAACGAAAGGGACAAGCGCTGTGAAATCGTGATAATAACGATGAAATCTACCGTCAAGCATGGCGGGGCGGGGAGCTGGCTGTTTAGGTATATCGGAGGTATTGGATACCATGCTGATATCACTGCGTGTAAAAACGGCATTTAGATTTTAGGAATTTATAAAGCGTTTAAAAACAGGTCAAAGTTATACCCACAAAAAATATTTCCGCAGCAAGACGTTAATGTAAAGTATTTGCGGCGCGGCAATGCAGGCAAAATTCGCGCGGTGCGGAAAAATTTAAAAATAAGGAGAGAAAATGAAGATTTCTACTAAGGGGCGCTACGCGCTCAGAATGCTGCTTGATCTGGCGCAGCACTCAACGGCGGATTCGGAGGCGGCGGGACAGTATATCGCGCTTAAGGATATAGCCGCGCGGCAGAATATATCGAAAAAATATCTGGAGCAGATAGTGCCGCTGCTTAACAAGGCGGAGCTTCTGCGCACCAATCGCGGCTTTCAGGGGGGATATCTTCTTGCAAAGCCGCCGGAGAAATACACTGTCGGCGAGATACTCAGGGTGACGGAGGGCAGCCTATGCCCCGTGAGCTGCCTGCGGCAGGAGGGCGCGGTGTGTCCGAGAAGCGCAGACTGCATGACGCTTCCGGTGTGGGATGGATTGTATAAGGTAATAAATGAGTATCTTGACGGGGTAACTCTGAGGGATATTTTGGATCAGTCCTTGGCGGGAAATAATTTCAGTATATAGGCATATCGGCTGAAAGAGAAATATTCGGAAAGGTCGGAATTTTATGATAAAGGATATACAAGAGCGAATAGCTCGTTTGAAAAAGGAGAAGGACGTCTGCATACTGGCGCACTGTTACCAGTCGCACGATATATTGGAGGTCGCGGACTTTGTGGGCGACAGCTTTGGTTTGGCGCAAAAGGCGGCGAAAGCGGAGGCGGGTACGGTGATGATGTGCGGCGTACGCTTTATGGCGGAAACTTGCAAGATATTGTCCCCCGAAAAGCGTGTTCTGCTGCCGAATGGCGATGCTGGCTGCCCCATGGCGGAGCAGCTGGACGTTAATATGCTGGCACAGCTTAAGGAACGCTATCCCGATTACGCGGTGGTGGCTTATATAAACACCACAGCGGAGTTAAAAATGCTTTGCGACGTGTGCGTTACGTCCTCATCGGCAGCTAAAATAATCAAGAATATGGACGCGGAAAAAATATTGTTTATTCCTGACTGCAATCTTGGCGGTTACATAGCGAAGCAGGTGCCCAAAAAGGAAATAAAGCTGATAAATGGCGGCTGCCCCGCCCACGCGAAAATGACCAAAAAGGATGTTGAAGCGGCAAAGGCGGCTCACCCAGGGGCGCTGTTTCTTGTACACCCCGAGTGTACTGCGGAAGTAACGGAGCTTGCGGATTTTGCTGGCAGCACCACTGAAATTATGGATTACGCGAGGGAGAGCAAAGCGTGTTCTTTTATTATCGGAACGGAGAACAGCATCGTGCAGCACCTTGGCATAGAGTGCCCCGATAAGCGCTTCTACCCACTGTCGAAGGAATTGGTGTGCCGCGATATGAAGCTCACCACAATAGCGGACGTGCTGCATTGCCTTGAGGGTACTGATGGTGAGGAGATTGTTCTTGAAGAGGAAATACGCGTTAAGGCTAAGCGCTGTATCGACGAAATGCTGAGGCTTGGCAATGGATAAGCAGAAGGCGCTGATAGCCATGAGCGGCGGTGTGGACAGCTCCGTAGCGGCGGTTCTTATGCTTGAGGCGGGATATGACTGCATAGGGGTTACCATGAAGCTGCACGGCGGCAGTACATATTCGGAAAAATCATGCTGCACTGCTTCCGACGCGGAGGACGCGCGCGGAGTCTGTGCAAGGCTGGGCATGAAGTATTATGTTTTCGATTTTACCGCAGATTTTGAAGAGCGGGTCATACGCCGATTTACGGAAGCCTATGAAAACGGGTTTACGCCGAACCCATGCATCGACTGCAACCGCTTTCTGAAATTCGACAGATTGTACCGCCGCGCCTCAGAACTGGGCTGTGATTTTATTGTTACCGGACATTACGCAAGGATAGACTTTGATGAAGAGCGCGGACGGTATCTTTTGAAAAAATCACTTAATCCCGCCAAAGATCAGACCTATGTGCTATACTCGCTGACGCAGGAGCAGCTTGCGCACACAAAATTCCCACTTGGGGATTTTGCGGGCAAGGAGGAAGTAAGGGCGCTCGCCCATAAGCTTGACCTGATTAACGCGTCCAAGCGGGACAGTCAGGATATTTGCTTTGTTCCCGATGGTGATTACGCAGGCTTTATCCGCCGCTATTCGGGAAAGGATTACCCTCGCGGAAATTTTATTGACAAGAGTGGAAATGTTCTTGGAGAGCATAAAGGTATAATACACTATACGATAGGTCAGCGCAAAGGGTTGGGTCTGTCATTCCCTGAGCCGATGTATGTGTGCGGCAAGAATCTTGCGGAAAATACAGTCACCCTTTCTGCTGAAAAGGAGCTGTACAGCCGTACCCTTGTCGCGGGGGATTTTAATTGGATAGCTTTTGAATCTCCGCCCGAAAAGCCGATCAGAGTTTGGTGCAAGACCCGTTACAGCGCCAAGGAGGCTCCCGCAGTCGCGGAGGCGGTTTCCGATGGGGTAAGGATAACCTTTGACGAGCCGCAGCGGGCGGTTACCGCAGGACAGGCAGCGGTACTGTACGACGGAGAAGTTGTCTTGGGCGGAGGAACAATAATAAAAACAGAAAACGGAGGAAAAACAGCATGGTGAACATTGGAAACGAATGGGACGAGTTACTCGCTGACGAGTTTAAAAAGGAGTATTACCTTAAGCTTAGGGAATTTCTGAAAAGCGAATATAATTCCCGCCGTATTTATCCGCCTATGGACGATATCTTTAACGCGCTGCGATACACCTCTTACAGCAGCGTGAGAGCGGTAATTCTGGGTCAGGACCCCTATCACGGCGCGGGTCAGGCGCACGGGCTTTGCTTCTCCGTTAAAAAGGGAGTTGCTCCGCCTCCTTCGCTGGTCAATATTTTTAAGGAGATAAACACTGACCTTGGCATTCCCGCCCCTCATCATGGGGAGCTTACCGACTGGGCGAAAAGCGGCGTGCTTCTGCTAAACACGACGCTGACGGTTCGCGAGGCTATGGCTAACAGCCACCGCGGTCAGGGCTGGGAAATATTCACCGACAGGATAGTGGAACTGCTCAACGAGCGCGAGCAGCCGATAGTGTTCCTGCTGTGGGGCGGAAACGCGCGCAGCAAGGCAAAGCTGATAAAAAATCCCGTCCATCTGGTGCTTCAGTGCGCACACCCAAGCCCTCTGTCCGCCTATAACGGCTTTTTCGGCTGCAAGCATTTTTCAAAGGCAAACGAGTTTCTGCGTGAGCACGGAATGTCCGAAATCAACTGGGCGATAAGCGATTAAAACATATAAAACGATAATTTTATTTGTCTGAGCTTGTATAAATACTTATTGCAACGCAATATTGACGCAGGAAATTTTTCGTGAGAGCCTTAATGCGCAACACGCAGCGTAGCGAAGTGTTGCGCATTAAGGCGGGTCGCGGAAAATTTCAAATTTAAATAATTCAGCTTAGATTAACACTTTATATACAGGCGGCGATAAATTTATTTGTCTGAGCTTGTATAAATACTTATTACAATGAAATTTTAACGCAGGGAATTTTTCAGGATAGCGACTGTATGGCTGTATGGTGGACGCTGCAAAGCGAGTACCGAATGCAGCCCGCTCTGGTTGCAAATAATTCAAATTTAAAAAATTTGCCCGAAGCAACATTCTATCATACGGGCAGCGGTAAATTTCAAATTAAAATTAAGAAAGGGGAAAACGTTATGCTTGAATACTGCGTTTGCCCCAAGTGCGAGCGAATGATAATGCTTGACGGGGATTTTCCCTCCGGCTTTTGCCTGTACTGCGGAACGCATATCTATTATGCGGAGGCGAGAGAGGAGCTTCTGGAGGGGCTGAGAACCGTTATCCCAGACGAGTTGACACTCGAAGCCGATCTGAGCGAGCTGATAGACGAGG
The DNA here is from genome assembly GCA_910577365.1 of uncultured Oscillospiraceae bacterium. Classification (GTDB taxonomy): domain Bacteria; phylum Bacillota; class Clostridia; order Oscillospirales; family Ruminococcaceae; genus CAG-115. Next base: position 29,124 of record CAJTMU010000004.1, on the reverse strand, counting down.
ACGATGCAAGCGAGGATCTTTATGGCGTATCGGAATGCCGCGAGGAGTCAGACAAGGCTCATGAATATATGGGCAAATGGGATTTTGAAAAGGCGTTTACCGCCTATTCAAGGGCGCTTGAGTGGAGTCCAAGGGATTTTGAGAGCATGTGCGGGCGTATGACTGCGGGGATTCTCCGACTGAAGGACGTGGAGCGGTGGGAGAGTTATTTAAGTGACTGCATAGCTCTCATCCGCTCACAAAGCGATTGGAATATGGCACAGAAAGCGCTGGAATACGCTTTGGATATAATGAGGAAATTCCTGTCCAAGGGCGGTAGGTTTGTATCTCCTCACTATACGAGTGGATTTTTTGAAAGATTGACCGAGAGTTTTCCAATGCTTCGCAAGGCAGCCTGCGAGATATTCGCACACTGCCTAAACGTGGCGTATGCTCCCTTTACCGACGCGGCGCGGCTTGACCATGAAACAACGCGCTTCGCGGTGGGGAATTATCCCGCCGAGCAGATAAAGGAATACCGACGCGGAATGCTAATGGTTCTGCGGTATCACGAGGACAGACGCGTAAAAGAGAGCTTGTGCCGCGCGCTGTATGTCTACGACAGGACGGTATGGCTTAAAAACAGGGACGCGGCGCGCATAAATGATGCGATAGAGCTGTGCGAAAGTGCTGCCGATGGCAGCTTTCCTCCTGAGGACGTTAAGACGGTTATCGGAGCGATGTATGATTTTCTTATGATGGGCGGTCTGGAGCAGAATACCACGCCGCGCGAAAAGCGCCTGTTCCTGTCAAGGGTGTATACATACGAGCAGATAAAAAGAATGGAGCGCTTTTTCAGCGGATATCTTTTTTTCTGGCAGCTTTACGCGGATATTTATCTCGCGCAGAAAAAGGCGTCGCCGATATCGGCAGAATATAAACGGATGCAGGAGAAGATAAGGCGGCTTAGTCCGTAATTTGACGGTGGTCCGACTGAGCGGCTTAGGAAACGACAGGTAATATAAAATGAATGAGCGACAGTATTTCTTTAAACGCTTGGATGAAAATTCAGCCGATGTCATCAGGGAATTGTTTATCGGCGTTTTTACAAAAGAACCGTGGAATGATGATTGGTCTGATGAAAATCAACTTAAATTATATATTCATGATTTAATAGGACAAAATAATTCCTTGACTTTTGGGTTATACGACGGTTCGGAGCTTGTCGGCGTATCTATGGGGCACATAAAGCATTGGTACACAGGTACGGAATATTTCATTGATGAGCTGTGTATAAACACCTCAAAGCAGGGAAGGGGAATTGGAAAGCTGTTTGTATGTGAGATAGAAAAGACCTGCAAAAAGCTGGGTCTGACTCATATTTTTCTGCTTACAGATAACAATGTACCGGCATATGAGTTTTATAAAAAATGCGGATTTTATGAGTTGAAAAGTAACTCGGCATTTGCCAAAAAGTTGTAGAACAGCTTTGAAGCGGTATAAAGCATGTGAAATCAAGGATATGACGCTGCCGTGAAGTGGCTGCCCGCACGTAAAAATTCCAATCAAAACCGCTCATGCATGAATTATCCGCAAGTCGGAAGGTTTGTGCAAAATACCGTGAAATGCCATAAGCGCCACCGCAATTGTTTTGCAAAACTTTGATGAGCAAAGGAGTGAAGTGAAACGTATTTTTCCCAATAAGACCGGTTCTCTGTGAAGCGGAAAACGCAGCGGTGCGGATAATTCTTTTAAATTAAGGAGATTCAAGACCATGGCTAATATTGAGAAACTGTCCCGCGAGTACGGAAAAGTGATTTGGACGGGCAAGAAATGCATTCTGGGAATGCCGATATCGTTCACGAGATATATACTTACGGATACGCGGCTGATAACGCGTGTCGGACTTCTGAATTTAAAGGAGGACGAGGTGGAACTTTACCGTGTGTTCGACAAGGCGGTGAGCTTGTCGCTCGGGCAGCGTATAGTGGGCTGCGGCACGATAAAGCTTCTTTCAAAAGACAGCGACGCGCCCGTTAAGGAGCTGAAATCGGTGAAAAAGCCGCGCGAGATTAAGCGACTGATTGACGAGGCTATTCACGTTCAAAGGGATAAATATCTGGTTCGCGGCAGGGACATGGTCGGCGTAGACGTGTCGGAAACGGACAGCGACGGCAACGGCATTCCCGACGATCTGGAATGAGTTTAAGGTAAAAAATTGCGCTGAGCAGGGGAAAAATACCTAAAAAACAGAAAAATCTTTCAAAAAGCACTTGAAATTTAAATAATAATGTGATATAATTTTAAGGTATGATATACAAATGTGCATAGAAATATAAATCGGATTGGCTGAAATGCCTTTTGGAGGAAAACAGAGAAATGGGAATTTTTGAAATAATCAGCGCGATAATACTTATTGTCGCATGCGTGTTTATTGTAATTGTAATATTGATGAAGGAAACCAAGACTCAGATGTCACAGACGATATCGGGTACAAGCTCGGACAGCTTTTATCAGAAGAACTCCGGCAGAACCAAGGAAGCGATGCTCAATAAGGCTACCATAACGGCGGCGGTCATCTTCTTTGTGCTGGCGGTAGCGGTCAATGTCATTAACGTTTATTTTGGAGGCTCTAAGGATAACGTAGATTCATCGTCCAATTCGTCTTCTTCCGTTTCGGACGAGGTAAGCAATGTGGATGATCTGAGCAGCATAGATCTTGCTGGTACATCGGAGGGCGGCTCCGCCGTAACGGGCGAAGCAGGCAGCGCGGATAACTTAGGCGACTCGGACGATTCAAACGATGATAGTTCATCTGCTTCCACCGCTGAATAAAATCACGCTGATTCGGATATTCGGACAGGCATTACAGCCTGTCCTTTATTGTATATTATAGGAAATGGCATGACAGCGGAGTAATTATAAAAGCGGGCGCTTCGGGAAATAATAACGATTAAAAGAGCGCAGCCGCAGTATATGTTTTTTCAGCGCGTGTCTTGTCCGTCACCTTGAGTTTTACACGGTCCAAATATCTCGAAAGGAGAGGCGCTCCCGAACGGAGCGGGATGTTATGAACAAATTTAAACGTCACATTATTTCGGCGATGTATCAAGCGGGTGAGGAGGGACTTACCCGAAAAGAGTACATCAAAAAGTATGAGCTTCCGAAGAAAATGGTGAAAAAGCTTGATGATTATCTTTCGGAGATGAAAAAGTATGGTGATATAAGCTGCAAAAAGGAGCGCTGGCGGCTAAAGAATGTCGGAATGTATTTTGAGGCCGTCGTTACGCGCATATCGCAGAAATCGGGCTTTATAACCCAGCAGGGGGATTTCCCCACGGAATACTTTGTGCGCGGGCGTGATCTGTTGGGAGCTATTCCCGGGGACGTTGTGCTGGCAAAAATGATCTCAAACGCTGAAATAGACCTGAATCACTGTCCTGAAGCGGTGGTGATGGATATATTGCAGCCGAGCGATATGCTGATGACGGGCGTGATAGTTGAGGCGGGCGGCAAGCTGCTTGTGCTGCCCGACAAGCTATGCGGCGAGCCACTTGGTATATCAGGTGACAAAAAGGGGCTATCTGTCGGCGAAAAGGTGGTATTCTCAATCAAACACCGCGGTGAGCACCATTACGACCATATTGTTACCGTTGAGGACGTGTTCGGCTCTTGTGAAAATGCGCGTGCAGGGGCACAGGCTTATATGGCAGCGAATGGACTTCACACAGAGTTTCCCGACGAGGTGCTGTATGAAGCTTCAAAGCTGAATATTGACGACCCTGACCCCGACGAGACAGCGCGCCGCCTTGACCTGCGCGGTGAGCCTATCTTCACCATCGACGGCGCTGACACCAAGGATATCGACGATGCGATAAGCATTTCCCGCGCCGAGGGAGGATATAAGCTGGGTGTGCATATCGCGGACGTTTCCCATTATGTAAAAAAGGGCAGCAAGCTTGACGAGGAGGCTTTTTTCCGCGGAACATCAATATATTACGCGGACAGGGTAGTGCCCATGCTCCCCAAAGAGCTGTCAAACGGAATATGCTCGCTCAACCCTAACGTGGATAGGCTTGCATTCTCCTGCCTTATGGAAGTAAGCGGCGACGGAAAACTTCTTAAATACCACTTTGAGAAAACAGTGATACGCAGCCGCGTAAAGGGTGTGTATTCCGAGGTAAACAAGATAATTGACGGAACAGCGGACGATGAGATAAAGGAAAAATACGCAAGGGTCATTGACAGAATACCCGTAATGAGGGAGCTTGCGGAGATACTCGAAAAGAACAGGATAGCCCGCGGCGCGCCCGAGATAGACACGGCGGAATCCAAGATAATAACCGATGAAAATGGCGTGTGCGTTGATGTGAAGCCGCGTGAAAGAGGCGTGGCGGAGGGTATAATAGAGGAGTTTATGCTGATGGCAAACAACGCGGCGGCTTCTCTTGCCATGAAAGAAAAGATACCCTTTGTGTACCGCGTTCACGAAGCGCCGCCCGCGGATAAGCTTATAGCGCTCAACGAAACGCTTACGGCGCTGAGGGTAAATCCCGAGGGGATAGGCGAAAATTCCACCGCCGCCGATTTGGCGAGAATTATCCGCGAAAATAGGGACAGCGAAAAGTATACCGTTATCAACAGGATAATACTCCGCTCCATGATGAAGGCGAAGTATTCGCAGGAGCCGCTCGGGCATTACGGTCTGGTCATGCCCGAATACGCGCACTTCACATCTCCGATACGACGCTACGCGGATCTTTCCATACACCGCATACTTACGGATTATGTGTATGCTTTAAGTACGGAAAAGATATGCAAGCGTTACGGTGAGTTTGCGAACCGCGCGTCGCTTCAGGCGTCAAACACCGAGCTTTCCGCGATACACTGCGAGCGTGAGTGCGAAAATCTGTATATGGCGGAGTATATGAAAGGGCACGTCGGAGAGGAGTTTGACGGGTTTATATCGGGAGTAAGCCCCTCTGGAGTTTTCGTTGCATTGGAGAACACTGTCGAAGGAATGATACCCGTAAGTTCGCTGCCGCTTGGCGAATATGAGGTAATGCACAGCGTCATACTGACGGGCGCCGCCGACGGCACTGTTTACACGGTGGGTGATAAGGTAAGGGTAAAATGCGTGAGCGTCAATGTTAACGGCGGGTTTATTGATTTTGATTTTGCGGGGAAAAAGGAAGAGCGGTGAGCGTATTATCAGCGGTAAGCGCATCCAATAGCATTGTATTGTTAATGTGAGATCTGGCTGCCACCAAACTTCGGTCTGAGCACTGCTCCGACACTACACTAAAGGGACGCGTCCCTTGGGAAACCCGACTCCGCATTCCCGCTCAAAACGCGGAGTTTTCAGAACATTTCTAATCCAAACCCGACCCAAAATCAATAGATCGAAGACACTGAAAGTAAATATTACCGACTGTCCATGCAGGAGTTTTTTCACGAGAGCCTGAATGCACAACACTCAGCGAAGCAAAGCGGTGCGCATTCAGGCGGGTCGCGAATAGTTTTAAATCAAAATAAGGAGATACAAGATGAGATATTCTAATCCGGTAGTAAAGGGGTTTTACCCCGATCCCAGCGTATGCTCGGCAAACGGAAAGTATTATTTGGTGTGCAGCTCTTTTCAATTCTTCCCAGGAGTGCCGCTGTTTGAAAGCGATGACTTGGTGAATTGGGAACAGATAGGTCATGTCCTTACGCGTAAAAGTCAGGTAATGCTTGAGGGGATAAACAGCTCGGGCGGGGTGTTCGCCCCGACGATAAGGTATAACGACGGGCGGTTTTACATGGTCACCACCAACGACACCACCCATCAGAATTTTTATGTTTATACTGACGATATTTACGGCGAGTGGAGTGAGCCGGTATATGTTGAGCAAGACGGTATCGACCCGTCGCTGTATTTTGAGGACGGCAGGACGTATTTCATGAGCAACGGCACCGACAGCAGCGGAGTCGGCGGAGTTGTCCAGTGCGAAATAGATATTGCCACGGGCAAAAAGCTTACCGAGAGCCGCTGTATCTGGCAAGGCTCGGGCGGCAGATATCTTGAAAGCCCACATTTGTATAAGATAAACGGTACATATTATCTGATGGCTGCTGAGGGCGGCACGGAATACGGTCACATGATAACGCTCGCGCGCGGCGATTCAGTTTGGGGAGACAAGGGCGGAAAATTCACGACCTGCCCCGACAATCCCATAATAACAAACAGGAACAAAGCTCCATGCATAATACAGGGCATAGGGCACGGCGATCTGATATGCGACAAAAACGGCGATTGGCATATCCTGTGTCTTGGATTCCGTCAGCAGGGCGACTGGATGCCGTATCATAATCTGGGGCGCGAGGTCTTTATGGTTCCCGTGACATTTACCGAGGATGGTTGGTTTTATGCGGGGCTTGACAGGACCGCCGCGGAAAGCTATGAGATAAAGGGTGATTTCGTTCAGCGTGTGAAAAAACGGTACACTTTTGAAAATACCGATTGGAGCAGGGATTGGTGCTTTCTGCGCCACCCCGAAATGAACAATTATGTTCTGTTCGACCATAGCGCCGTGCTTCGGGGTACGGACAAAACGCTTGACAATGTGGCTTCTCCTACGTTTATAGGTCTGCGCCAGCGGGATTTTAACGGAGTGCTCTCGGTAAAAGTTAAATTGATTGACGGCGAAGCGGGGGTTACGGCGTTTATGTGCGAAAACGAGCATTACGAAATTGCCGTAAGAAAGACCGCGGAGGGCTTTGAGGCGGTAGAAAAGCTTAATATCGGGGATATCAAGCACATACAGAATACGGTTTCTCTGGCATGCGGCGAGGTTATCCTGAAGCTGTATATGGGCAATTATTCTTACACGTTCGCGGTCGTTACGGAAAACGGAGAGAAAACACTCGGTTCGGCGCAGTCAAAATATCTCACCAGCGAGGTGTCGGGCGGGTTCACGGGAGTTGTTCTCGGTTTGTACGCAGTCGGCGGCAGCGCGAAGTTTACCGATTTTAACTGTACATATGAATAAATATATTTATAGCGGTTATGCCGCGGGGGGGTGAAAAAGAATGAGCGTATTGGATGAGGAAATTGCAAAAATTGAGCAATCCATCAGAGATGGTGAAGCGGATATGGCGGTAATGTATGAAAGCATAGATAATATTAAAAGTGCCGGATACGGGTTGAATGCTGTTGGGGGACTGTTAAGTCTTTTGGAAAGACACCCCGAGGTCTGGTTTGGTGACCCGGGAGCAATCGTACATTTTATAGAGCAGTTTTCCCCCGATTATGAAATACTTCTGTTGGAATCCGTAAAAAGAAGTCCCTCATTTACCACTGTTTTTATGGTAAACAGATGCATCAATGCCGGAAAAAATGAGTATATCAACGTTTTAAAAGATGTGGCGGATAGAACGGATATTCACGAATATGTCAGAGAACAAACAAAAGCTTTTATTGACTTTCAGGCGAATAAGTAATTTATAACTCGTGCTCATATACGCTCAACGCTTGTTTTACAAAAAATTTTTGGGTGTGCGTGTCAAAGTCAAAAAACCTTGACGTTCATATGGCACGCCGGCGAATTTGTTGACATCAGCAAAGTTTGCTTTAATGACCAAAAGATATAATAAAATTCCCAACATCTTGAAAACGTTTTCAGTATATGATATACTTGTTTCAACAGCGGGGAAACCCGTATAAAGGAGGACAATTGATATGGAAAAACTTTATGAAATCAAGCTTACGCCCGCAAAGTGCGCGGTGGACTTAGGCGACGGCAGTGAGCGCGGCGAATATGTAAATCAGGATTATATCCTGCATAAGCTGGGCAGACCTCACCGCGCGGTAAGCCTTATGTATTGTTATTATCCCCTTGATGAAGCGTTCCCGAAGCGCGCGAGGGACGCGTTCGCGGATAAGGACGTATCTTTCCAGTGGGATTATCCCTATGACGATTATTTCACCTATAAGGGAGGTATCGGCGGTACGACCGACGATGAGCCTTTCACCTGTATGAAGGACGTGCGCCGCCACGGGCAGGACGTTATCCTGACTATTACCATTGACCCGAATCTTACCGACGAGTATCTTGTAAAAATCGCGCAGGAGCTGCGCACATATGGAAGAATGCAGCTTCGTATAAATCACGAAGCCACGGGTAACTGGTTTTCTTTCACCAAGCGTGCCACTTATCAGGAAATAGCTGATTTCTACGTTCGTTTCCATAACATAATAAAGAGAGAAGCGCCCAACGTATCCACAGTGCTTTGTATCGGCGGAGTTGAGAACCCCGAAAAGCCCGATGAAATTGAGATGGAAAAAGAGTTTGCCGAAGCCGTAAGAGCTACGGATATATGGTCGGTGGACAAATATATGTCACTGCACTGGGGCTGGCCCTACGATGTTGCGGACGAGGGCGGCACAAGCTTCGGGCGCAGCAAGGTATCCGACGTTTATAACCTTACCAAGCTCTCCGAAAAGCGCTATCGCGAGCTTTGCGGCGGAGTTAAGAAGCCCATGGTAATGAGCGAGTTTAACGCCGACGGCGACGTTACCGGACCTTACGATCAGGCGGATATGATAAAGGAGTTCACCGAGCTGCTTAAAAATGACAGCGATCAGGGCTGGTTCAACGGCTTCACTTTCTACCAGTTCCGTGATAGGGGCCGCCTTGGTCTGGAAATAGAGGATCCCAACAACCCCGATGTAGGCGTAGAGCAGCCCGCTATGCAGACCTATAAGGAGATAATTCACGACGAGTATTTCTCACCTGCAGTAGAGCAGGTTGGCGAGGTAACGCTCCCCGCGAAACTTCGCTGGGGCGGCAGCGAGGACAGCACCGGAATTGCCATTCCTCTGCATTTCGAGAAAAGCCCCGTGTTCTGCGAGATTTATTTTGACGAGCCGCTGAATCTGATGATGGAGCTTAACGGAAAGTGGTTCTACAAAAGCCCTGAGGCAAAGTGTATAGACCTAATGCCCGCATTTTTCGAGAAGCCCTTGAACGGCGAAGCGGATATGACACTGAAGATTTTTGCGCCTCCCGCAAGCGGCGAGAACGATCCCTCGCAGGGCGATGACTGGCAGATGAATTACTATTCGGAGATAACCAAAATGCCGAATATAAGGATCAGATATTCCCCTATAATCAAAGGATAAAAAACACCGCCCGAAGTAATTCGGGCGGTCAGCTTGTATAAAAAGTTAGTGCAGCGCAACGTTGACGCAGCAAATTTTTCGCGAGAGCCTAAATACGTAACACGGAGCGAAGCAGAGTGTTGCGTACTTAGGCGGGTCGCGGAAAATTTCAAATTTAAATATTTCAGCTTAGGTAAACACTTTATATACAGTCTGACCGCCCGAGGCAACTCGGGCGGTTTGTTAATGCATATAAATCATTATGTTTCAAACAAAAAGCTTTTTTTGTATATAGAATCATTCTCCGTAATATTGCGAATGACCCTGCAAGGGTTTCCCGCAGCAAAGACTCCCGACGGAATATCGCGTGTGACCACGCTACCCGCGCCGATAACCGAGCCTTTGCCTATCGTCACGCCTCCGCATATTGTCACTCCGCCTGCTATCCAGCAGCCGTCCTCAATATTTATCGGAGCGGCGTATTCAAGGTCGTAAAGCGTTCCGTCGGCTTTTCTGCGTAATTTCCTTTCCTCCGCAATAAGCGGGTGAATGGGTGTATAAAGCGAGCAGTTGGGACCGAAAAACACATCATTCCCTATTGTAACGGGACAGCAGTCCAGCACGGTAAAATTGAAATTCGCAAAGCAGTTTGTTCCGAAAGAGGTGAAGATGCCGTAATCGAAGGCTATCGGCGAGTTCAAAGCGGTGCCCTCTCTCATATTCGGAACAAGCTGAGCAAGTATCTCCGCGCGCGTTTTTTCGTCCTCCTCGGGCGTGTCGCTGAAAGCCTTTGAAAGACGGTGAGCCTTCAGCCGTTTGCGGACAAGCTCCTCGTCCGACGGGTCATAGATCATGCCCTTAAGCATTTTTTCCTGTTCTGTCATAGCTCCTCCATATCGGTATCGTCCTCATATATTGTGATATCCGTTTCCTCGGCATCGGGCGGCTCAAATATCGAGGCAAACTTTCGGGCAAGATTTTCGTCCACAAAATAATCGTTTGCTTTTCCCGACTTCACAAGAGCATTCCTTTTGCACAGCCGTTCCGACCAAAGCCCGTCGCTTATGTCGATATAGTGAAGCTCGCACCCGATATCGCGCGCCGCGTAAAATTTCCTCGCATACTGCCTTTCTTCCCTTGTCCAGAAGCCCCAGTCAAGAATAACGTTTATCCCCGCTTCGATAAGCTCCGCCGATTTTCCGAAAAAATACTTTTTAAGCCTTTCAACATATTCATCGTGCTTTTCTCCCGCGTATTGACCGAAAACGGCGAGCATTATCTCGTCAATCGAAAGCACCGCTGCGTTTATTTCTGTTCTCAGCCTCCGCGCGTATGTGCTTTTGCCGCAGCATATTCTGCCGCACATCATGATGACCTTTGCCATAAAAGCTATCCCCCTCAATTATACAATAACACATGTCAGATGCGCTTCCGCCCCGCTGAGATGGTGTTAGACTTTATCGTTTATTACCTATCTTCTTTTTAAGGTAGTATCTGCAATGTCCCTCGAGCAGTCCTCAAGTACGCCGAATACCTCATAGTCGTGTTTAGCGTAAAAATCCTTTGCCTGAAAATCAAACGTATCGAGGTGTATAAGCGAACAGCCCTCTCTTACGGCGGTCTTCTCTGTATCTTTCAGAAGCGCCGAGCCCAGCCCGTTCCCTCTGAAATTCTCATCGACCCACAGCACATCAATCCAAGTGATATTCCAGCAGTATATCTCAGCGACGCAGCCCCCGATAATTCTTTTGTTTTCGTCCGTGAACTTTCTGCTTATGTCGATGAAGTTTTCCCGCTGGGAGCGCGGCACCTGCCGCAAGTTGTACTCGACAAGCCTTTCGCAGACGTAATCAACGTCGCTGCCGCCGCCTTTTATTTCAAATTTAAAAAGATTTTCTCCGACGCGTTAAAATTCCGGCTTGTCCTCTTGATTGTTTATTTTTTTCGCGTTAAGCACTGCGTAAGCCATAAAGAACATCAGCGCCATAACTATAATTGAAAGCAGCGTGCCCACGCAAATGCTTGCAATATTTTCCGAAAGCTCAAACTCTCCCACAAACATTTCGCTTGTGACCAGCGATCTTAGCGTAAACGGGTGGAATTTGGTAAGGTCAAGGCTTGTCAGAATAATTTCCACAAGCGAGGCGCCCAGATACACCAGCACCGTCACTACGCCGGGCTTGCTTGTGCAAAGCCCTATTGAAAGGTACACGGTGGTAATGAACGCCGCGTATACCGCGCACAGGAATGCCGCCAGAAGTATCATTCCGAAATCGATATGATTTTCGCTGAACAGCATATTGCACAGACCGCCTGCGGTTATAACCGCAAGGAACGTGCCGCCGAAAACGGTAAGCGGATAGATAACGAATTTCGGCACAAGGTAGTTGAAATATTTCAGCCCGCAGCAGGAGGGGATTATGGTGGCGCGCTTTTTCTGTTCGCCGCCTGCGGGCGACATGAGTATTAGCATGATTATCAGCAGCGACGTTGCGCACAGGTCAGCCATGGTCATCGAGAAAATAAGCCCCGAATCGTTTATCATTCCCGAAACCATATCAAGAGTGTTCGTTCCGTTACTCATAGTCATCACAGCAGCCATCTGCGGATATTCCATATTATTGATATAATTCATCATAAAATTTAGCAGCATATACATCAGCGGGTCTGCCAGAGCGAACGAGAAAATGGCTATAAGTATACCGCCGAAGCGGAATGTGCGTGAAAACTGAAGCCATTCCTTTTTAAATCCGTATTTTATCTGCATATCAGCCCACCACCTTTCCGAATACCTCTTCCAAGGTAGCCGTACCTATGCTGAAGCTTTCCGCGACAATATCGTTGTCAGCCATCAGCCGCATAAGCCGCCTTGCGGTATCCTCCGCGTCTTCCGTTCCAAAGCGGAACAGATCCTCATCATTGTTGTATTCCGCACGGGCGAAGTCAACCGACAGGAGCTTTATTTTGTTCTCCTGTGTAAGCCCTCTTACGGTAATGTTGATAACGTCTCCGCCCTGCCTTCTCAGCAGCTCTTTAAGGCTGCCCTCCTCTGCGAGCACTCCGTTTCTCATTATGCCTATCCGGTTTGCAACACGCTCAACATCAGATAAGATATGAGTTGAAAGCACTATCGTGCAGCCCATGGATTTCAGACGGTTGATTATCGAGATTACTTCTGCACGTCCTTGCGGGTCAAGTGCCGAGGTAGGCTCGTCAAAAATCAGCAGCTCGGGGTTGCCGAGTATAGCCGCGCCCATTCCGAGACGCTGCGTCATGCCGCGCGAGAAACCCTTTGCGCGCTGGTTGGCGGCTTTCGATAGCCCGACTACATCAAGCACCTCTGCAACGCGCCTGTTTACGTCGCCCTGCCATTCGCTGCAAGCGGCAATATATTCCAGATACTCTTTTGCGGTCATATAGCCGTATATCATAGGGCTTTCCGGCAGATACCCGACCTTTATCGGCTTGCCGTTACCTAAAGTGATCTTGCCCTCGTCTTTGGGAATAATATTGCAGATAATATTCATTGTCGTGGTTTTTCCACAGCCGTTGCGCCCCAGAAAACCATAGACGTCCCCGTCCTCGATATCCATGCTCAAACCGTTAAGTACAGGGATAGCGCCGTACTTTTTGCGCAGATCTCGAATTCTTACCATTTCTTTTTCCTTTCCATTTTGCGGTATTAATCAGCTGTTAATGTATGATATATACAGTTTAACTCATACAATTTGATTTGTCAATAGCTTTTTTATTTTTTTACTCAAAAACAGTAAAAATGTTGTCAATATATTGCTAAATTCCTGCCAATTCAATTTTGTATGAAAACAATACTGGTCGGTATTATTTTCATAAAAGTCGGTTCGCATTAAGCTTCGCACTGCGTCAGCCTGTATAAAAAGTGTTGATTAAGGCAGAATTTATCAAATTTTGATTTTTCATGCACCCATAATCCGCTCGCCGCAGTTCGCTCCGTTTTGCAGGATAAACCTCATCAGACTTCATGTGAGAAATTTGCTGCGTCAGCATTAAGTTGCTATAACATTTTCTACAAGCTGAAGCGGCGTGCAATCAGTTGCACGCCGCTTTCAAACGATCGGTAATTTCATTTATTTTTACGGAAACGGGTTTGCCGTCTGCCTTTACCACTATGTTATTTCCATCCCAGCGCTCAAATTCGATATCGTCATACAGCTCATATTCTGGGTCAATAATAGTGTGAAGGCTGATAAGTCTTGGCGCAAAGTTTAAAGGGTCCTCGAATATACCCGACATAACGTCGGCAGTTCCCGCCCAGTAGCAGCCGCCGTAGGCGATCATTCCCGTATTGATATCATAGTGCAGATCAGTTATTATGAACGATTCGCCAAATGGATAGTCATATTCGTGCTGAAAGCCCTCGGGGATATAATTGTTGACTTTCAACGTATCAAGCTCAAGATAGCTTATTCCGTATAGAGCAATACGAAACGGGAAATACCTGTGTCCGTTTCGGTGAGTAAAAAAATCTGTCAAGGGTCTGACGTGGTCATCTGCCGACAGGTATTCGTAAACCGTTTTCCCCGATTTCTTTATTGCGCACTTTACCATTGCCGCTTTTACAACCTGTTTTTCAACATCTGAATAGACCGCGGTCTCAAGGGTATAATCCTCTGGCAGCTTGTAGCTTTTTCGCTCGGTAAAGTACTTCTCGTCCAGAACATATTTTCTTTTATCAATATATCGATTATATTCCTCTGTACCGTACATATTGCGGTAGGACATTCCTTTGTACCGCTGCAGCTTGCAGAATATATTTTCGCAGTTGAAGTCTGTACTGATTACTCCATTTTTCATCCCAAACGAGAGCTTAACAGAATATCCGCACGCCATTTCGCATATTTCCACTGCGGCAACAGTAGACCCTATCAGGTCTTTTGGCAGCTCCCTCAGCGGCTCCGGCTGACTGAATCTGAAATAAAAGAACCGGCAGTCGCTTCGCTCGGTTTCCGACGGTGGAAACTCTCCGTGCAGAACGATATCACCGTTTCCCCAGGTTTCGAGGTCAGTTATTATACCATCACGAAAATTATGCTCTTGTATTATTTTTATGTCAAACATTCTGACCACCGTACCCCTTTCGTAATATGTGATCATCTCAAACGCTTATGTATTCTCCCTCGGTATTTACCGGTGCAACATTCAGTGTATAGTCACGCTCGACCAACAGCCCATGAGTTTTAAGCCTGTCACGTGTGCATGAGTAAGCGGTGGAGGGTGTGTTGTTCTCGCGGCTCAAATGTCCGAGAACGATATGAGATGTTCCGTTTCTAACAAGCTCCGCGGCAAATTCCGCACATTCGTTGTTTGAAAGATGCCCGCGGTCGCCAAGTATCCTTCGTTTCAATTCTGCGTGGTATTTTGGGTTTTTCCGCAGCATTTCCACGTCATAGTTGCTCTCCAGCAGAACCGTTTCACAGCCTCGCAGAGCAGCCTTCGCCTCTTCGGTAACAGTTCCCGTATCAGTACATACCGCGAAGCTCGCACCGTGATATTTTACCTTATATCCCACACTCTCCGCAGCGTCGTGCGAGGTGCGGAAAGAACTTACCTCAAACCCCGCGCTGACGTAGTTTTCCCGCGTGATATCATAAAAACGATTTTCAGTTGGAATTTTGTTTTTCAGATATGAAATTGTCCCCGCGGATGAAAATACGGGGATCTTAGTATGCTTTATTATCTGTTCCAAGCCCTTTATATGGTCGATATGCTCATGTGTTATAAAAATCGCCTCAATACCGCTGATATCAGTATCAATAAGCGCCAAAGAACTCTTCAGCATTTTATGCGAGCAGCCCACGTCAACAAGTATTCCGTTGCCGCGGGTGCCTATAAAGGTGCAGTTTCCGCTGCTTGACGAACAGATAGGATAAATTCTTGCCATTTTGCCGTTTTGACCTTCTTTATATTGACAGCTTTCAAATAGCCTTTTTTGCGGGTATTTCCGCCGAGGGATCCGGCTCGTCTACTTTAACAATATCCGCACCGAGATTGCGAAGCTTGACCTCCATGTTCTCATAGCCGCGCTCAATATGGAAAATATCGTTAATTTCCGTGACGCCCTCAGCGCCGAGAGCTGCCACTATTAGCGCCGCGCCCGCCCTCAGGTCGGTGGCCTTAACCGGAGCGCCTTTCAGCCGCTCAACACCCTCAATGACCGCAACCCTTCCCTCAACTGAAACATTTGCGCCCATTCTTCTCAATTCGTCCACATAACGGAATCGGTTATCAAAAATGCTTTCAGTAACCATGCTCATGCCCTTTGCGCAGGTCAGCACCGCCGCCATTTGAGGCTGCATATCGGTAGGGAAACCGGGGTGCGGCTGGGTTTTGATACTCGTTCCGAAGTATTCGCCGCCGCCGATAACGCGAACCGCGTCGTCATATTGCTCTACCTGAACGCCTATTTTTATCAGCTTGTTGGTAATAGGCTCAAGGTGCTTGGGTATCACGTTCTTTATCAGAAGCTCACTGCGTGTAGCCGCCGCGATTGTCATAAAGGTTCCCGCTTCAATCTGGTCGGGAATAACACTGTAATTTGTGCCGTGCAGTTTCTTTACACCGCGTATTTTGATTACGTCAGTACCCGCACCGAGTATATCTGCACCCATAGAGTTAAGACAGTTCGCAAGGTCGACCACGGTAGGCTCTTTTGCAGCGTTTTCGATAACAGTAAGACCGTCTGCCTTTACGGCAGCCATTATACCGTTAATGGTAGCGCCGACGCTGTTTTTATCAAAGAATATCTGACTGCCCGCCAGCTTATCCGCGTGAAGATTGACCATACCTCCGTCGATATCATGACTTGCACCCAGAGCCGAGAAGCATTTCAAATGCTGGTCAATTGGTCTGTCGCCGAGATTGCAGCCGCCCGGCATAGAAACATGAGCCTCATGAAATTTTCCGAGAAGCGTTCCCAGAAAATACGTGGAGCTTCTCATAAGCTTTGCCTTTTCATAAGGAACAGGCAGATTCTGTATATCCGCGGGATCTATCTCCACTGTGGTCTTGTTGAGCATACGTATTTTTGCGCCCATTTCGGACATGATTTGCAGTGTGATGGTAACATCACTGATATTGGGTATATTTTCTATAACACAGGGTTCGTCAGAAAGAATAACTGCCGGCAGTATTGCCGCCACCGCGTTTTTTGCTCCGCTGATAACTACCTCGCCGCCGAGCGGTTTTCCGCCCTTTATAATGTACTTCTCCAAAAAAACACTTCCCCCCGCCCGCCAAGCCGTTATGGCTCCGATAAATAAGAAGAAATAATGCAGGCTGATTTATATTATTGTAAACGCTGCCCAAAGGTCGTGCGATCTTGGGGCGCGTATTAATGCATAACAAAGCATGAGCATATGCACTCACGCAATATATTATACCATACTTTTAATGAAATTTAAAGTACAATTTTCAAAATAATTCTTTTTTTTTACATTTTGTGCAATCAGCACAAAAACACTTAACTTATTCGTTCGGTTTTGCCCCTTATATTGTTCTGTCAATAATATTATAATCCGTAAAACATTTTTTAATCTCGATTTTACAAATTTCCGTTTTAAGGATTGACAAAAAGGAAAATTTGTGTTTTAATATATATGAGTATTTTGTTTTTATAAACGGCAAAGGATTAAAGCAAGATAGGCGCATTTAAAGCGTTGAGCGAGAGCGCTGAAAGCTCAGAGCGACAGAACGTCTGCTCAGGAAGTTTTCCGCAGGCGACTAAGGTTCATTACACGAAGCGTAATGAACCTTGTTAAGCAGTGCGCGAAAAATTTTAAATTGAAATAAGAAAGGATAATTAAAATGGCAAAGCTTAATGAAAATTTTTCAAGGCTGGAGAAAAATTACTTGTTTATTGACATCGCAAAGAAGATTAAGGCCTACACTGCGGCGCATCCGGATGCGAAGCTGATAAGAATGGGTATAGGAGACGTTACCCGTCCGCTGGCTCCCGTGGTGGTGGAGGCTATGGAAAAGGCGTGCCGTGAGATGGGTGTTATGGAGACATTCCGCGGATATGAGGACAGCGGCGCGGGATATGAATTCCTGCGCGAGGCGGTTTCGGGCTACTACAAGAGCTTTGGTGCGGACGTGTCACCTGACGAGATACGCATAAGCGATGGTGCGAAGAGCGACTGCGGAAATATTATAGACATTTTCGGTGCAGGGAACACCGTTCTTGTCACAGACCCCGCATACCCCGTATATGTTGACTCCAACATAATGAGCGGAAACACTGTGATTTATGCGGATTCCAATGAGGAGAACGGCTTCGCGGCGATGCCAAATCCCTCTGTAAAAGCCGACCTGATATATCTGTGCTCTCCAAACAATCCCACTGGATCGGTTTACACTGCCGCTCAGCTGAAAGAATGGGTGGATTATGCGCTGAGCAACAACGCGGTCATTATCTACGATTCGGCTTACGAGGCATTTATTACCGAAAAGGATATTCCACGCAGCATATTCTGCATTGAGGGAGCGAAACGCTGCGCTATTGAGATATGCTCGCTTTCAAAAACGGCGGGATTCACAGGAACACGCTGCGGCTACACGGTCGTGCCCAATGAGCTGGTGCAGAAGGACAGCGCGGGGAACGACGTAAAGCTCGCCGATCTGTGGAACAGACGCGAAGGAAGCAAATTTAACGGTGTTTCTTACCCTGTGCAGCGCGGCGCGGAAGCGGTGTTCACACCCGAGGGTCAGAAGCAGACCCATGAAGCCATAGATTATTACCGTGAGAACGCGCATATGATTGCCGCGGCATGCGACGAGCTGGGTATAAAGTATACAGGTGGAGTGAATTCCCCGTATATCTGGCTCAAATGCCCGAACGGTATGGGCAGCTGGGGGTTTTTTGATTACCTGCTGAATGAGATACAGGTGGTGGGAACACCCGGCGCGGGCTTCGGCAAAAACGGCAATGGTTGGTTCAGACTGACTGCGTTCGGGACGCACGAGGCTACCGCAGAAGCAATGGAAAGGCTGAAAAAGCTGCTTAAGTGATTTTTGATATCATAAAAACCTCCCCAATCGATATTGGGGAGGTTTTTTATAAAAATCATATAAAGAAAAAACCGCGATTAAGATAAATATAACAAAGTGTAACTTAAACATGATGTACCCTTTGTAGGGCTTTCATGTTATCTTGTTGAGAACTCATAAATAGTGGTAAAGTGGTATGTTTCTCCAGCCTTGTACAGGCAGCATCCAAATTGCGGCTGATTGGGTGTGTCAGGGGAGTACTGGCTTTCAAGACAAAGTCCGGCGTACTGTGGATATTTCATTCCGCCCTTACCTGTTTCGCCCTTTAGCCCTATACCGATATATAGCTGAATAGCGGGCTTGTCGGTCTTTACGGTCATTACGCGTCCGCTTTCCGGCTCATACACTTCTGCGGCGGTGCGCATAACTCCCGCTTCACCCAACACAAAGTTATGGTCATAGCCCTCGGGAAGCTTTCCGCTGTCCATATCTTCTCTTACGGGTTTGGGTGTATTGAAATCAAACGCTGTTCCCGCAACGGGAGCGATCTCCCCTGTGGGAATGAGCAGTCCGTCTACGGGCGTATAGGAAGCGGCTTTCAGCGTTACCACATGATCCTTAATGTCTCCGCTTCCCGCTCCCTTAAGGTTAAAATAAGAGTGGTTCGTGAGATTTATTACCGTATCTGCATCGGATACAGCTGTATAATCTATCTCCAGACCGTTGGCTGCCGTAAGCGTGTATTTCACCTTGATTTTCACCGTGCCGGGAAAATTCTCCTCACCATCGGGGCTGATGTAACCGAATGTCACTGAAGGCTCGTCGCCGCCAACAGTGTCCTCAACCGTCCATACGCGCTTGTTGTAGCCGAAAAATCCACCATGCAGATGATTCACCTTGTTGTCATTGGCGGAGAGTTTGTATTTCTTTCCGCTTACGGTTATTTCCGCGCCGCCTATGCGGTTGGCATACCGGCCTACCAGTGCGCCGTGGGTGGAATCCCCGTCGATATACTCCTGAAGAGTGTCGTATCCCAGTACAACATCCGCGTATTTGCCGTTTCTGTCTGCGACATTAAGCTGTACGACAGCGCCTCCGAAATTAGTGAGTGCTGCGCTCATGCCGTTTTTGTTTGTCAGTGTGAACAGAAAGCACTTGTAGCCGCGGAAAAAGCCAAATTCCTTTGTTTCAATGCTCATTTTGTTTTCCTCCAAAATTTATTTAAAGGTTAATCTGTTTTAATATTTGTCGTCATCAAGAACGATGGTTCTCTTGACAGGAGTAGCGGTAGCCTTAGCTACGGGAACAGGAGCAGGCGCTGCGGTCTTTTGAGCCGTGGGTCTTGCTGCGGAGGTTGTTGGTTTAGATGGCGTAACTGGCTTCTGCTCGGCAGATTTTTCAGGCTTAGAAGCAGGTCTGCTTTCTGTATTTACGGAAGCCTTGCTATCCGCAGGCTTGTTTATAGGCTTCGCCGCCGCAGCAGGAGCAGGCTTTTGTTCCACTGGTCTGCTTACGGGCTTTGAAGCGGGTTTGTTCTCCGTTTTGGCGGCGGGTTTGCTTTCTGTTTTGGTAACAGAGGAACTTTCCACAGGCTTGCTTTCTGTTTTGGTTTCCGCCTTGGGAACCGACTTAGGCGCTCTCTTGGGCGCGTTTTCATCAATGCTGAAGCGATTTACTATCTCAAGCAGCGTTCTGGATTCGTTGAACAGTTCCTGTGAGGAAGCCGCGGACTGCTGCGAGGATGCGCTTGTTTCCGAAACGGAAGCGGATATCTGCTCCATGCCCGCTATGATCTGCTTTACGGAATCCGCCTGTTCAGCCGAGGCCTCTGCGATATGCTCAATGACTACCGCCGTAGCGTCGGTTTCTTCCACTATCTTGCTCAGCATTTCCGCTGTCTGGTCTGCGATAACTCTGCCGTTTGCCACCGCTTTTACAGATGTTCCGATAAGTCCGGTGGTGTTCTTGGCAGCCTCCGCGGTTTTGCTTGCGAGAGCGCCAACTTCCCCAGCTACAACTGCGAAGCCTTCTCCCGCCAGCCCCGCTCGCGCCGCCTCAATAGATGCGTTGATTGCGAGAATATTGGTCTGGAAAGATATATCCTGAATGGTTTTTATAATATTTGCAATCTCTGAAGATGTTGTGTTTATCTCCTCCATTGCTGTCAGCATATCGCGCATTTTTGCGTTGCCCTCATTGACAAGCTGCTTGGAGTGCCCTGCGATATCTCTTGCCTTGGACGCATTCTGTGCATTGGTATTAATGGTATCGGATATTTCATGAACTCTTTCGTTCAGCTCATGTACAGTGGATTCCTGCTCCACTGCTGCCTGGGAAAGCGTTTCAGCGTTGCGTGACATATCCTCGGAATGGTTTGCCACATCTTTGCCTGAGCGCTCAAGCTGCTTTATTATCCCTGTCATGGAGTCCACTATATTTCGCAGGGAGTCTCTTATGGGAATAAAATCTCCCACATATTCGGCGCTTGGTGTAACACAAAGATTTTCTTTTGAGATCTCTTCCGCAGTGTGATGGATATCGCCGATAATGTTTTCTATGTAATCCGACATTGAGTTGACAGCCTCAGCAAGCTCCAGCAGCTCGTCGTTGGAGTTTACGGTTATGCTGCCGCCAGAAAGGTTACCTGCGGACATATCCAAAACTTTTTTGCGAATGATTCCAATAGGCTTTATTATGCGTCTTGTTACGCCCACGATGATAAGCGAACCTGTAATGAATGTCACAAGAATAATGCCGATAAGAATAAAGGTTATTGTGTTTGCAGAAAGAAAATATTTGCTTTGATTTATACCCGCGAACATTGTCCAGCCGTTGGTGCTTTCTATAAGCTGCGCACCGTAGCGCATATCCTCACCGTTTACTCTTTCTTTATCAAAAATTTTCACGGATCCGGGTGTTGTCATTACATAATGCTTGTATTTGCTACTGCCTATGCTCTCTTTGACCAATTCAATGTTTTCCGCAGCCACCAACGCACCGTTAGCGTCAAGTATCGCCACATCGCCGAACTGATCGGTCTTAAGGGAGGCTAACGCGCTGCAAAGCCATTGACCGTCCAGCTCCGCCGACAGAATAACGTTACCCGATTTTACCGCGTAGTTAAGGGTGACCTTACCATCAGAGTTTATTGCAGGAGAGGTTATTGTTACAGCTGAGGAACTAAGCCCATTCATTACCGATGAGGGGAGAGAACCTCCGCCGAAAACGCTGCCTGTTCCGTCCGCCGCCGAAACGTTTAGGATAGAACCATCCATAGCCGACAGCGCCTTTGCGTGGGCAGCCTTTTCTTCCTCCGTGCCGTTTAAAAATTCATAGTCCGCGGTATGTCCGATAAGCATTTCACCGAAATAGCTCATGGAAGCCTGGGTAGTTCTTGTTCCTGCGCTTATACTTGCCTCAAGAAGAGTTTCCAGGTCGTTCGTAGCCTGTAAATACATGGCTGTCACGCCCGTTATTGAGCACCATAAAAGTCCCACACCGAGCACCAGCATGCTTGCCAGCATGATCTTCGTTTTAAGGGACGTGCGCTTGATCTGATTGATAACCTTTCCCATGCTTGTCACCTATCCACCTTTTCTTTTGTTGTATTTTGCATGATATTCCTCCCGAGCGGAGTAATCGTTACCACAAAACCCTGCGCCGCTGATTCCTTTTGAAACGGCGCTGTTAATATTAGAATACCACAAATCATCCCGAATGTCAATATCTCTGAGTAAAAAATAGTGGAAAATTTCTCTCCCTAACAAGTCGGTTATCGTCAGGCAAAAAAATCAATAAGCGTCGATTAGCTTTATATGCACCGACTATCCGCCCAAGACCGACACAAAGCGGCTTACGCAGGTAATTCCCGCTGTTAAGCCGCTGCAAGTTATTTTAAAAAACCCTGAACAATTTTTTCCTCCGCCTCTTCGCGTGTTAACCCAAGGCTGCACAGCTTCAGTATCTGCTCTCCCGCTATCTTTCCAATCGCCGCCTCGTGGATAAGCTCCGCATCGACATGGGAAGCATTAAGGGCAGGCTGAGCGTCCACTCTGCCGTTTCCGGAAAGAATGGCGTCGCACGCGGAATGCCCAGTGCAGCGGTTATTGCCCTCTATAACCGAGTAAAACGCCTGATGAGAGCTTCCTTTCGCTACTGAGCGTGAAACAAGGTCCACTCCGCTGTCCTCACCATTAAGCTTTACGTCGAACCGCGATATCGCTTCCTCTGAGTTATCGGTAAGTATACGTTCTCTTACGATAATTTTAGCTCCGCTGTCCAGTATGGCGGACGTTTTTCTGTCAGAATAGTCCACCCCGCCAAGCTGTATCGTGTCCATCTCCAGTGTAGCGCCCTCTTTAAGAAAGCAGTCAGTCACTGGGTCGATTTTCTTAAGCCCGCCGCCGTTTCCCGTCGCGACGTGTTTTTCCTTGTAGAGCACCTTTGCGCCCTTATCCAGGAAAAAGCGGTGTATGCCGTTGTGCCGCGCCTGTTCCTCCCCGTCGTTGTGCACTCCGCAGCCCGCCACCACGATAACGTCTGCTCCCTCTCCGATGTAGAAATCGTTGTAGACCAAGTCCTCAACGCCGCTGTGAGTTACGCAGGCGGGAATAAATACTGTCTCTCCCTTTGTAAACGGCTTTACCCTTATATCAATCCCGGGATTATCCGTTTTGGAGGTTATCTCGATATTCTCCGATGACATACGTCCCGCGCATTGACCGTCCTCGCGAATATTGTACGCGCCCTTGAAGCCGCTTATCCCGTCGTAATCCGATATCACCTTAAGCATATCCGCGCTTATACCGTTAAAATTAAGCTCCGGCAGCTCCATCAGCATACACCCCCGTTCTTTTTAGGACAGTCGCAGGCGGCGCATTCTCCCTTAAGCAGCGCGGGAAGAACGTCCTCTCTCGCGCCCGCTGTGCGTACCCTGCCGTCCGCCACAACAATTATTTCATCGGCAATTGATAAAATCCTCTCCTGATGGGATATTACCACAAGCTTTCCATCGCTGCCCGAACGTATCTCCTCAAACGTCTCCACCAGACGCGTGAAACTCCATAAGTCAATTCCCGCCTCGGGTTCGTCGAACACAGACAGCTTCGCGTTCCGCGCAAGCACCGTGGCAATTTCAATGCGCTTAGCCTCGCCGCCCGAGAGCGATCCGTTCATTTCTCGGTCGATATATTCCTCCGCGCACAGACCCACGCGGCTGAGCAGGCGGCACAAATCCGTTTCGTTAAGCTTTTCACCTGCTGCCAACTCCAGCAGGTCTCTTACCGTAAGCCCCTTGAAGCGCACGGGCTGCTGAAAAGCGTAGGCGATGCCTCGCTTGGCTCTCTGCGTTATATCCAGCTTTGTTATATCCTCGCCATCCAGCAGTATGCTGCCGCTCTCTGGTGTTTCAACTCCCGCTATAAGCTTTGCCAATGTGGTTTTTCCGCCGCCGTTCGGTCCGGTTATCACTACCAGCCTGCTGTCGGTTTTAATGCTTATACCGTTTATAATGCCCTCGCCTTCCGGCGAGCGCCATGTCAGGTCTTTTAATTCAAGCAAAACAGAACCCCCTATTAAAAAGTTACTGCAACGTAATATGGGTGCAGCCGAATCTCAAAAAGTGTCAAAATTTGCTCTGCAAATTTTGACCGATTCCCGCAATCGCGCGAAGTGAGCAATACGAACGGCGAGTGCTTGCAGGGATTTTGAAATTCTTTAAAATTATTCTCTTCTCTTCAAATAAATTAAAAAAATTCAGATGAGAGCAATACTTTGTATACAGGCTGACATTGGTTTTCAACGCCCTTTACTGCCCGATGTATATGTTGCTGTCGTCATATATGAGACAGCAGGATTTTCCGATATATATTTTACCACAATCAAGTCATATTGTCAAGGTATGTATTAAATAGCTTCGCAAAAACAAACAAAGGGTCTTAAAGACCGAGAACCATGAACCGCCCGCGCAAATAATCTAAATTTAAATAATCCGCTACATGTTAGTTTTTAATCGCTATCGTTCAGCCTTTAAATTTTTACGGCTTCCCCCTCCGCAAGTTTCAGAACCATTTGTGCCGCTTCGGTGATATCCCGCGCGATGTTCGTTGATACCGCCCTCAACGCATCTGCGTTCTGGTGTCCGCTTGAAACCAGAACGCACGGACAGCCTGCCGCGCTTGCTGTCTCGAAGTCGTGCGTGGTATCTCCTATAAATACCGTATTATTTTTATCCAAATTATTGTCGGATATCCATTTTAAAGCAAGTTCTGCCTTGCTTGCGGCAAAATGGTTGTTGATACCAAGGATATCCGTGAATCGCCCCTCTATCCCCAGACGCCTGACTTGCCCTATAAGACTCTTCCGCTCCGAGGCGGAAAGTATCACCTGCCGAATACTGCTTTCTGAGAGGCGGGTAACAGCTTCAAGCGCTCCGTGCGACAATCCCGCCGCCCCGACCAGCGAATAGTATTCCTCAATAAATTCCAAGGCTGGCTTTTCAAAATCGACCTTGCCGAAGTCAAAACCCGCCAGCTCATAGTAATCCCTAACGGGAAATCGGAATATTTCGCGGTAGCGTTCTTTATTAAGCCTTTCCAGACCGTACCTTTCAAGCACGCGGTTCATGGCTTCTATGCTTACGTCCACGTCGTCCAGCAAAGTGCCGTTCCAGTCCCATATCACACAGCTTATCATTTGTGCTCCTTTTTCTGTTTTTCTCCGGATTTTTCCGCGTTCCTTTAAGCTATTAGCTTAATTATACCATTGCTAAGTCTGCTCCGCAAGCTCGTGCGCCCTCATGCAGAAATCATAAAATGGCGCTACCTTTCTGAAATCCCTACCTACTTTCTGTATCAGCTTGTCCGAGAACATTACCGCGGGGTCGTTGGTGAAAAAGCTCACGCCGTATTCCTTTCTGTTGAGCCATTCGCACTTTTCCGCGGGCTGCTCGGGGAAGTGATTTTTCTTGTAAAGCTCCCCGTACATTTTAAAGGTCCTCTGTCCCCTTAATGCCTCGTAGGCCGCAGTATAAACGGGATTATCCTCTATTATCATTCGTCGGAGAGCTTCCTTTACGCTGCCGTCCGCGCAGTAGTAGCCGCAGCCGTAACTTATTCCGCCCGCTCCAACCGAAAAATAGTAGCCCGGGTGTCCCGCCCATGCATTTGGACGCTCTCTCGCGAATGTATACCACACCTCGTCGCGGAACACCGAATCTTTTGCGTATCTCGCGTCGCGGTATATTCTGGATATCCGCTTAGGGTCGCAGATTATCATCTTGTCTATCTTTGCCATTATGGGAGCAAGCTCTGTCACCAGCTCACCCAGCGGCTCGGTTACAAGCGCCTTGTAGTCCTGCTTGTGCTCACCAAACCATTCGCGGCTGTCGTGCAGTCTGTTTTCAAACAAAAAGTCTATCGTTCCCTGTGTAAAACCCATATTTTCTCCTTATTAATTTTAATTTTTAAAATTTCAAAAAGCGTACTCCGTTTGCTGCGCTCACTTCACATATCTATCGGAAACCCGCACCGTTGTAAGAGGCAAACTTAAACTTTTTTATTTACCGCTCTGTTGATACCCGCCGCTTTTTTATGTCTTTTTTACCCGATTTTTACGCCATACCGAAAAGCTTGTCCGTTTTCGCTGTTACCTTGTTTTCTTTTTGCCGGCGGTCAGCTCAAAGCTGTTTAGCGTCATGCGCTGTATTTCTTCGTTGGGCACATCCGAATCCAGATATACTGTGTTCCAATGCACCTTATTCATGTGATAAGCGGGAATTATCCCCTTAAACGCTTTTCTCAGAAAATCTGCTTCAAGCGGGTCGCATTTGAGGTTTGCAAAGCTTTTTCCATCAAGCTCCATAACGGCAGCGAACCACTTGCGTGAATCGACGTGTCGGCAGACCCATGTTTTAAAATCATCATTAAATGGTTGGTCGGTTTCCGCCCCGTCAATTCCGCGGCAAAAATCAAGAAATTGTTCTTTTGTCATTCTGTTCGCCTCCGATAATGTATAAACCGTATATTGTGGCAGTCGGTTTCAATTACGGGGCTTGCTTCGTCAGGCTCCCATTCGGACATTCCGTCAATATCCGCGAAGAATGTATCGCCGCCGAAGCATTCATATACACGTGTTATAATGGCGCGGTCACAGTAGGGAAGCAGCTGTGCGTATATTTCTCCGCCCCCTATAACGTAAATCTCACCACTAATAGACGAGGCGTATTCAAGAAAGCTTTCCACCGACCTGAATGTTTTGGCTCCCTCAAATTCACTTACGGTACGGGAAATTACACAGTTCTCCCTGTTAGGCAGAGGTCGCTTCGGGAAGCTTTCGTATGTCTTTCTGCCCATAACCACTGTGCTTCCCGCAGTTGTTTCGCGGAAATGTTTCATATCCGCAGGAAGATTTGTCAAAAGACCGCCATTTTTGCCTATTGCCCAGTCGTTGTCCGCCACAAGTATTATCGTCATTTTTAATTTCCCCTTAAATCTTTTTAGATTTTCCGATGGTAACTCGCTCTTGCCTGTCAGCGTTTTTTGAGCCGCTATCTTAGCTATTTTAATTATAGCACATGTTTTAAAAAAAGTAAACACTCATTTCAGCTTGTAGAAAAAGATAATGCAACGAAATTTTGACACGGGAAATTATTCGAAAAAGCCTTATTCAGTTTGTTTTGCATGGCTTTACGCAACATTTGTGTTGAAGCTTGAAGCATTACGCTGCTGTTTGCAAAAAACTTTGAAGAGAAAGCTGTGTCGGGTGGAGTAGCTGGGTGCAGAAATTTTTTAAATTTAAATGAATAATCGGGTTTATACCGCAAATAATATTTTTGCCGCTTATTTGGTGCAATTTTGTTTGAAAAAAATGAAAATATTTCAAAAAGCACTTGACAAGACGAAAAAAATGTGATATAATTACATTCGTTGATTATTGGGGCGTCGCCAAGCGGTAAGGCAGTGGACTCTGACTCCACCATTCCGAGGGTTCAAATCCTTCCGCCCCAACCATATAAGTACTGCGAAAAGATATTATGCCCGCAAACGGCTTGGGTAAGCCATTTGCGGGCATAAATCTTGTGAAAACAGTTTTCATGCTTCGTAAATATTTTCGATATGAAAAAGGACTATAACCCTCACGCTGCTTAATTTATGAACAATGCTTACTTAAAATCGGCATTTGCGCCTTCGTTTTTTGCACCGATTGACATTTATTATTTTATAATGTATAATTAAGCCAAAGCATATGTCGCATATTCTAAAGTTAAGGTGGAATTTTCACAATGCATAATAATTTAGATATCCGGTTTAGTGTGGGGGGCTTCTGTTTCCATGCCGTAAATTTGATCTGTTCTTCAATAATACATAATGTCCCTCTTCACAGCCACGGGATAAACTGCTACGAAATACATTATATTTCAGATGGGTACGGTACACTTAACGCTGATGGGCAGGAATACGCGGTCACACCTAACACACTTTTTGTAACCGGACCGCTGTTGCCCCATTCGCAAATGACCAACCCAAGCTCTCCGATGCTTGAATGGTGCCTTTATTTGCATACCGACGAGGACGAAAAGGAAAAATACGCCGATATTATTCTAAAATTTTTATCCGAAAAATTCTGGATAGGTCAGGACGAACAGCGGCTTTTGCCGCTGTTCCAAAAGCTTTTTTACGAGCTTGATAATCGCTTTGATGGCTATCTTAATATGGCAGAACTGCTGACTGCCCAAATAGTTATTTCTATCGCCCGTAATTACATTAAGGACTCAAAGCTGACGAGCGAACCGTCACCAGCTGTTTCCGAAAGAGCAAGTATAATAATTGAGGAATATTTTTTGTACGAATACAAAACAGCGTCCTTGGGTAAGCTTTCAAGGCAGCTTGGATTAAGCGAAAGGCAGACCCAGCGGGTAATAAAAAAATACTACGGAAGCAGCTTCGGAGAAAAGAAAACCGAAGCAAAAATGTCTGCTGCGGTGATACTTTTGGAGGACGAGGCTTTAAGTCTTGCTGACGTTTCTGAACAGCTCGGATATTCGTCTCGGGAATATTTTACCGCCGCTTTTAAAAAATATTACAATATTTCTCCCAGCAGATATAGAAAAAGCAAACAAAAATTATGATAATGCGACATATATTTAAAAAACAGGTCGCTTAATGCTCTTGTAATATTTCCTGCGAAATAATATAATATTTTTAAACAAAAAATTGTGCAGAATTATTGCGGAGGAGGAATAATATGGAATTTTACGCTGAATTTAAAACCCGTTTGGAAAACTTCGGCGGCGGATTTACCAACGGAATGACAATGACGGGAAGCGGTTCGGTACAGAACTGTCAAAAGGTGTTTGAAGATGAGGACAAAACTGTTTTTGAACACTTTGGAAACAATATTGAGTGCTTGCATATTAAAAAGGGAGATGTTACGGAATGCCGCACAGTTTTTAAAAATAACGGTGAAAGTGCGGTCACGCTTGATATGCTGTCGTCTTTTGCAATAAAGGATATACATGCCGACGTCATTCACAGGGCGGCTTCCTTTTGGAGTGCGGAGGGCAGACTCATAAGCCAAAAGCTTGTTGACATGAATATGGAGCAGGCATGGTGTGGCGCGTCAGTTCGCGTTGAAAAATTCGGGCAGCTTGGGTCTATGCCTGTGCGGAAGTGGTTTCCGTTTATTGTACTTGAAAACACGTCGGAAAACAAATTTATAGGGGTACAGCTTTACTGCGCTTCAAGCTGGCAGATAGAGCTTTTTCGTTGGGAAGAACCATTGTCGCTATGCGGAGGACTTGCCGATTATGATTTCGGACACTGGTGTAAAACTGTCGAACCCCATGAAGAGTTTACAACACCTAAAGCGGTAATTGCCGAGGGAAAATCGCTTGAAGAAGTTTGCGACAAGCTTGTGAAAGCGCAAAATCCGCGTATTGCCGAACCCGACAAGGATATGCCTGTTATTTTTAATGAATATTG